>DASXJN010000106.1:0-22826 GCA_036497365.1 Jatrophihabitantaceae bacterium | reverse complement strand
AACCGGACGAGCAAGGTGTCGGCCACGATCGACGGGATCGGGATCTCGCGGGTGTCGGTGAGCACGTGCTGTCCCGACACGGTGATCGCATCACCGGGCCGGTGATCGCGGAACCACACCGTGCCGGTGGGGGCGCTCGGCTGGAGGGTGAGCGAGCGGGTGGCCCGCCCACCACCTTCAGTGACGGTGACGAGGCTGCCGGCGAGTCGAGCGTCGGTCGGAGCTTCGATCTCGAGGCTGACGATGCCGAGCGCGTCGTCGAGGTCGAGGCACACATCGCGGGTATCGCCCGACAGGGTCGCTGACTGGACGACGACGCCCGGATCGACCGGTGAATCCGCGGCAAACGTCGCACGCGGTGCGATCGTCCAGGTGCCCGATGGTGACGCGTCGGCGAAGCACTCGAAGCTACCGCTCGGCGCGTCCGCGGTCATGCGCACCGAACCCGAGGCTGAGCCGTAGGAGATGTCGAGGATTACCTCGGCGAGATGGCTGGCGTCCAGCGGACGCGCGGTGCGGCAGTCGAGGTGGAAGGTCTTGAAGAACGGGTTGTCCTGGCCGGCGTCGACGATGAACTGCGACGGGTCAGCGCCGCCGACGAGATCGGCGAGCGAACCGAGGCAAGTGAGCACACGCTGCGTGACCACCGCCTGCTGGAAGTCGTAGTCGGCGGTCGCCGTCTCGATCTCGACGAGCGCCTTCACCTCGTACGCGCTGCCCAGGCTGAGCAGGTCGCCGACATCGCCGAGGCTGGCTTGCGCGGGCGCGGTGTCGAGCGGCAGCAACGGCTGGCAGAACTGGTCGATCAGCTGGGTCTGGACGAACGAGAGCGCGGCCGCAACGGCAGCGTCCTCCGAGTCGTCGGGCTCGCCGGGCGCGGCGGACACGACTGCCGTCACGCGGATCGCTTGCGACTGCTGGAGATGCTGCATGAGTTGTTTGACGTCCTGCTCGTAGAGCAGTGCACCGACTTTGTACTCGCTGGAGAAGTGCTCGTACACGCTGTGCCAGTCGACGTGGGCAGTGACGCGTGCGGCGGGCCAGAGCCCTTCGGTGGTGAGACGCGCCTGCACGCCGATCGGGACCGCTGCGGCGCGCATACCCGCCTCGACGAGGCGAACCCCGTCAGCGGTGAGCGTCACCGCGAACACGCCGTGGTGCGGCGGGTTGGCATCGAGCAGGGACGTGCCGTATTGCTTCGCGACCAGTCCGGAGTCGTCCTTGCCGAAGAACACAAGATCTGCCTCGGCCGCGATCAGAGGGAGCGGCGTCAACGTCACGGGTTTGCCGTTGTTCTCGGCGGTGAGTGCATCGGTCGCGGCTTTGAGCGCAGCGTCCGCCACGCCGAAGTCGATCCCGAGATGCAGGTATCCGCCGGTCAGGGCGCCGTTGGTAGAAAAGCGCAGCAGTTGCAGATCGGTGGCCGACGTCGGCTGCGGCGGTCCGGGCAGCACGAACCAGCGGTCGGCGCCGTCGCTGTCAGGCGCGACAGTGACACCGGCGACGGTTCGTGCGTTCCCGGACAGGTCGAGCACGCGGGACTCATCCCGCCGGGGCGCCGACCGGCGCGGCTGGAGCGGGCGGCGCCGGCGGCTGCGGCGCGCTGACCGGCACCGGCGCCGGCGCGGGCGGCGGGATCAACAGCTTGTCCTGGTCGGAGGTCTGTCGTTGCGCCTGTGTCTGGGTACCGTCGGCCCAGAAGTACTTCACCACATAGCCGAAGGTCTTCGAGGCACCCTGCTGGCCCTTGACGTACCACGTCTGCACGTCCTGCGCCGTGGCCGAGAACACGAACGTCTCGGTGAGCGGTGTTCCGCTGCCGTCGTCGTAGTCCAGATCGACTTCGGCGGCGGTGAGGGTGTCACCGAAATGCAGCAGCAGCGGGAGGACGGGCAGCGTCATGCTGAACTTCTCACCTACGACGATGAAACCCGGATCACCCGCCGCCCATGATCCGTCCGCAGGGAAGTGCTCGATCACCCCGCCCTGATAGATGTTGGCGTACTGGTAGGTGTAGTCGCGCTTGGTCGGGTCTATGAGATCGACGTCGAAGGTCTGCGTCTGATGGTCAGCCGTGAAGGTGAGGCTCTCATCGACGACATGGTTGTTGGTCTCATCGGCGTAGTGCAGTGCGACGACGACTTGGGAAAGCTGGTTCGGTTCACTGGTGAAGTTGCCCGAGCACGACACCGCGATATGCATCTGCTCCTTGACCGGCGAATCGACCTCGACGCTGGACGCGGTACTCGACACCCACGCGCCCTCCAGGACTTCCGGTGCCGTCTTCCCGTCCGGGTCCACACGCAGCCAGTCGACCTTGTACTCGAAGCCGTTCTTCGGCTCCTCGAGGATGACCGCGCTCCACAGCTGGCTTTGCGCGTTCTTGTCCAGACGGAGTTCGGTCGACACCTCGCGACCGAGCACGTGGGATTGGTAGCGCGCGGTGACGACCGCCATCGGGTAGAGCTCGTCGTCGTGCAGTCCCAGCGAGAAGGTGACGTTCAGCAGGCCGAGCTGTCCCACGTCGACCACGAGGAAGTTGTCGTGCACCCCTGACTGCGACAGCGTGAAGGTCTGATCCGACCCCTTGTAGTGCACCTCGGCGGACCAGTCGTAGGCGACGTCGGCAAGGGAGTTCGCGTAGGCCAGGAACTTGTTGATCGTGGCGCCGTCGGTGAAGTTGAACGAGTCCCGAACCTGCTGCGCGCCGGAACCGTCCATCGCCGTGCGGTTGTAGGTGACCGTCACCGTCACCGAGTCCAGCGAGTTGGATTCGAAGTCCGCGTTCACCCGGATCGGAACCTGCAGGAACGTGAAGAAGGCGGTGCGCAGGTCGACGTAGGCGACCAGGTCCGCGAGATTGGCGCCGACGAGCAGATTCTGCAGATTCGCCGACGGCGTGAACGTCTGAGTGAGCACCATCTCGCGGTCGATCGTGTAGTTCAGCGCAGAGTTGTACGTCTGGGCGAACTTCGATATCTCGTTGCGGTCCAGGGTGTCCGGGATCGGCCCGGCTTCGAGAACGCCGGCGACCTCCTTGTTGAGGATGTCGGTGCCTTCCTTCTCGAGTGCAGTGATGGTGTCCTGGTCGACCTGCGAGCTCTCGGGAATGACGGTCACGTACATGGTCTTGCTGCGCACCAGAGCCTCGGTCACCTGGCTGACGTAGCTGGGGTCCTGGTGGTCGGTCGACAGGCCGCCGTAGCCACTGCTGTAGCTCGTGTCCTGTTGCGACAGCTGCTGGATCAGCAGGTAGCTCGACTCGACGTCGCAGTAGGCGATCATCTTCACGCCGAGCAGTCGATGCTCGAAGGTCAGGTTGTAGAGAATGTTGATCGGCAGCGTCTTGAGTTTGTCGAGCTGGTCGAACAGGTTCGCGCCGTCCTGCGTCAGTTTCACCATGACCGCACGGCGATTGGATCCGACACCGCCGAGCTTCCCGTTACCGATGACGGTCTTGACGAACTCGGCGGTGCCGTCGCCGGAGGTGCCGGTCTCGCCCGCCACCGACACCTCGATGTCACCAGAGATGAACTGCACGTAGTCGAGCTCGACGTCGTCGCTCCCGTCGCTGCCGCCGGCCTGCTTGTTCAAGGCGGACTTGACCTGATCGAACTTCGTCGAGATCAGCTCGGTCGTGAACGTGAGGATGCCGCCTCCGACGTCCTGCGTCGGATCGGTTACGCGCGCCTCGTCCCGCCGATAGATGATGAGCGAGAAGAGCGGATTTCCGTCAGGCCCCTTCGAAATGACGGGCATCTCCGGAAGGAGGTAGTACTTCGTCTTGGGCGTCGTCTCCGTCTGGGTCGGGGTGTTGCTCTTGACCTCGGAGACGGTGCCGTCGTCGTTGATCTGCCAGGTCGGCCGGGTCGCGATCTGTTGCTCGAACGCAGCCAGTTGGTTGGCGTCGTCCTGGTAGACCGTTTCGCCGGCGATCGTGAGAGCGTTCGTAAGCGTCAGCATGGGTTCTCCCTGGACGAAAGGACGGACGGGTGCACGAGGGCCAACAGGCCGAGGCGTTGGCGCGGCTGGCGTCGGCGCATCCCGCCGCGCGCGCACCGCTGGCTCGGGTCGTCGGCTCGTTGATCGCAGCCGGCGGTGCGCCGTTCGAGGTTATCGCCGGTACGCCCGTGACCCGGTACGGTGCGCGGATCACCTTCCGCTCGACCACGGATCCGGCGGCGCTCGCCGAAGCCGCCGGCCTCGCGGATCATGTGTGGGGCGTGCCGGATTGGATCGGCGTGCGCACGGCGCCTGACGGCACGGTGCAGTGCAAGGCGTACCACCGGCGACCTCCCCCGCTCGGGATCTCGACAGTGCACAGGGGTCTACCGGCAGGTCTTGATCCGGTGATGGCCTCTCTGGACGGGACCGTGCTGGAGGTCTACGCCGTCGAGCCGGGTCAACGATCGTGGCCGACCTTCGTCGCGGGCTGCGTGACTCCGCTCGGGCTGAACGCAACACACGACTTCGCCCCGATTCCGCGTCCCACGCGGCACGCCTTCGCGGTCAGCGCGCGACACGGCGGTGCGCAGTTGACAGCCGTCACCGTGTACGCGGCCACGAAAGCACTCCCGACCGAGGACGCCCTCCTGGCAGCGTGGACGGCAGGCATGTCGGGCGAGCAGCGCACGGCATTCGGCCAAGCGGTCGTGGCCGCACGGCAGTTGGGCACTGCCGATGTACCGCTGTTCGACATGCTCGCCTGGACCTTCGACGCCAGCGGCTTCGTGTCGCGCGCCGCGTCGCTACGCGTCGGGGCGTGACGCCGATCGTCAGACCAGGTCGCTGACTCGCGCGCTTCCGGCCAGCGTCCACACCGCCTTGCTCGCCCGGCTGATCGATCCGCAACGCGGGCACTTGACGGGGCGCCGTCGCGCGAGGCCCGCCGATCCGTGCAGGTGATGGCAACTTGCGCACCACCAGCGCTGCACCGGCACGTGACCCATTCCGGAGTCGCGGGCCGGCACGATCAACTGGTTCGAGCGCGGCTCGCGACGCGCCGGCAGCGTGGGTTCCTGATGCGCAGCCGGGCAGCGCATGCCTTCGAAGGCGCGGCCGCAGATTTCGCAGCGTCCCCACTCGACTGTCCGGCAGAGCAGCCGATCCTCGGCCTCGAGCATCCGGAACAGCATGCTCTCAGCGAACGCTCCACCCAGGATGCGGCGGCGCGCAGTGCCGCGCACGGCTTGGTCGATGAATGGCCGCAGATGGCAGGCTTCCGGATCCCACGTGCGCAGGTCGTGCACGGGGAAACAGCAGGTCCGTCCGCACCTTCCGCCGCAGCCGCGCAAATGGTGACCGCAGTCGCACGCACCGAGCAGCGACATCGCGATCGCCGCCGACATCGACGTCACCTCGTCGTGTTCGACGATCGCCAGGCCGGTTTGCGTCGCGAGCAGGCGGAGCGTCGATGCGAGGGACAACTGCACCTGTTCGATCAGCGCGAGCACGGCAAGTTCACCGACGCATCCGCGGACGAAGGCGCCGACGTGCTGATCGCCGCGCCAACCTGCGGCCCACGCGACGGCGAGGTCGAACGGATTCGGTGACATCGGCTGGACGGCGATCCGGGACAGTCGGCGCCACTGCGCGTCGTCGGGCGGTCCGGCGTGGACGGGCAGGAAGAACGCGATCGCGCGACCGAGATCGTCGACCGGGCGGTCCTGCCAGGCAAGGAAACGCGCGTAGTCCTCGAGTGGTGAACCGCGACGTGCGTCGGCCCGTCGCCAGTCCTGGATCTGTTGTTTGAGCAGCGGCCAATCCGGCTCGGGTACCACTCGAGTCGTTCCCCGAGGTCCATAAACGCACGCAGCGGCTTGAGAGCGCACCAGTCCCCCTCCTGGTCTGGTGACCGCCGGGATGCTTCCCGCGCCAGGATCGTGCTCCGGAAACTTGCGCACAGCTAGGCCGCTAACCGAGCCTGGCCGAAATGGTGCAGAAGTGGCGTTGAGGTCGTCCCCCGGTAGAGCGGTCGATACTTCACGAATGGCAGACAGGAGTGCTGACGCAGCGCGCAAATACCACCTCACGTCCATTCGTGCGTTGTGGGCACGCAATGTACAGATCAAGAGCGTGCTGGGCGGGGCGTGCGATAGCCGACATATCGCGACTAGGTGTGCCCGGTACTAGGAGTCCCAGATTTCCGCGGCGCGCCACGGCCGCCGGCGCACCGGTGAGCGCTCAGTGCTTGAGCTTGATCAGCTTGTTGTGCAACGCATTCGGCAGGGTGATGAACAGATTCCCGTAGACACGATCTGCAGGCAACGCCACCACGTGCGAACCGATCGTCACCGAATATCTCTTCGCGACGTCGTTCATCCCGCGCGACTGTGTGAGCGTAAAGCGGCATTCCCCGTGTCGGTGAGACATGACGCCATCGGGTAGTTTCCAACGCGCCAGGTCCCGCCCCACGCCACTGCGGATGACGACCGGCGCGTTGGCGCGAACATCCGCCCAAGGGCTGCCGGCAATTCCCGCGCACGTTGCCGTCGAATCCGCGATCGCCGTATTCAGCCGGGCGGGAAGGATGATCGTGATCTTTCCGCCCCAGTATTCGGAGCACCCGCAGGTCTGCTCGTCGTCGCACCGGCAAGCCGCCGCCTGACTTGTCACGCTGGTCGGTTCGCCAGTCGTGTTGGACGCGTCAGGTCCACGATGACCAGCCGAGCACGCGGAGAGCAGCCCCAGCACAACCGCTGCGGCAGCAGCGACCAGGCGCCTCATAGCCGATCATGTTATTGCGGTTCGCGCAGCGCGGTCGAGATGGCGACAGCCAGGACGGGAAGCCCAGCGAGCACGACGAACACCCCGCGAGGTCCGTGGCTCTCCGCAACCAGTCCGAGCAACGGCATGAACAGACCGCCTGCACTGACAGCCAATCCGAGCGTGACGCCCGCAGCCGTGCCCGGACGCGACGGCAGGTAATCCTGACCGAGCTTCACCAAGACGGCGAAGGGCACGTTCGTGACCAGGCCGACGAGCAGGATGAGCGGCAGCGCCCAGTACTTGCTCTCGCAGCAAAGCAACGCGATCAGTGTGAACGGCAGCACCGCGTTGCCGAGTTGGACTGTGCGGACCATGCCCAGCCGATCGGCGAGCCGCCCACCGGCCAGTGTGCCGACCACGCCGCCGAGCAGTTCCAGGGTGAGCGCGAGTCCACCGAGCGCGCTCGAGGCGCCGAGGTGGCGGATCCAGTAGAGCGACACGAAGGTGTTCACGCCGAATGAGATCGTCGAGCGGATCACTTCGACGCAAGTCAGCACAGCGAACAGAGCAGGTCGGTCGTCACCCCTCGCATCGACCGTCCGCACGGCGACCACGCAGTTGCGGCGTTGGTGGCGGAGCAGCACGAACGCCATCAGGACAGCCGGCGGGACGAAGAGTGCGGTCGCACCGACCCCAAGATGGTCGAGCACGGGAGTCGCAATCGCGGGTGCGACGAAGAACCCGACGCTTCCGCCGGCGGCGAAGTAGCTCATCGCGGTGGCGCTGCCGCCCGCGGCAAGGCGCGCGTCCCGTCCGGCTGGTGGGTGGAACAACGCAACGCCCAGCCCGGACATCAGCAGGAGCACGAAGATCAGCGGGTACGCCGTCGCGAGGCCGGCCAGTCCGGCGCCGACACCGGCCAGGGCCATTCCGAACGGTGCGAGCCAGGGCAGGCGGCGTCGATCGGCGATCACGCCGACGGCGATCTGCGGCAACGCGCTGCCCAGCGTGGCAGCGAGAGCGAGCCCGGACGCCCCGACATAACCGACGTGCCGCTCCAGGACGAAGTACGGCACCGCGGCGGGGACCAAGCCCTGATAGAAGTCGTCGACGGCGTGCGCACCGGCCCAGATCCGCATCCGCGGCCACGGGGCGGCGTACGGCTCGGCCGTCGCTGGGCTCGTGCCGGCGGTCTGGTCCAGCTCGGGCACGGTCACCCGCCAAGACTGCACGCGGACGACCCATGCGCGATTCCCGTAATCTGCCTACTTATGTCGGAGATCCGCCACGAGCCCGCAGTGCCCACCCACGTCGGTGAGCACGCAGCTGGTGACGTCATCGAGCGGCACCGACACGATGAGCACCAGCTCATCTACGTCAGCACCGGCGTCGCCGCGATCACGACGTCGCGGGGATCGTGGGTGGCGGCGCCGGATCGAGCCGTTTGGATCCCCGCCGGGATCTGGCACGAGCATCGCTTCCACGGGCACAGCTCGTTCCACTCGATCGGCTTTCGCGCCGACATCGCCGGGCTGCGCGACGACGTCCCATCGGTGGTGGCCGCCGGCGGGCTCGTCCGCGAACTGGTGATCGCGTGCACCGAACCCGGGCTACGGCCGAACGAGGAACGGCGCATCCGCGCAGTGCTCGCCGACCGGCTCCGGCACGTGGACGTGCAACCCCTCGCGCTCCCGCGTGCACGCGATGCGCGACTTGCCCACGCCTGCCGGCTCGTGACCGATGACCTCGCCCAGCCACGCTCGATCGGCTGGCTGGGACGCGAAGTCAGTACCAGCGAACGGACTCTCACACGCTTGTTCCGCACCGAGTTCGGCACGACCTACCCGCAGTGGCGCACGCAGACCCGGGTGTTGCACGCACTCATCCATCTGGCCGAGGGCGCATCGGTCACCGAGACAGCACACCGGTGTGGCTGGGCAACAACCAGCGCATTCGTCGACACGTTCACGCGCACGATGGGGCAGACACCCGGCCGCTACCGGGCAGAAGCTCGACCGGCAAAGCCGGCCGGGTGAGGTCGCATTGCACCGCGCGCGACGCGACTTCGCTGTCGAGGTTCGCTCGGATCCTCGGCTCGCACTAGCGCCGGTCCGGCGTTCCTATGGCGCGACCACGCGGCGAGCGCGCCAGACCTCCTCGACCGGCCAGCGTGTCGCCCAGGTCGGCGGAATCTGCATCGGCGTACGGGTCTCGTCGTCGGCTGCATACAACTCGATCAGGTCGAGAATGTCGAAACCGTTGCGGCGCAGCAGCCGGATCCAGTCGCCGGGCGACACATGGAACTCGACGGTCGGTTCGTCCGGCCAGCTGAACCGGTACATGCCGCGTTGCGCTCGCTGCAGCGTGGTCGGCACCGGATCGGTCTCGAGGTCCGGTGCGCACAGCATCAACAGCGTGCTGTTGCCGAGGAACACCAGTTCGCCGCCCGGACGGAGGATCCGCGCAGCTTCTGCGATCCAGAGCTCCGGGTCGGCCCAGATCGCCGCACCGTATTCGCTGATCACCAGGTCGACCGACGCGCTCGCGAGCGGGACGTGTTCCCCAGCGGACCGGATCAGCGGAAATCGCAATCCTGTCTCGTCCTGCATCCGTTGCGCGATGCGCAACTGGCTCGGCGTCGGGTCGGTGCCGATCGGACGTGCCCCGGCGCGGGCCAACCACGCCGACACGTAGCCGGTACCGCAGCCGAGCTCCGCGACGCGCAGCTCGGAGACATTCTCGGGCAGCACGTGCGCTACCGATTCGGGAATGTCGTATACGCCCCAGCACGGCTCGGGATCAGCCCAGCGCCGACGCGCAAGATCGAGCTCTTCCGCGTTGCGGGCTGACCAGTACTCGACGTTCGCCGAAAGATGCGGAAGACGAGTCATAACCGACGAGATTACTGCCGAACGAACCTCGCGCGGGGCGTCGCGATCGCTTCAACAATGAGGCAACCGCGACGCCATTAGCGGTTATTCGCGGTTCGCGGCGGGCTTCCGCGCTTTCCGGTGCCGCGTCTCACGTGCGAAGACCGCACGTCGATTCGTGCGCCCTTCGCGCTGGTCTTGCAGTGCCGCAATCATCAACGGATGCACCCTCATCGCGTCCCGACTCCCATCTACTTCAACTGACCTGGAAGACGCTAGGTCGCTAAGGCCTGCGGTCGCTTCGGGAAATCTCCCTATCTCGGCTGGGACGCACCTTGCAGACAGGTGAGATCGGCGCGGCGTTTTGCCAGCACGAAGATGATCTACTCCACGCGTGTCGGTTGCGGGAGGGCTCATGACGCCTCGAATGACAGCTCTGGTTTCGATCGTGGCGCTGACGGTCGGCGTGTCCGCTCCCATCGCCGGCGCGACGCCGGCGGTCGTCGCGGCCCCGGTCATTACCGCCGTCTACCCCACGTCGGGCACGCCGTCCGGCAACACACCGGTGACCATCGTCGGCACCCACCTTTGGAGTTCGTCCACCGTGCAGTTCGATGGGCAGGACGTGGCGGTGCAGCAGCACGGTAACCACACCGTCCAGGTCCTGTCGCCGGCCCACGATCCGGGCGTGGCAGCGATCACCGTGCAGACCGATTCAGGCACCTCGGCACCTGCGGACTACACCTACTTCTCGCCCTCCGCCGATCGCAGCTTTACGTGGTCGTCCGAACTGGCGATTCCGCGCGACGTCAGCGGCAGGCTAGGGGTCTCGTGCGTGTCGAGCATGTTCTGCATGGCTTTGGATGCGTCGGGTAATGCGTTCCGATACGACGGAACGGCCTGGGGCCGAAACACCCCGACCGGACTCGACCGCGATGTCACCAAATCGCATGACATCTCCTGCGCCTCATCGAAGTTTTGTCTCGCAGTCGACGAACAGGGCACCGCAGTCGTCTACAACGGATCCTGGGGGGCGCCTACCGCGATCGACATCGATGGCGGCGATCCCATCCGTGTGTCGTGTACCTCGCGATCCTTCTGCCTCGCGGTGAGCAACGCCGGACACAGCTATCGATACAACGGGGCGCGGTGGAAGCAGTTGCCGGACGTCACAGACACGGTGGACAGCGGCGCGCTCACTGATCTCTCGTGCGTCACACCCACGATGTGCATGGTCGGCACCCGCCGGCAGAAGAGCACCACCGGCAGCGTGTTCATGTTCGACGGGCGCAATTGGCATCGCTCGACGAGCGATCACGCCACTCGGCACCCAGCGGCGATCGAGACTGTCTCCTGTGCCAATACCACCTTTTGTGCAGCGACCGACAGTCATGATTACGCACTCACGTTCAACGGTCACCACTGGAGCAAGGGTTCGCGCGTGGAGAAGCTCCGCGTCGAGGGCGGTGACGGAGACGATCCACGTGAGGTGATCAACCCGATCCTCACCGTGTCCTGTACACAGCGCTCGTTCTGCATCACCGTCGACGCGGTTGGGGGAGCCGCACGGTTCACGGGCACCAAGTGGGTGCACGTCGGCAAGATCGATCCCGCACCGGTCGGCTACGTCTACTCAGCATCATGTGCCGGCGACCAGTTCTGCCTGGTCGGCGACTGGGGGGATGTACTGAAATACCACGGCAAGACGTGGGGCCGGTGGCGTGCTATCGACCCGCCCGTCGGCCACGACAGCTTCTCGTGTCCGGCGGACAACTACTGTGTGCTCGTCGGTGACGAGGGCGCAGCCGCGACGGTTTACAACGGGACGAGCTTCACCGAGCCCACCCCGGTGATCCGAAGCGCCGACCGGCTCGACCATTCCTCGATCGACTGCGCGACACCGAAGTTCTGCGCGCTGGTCTCCGGCAGCCGGGCAGCAACCCTCGACGGCACGGAGTGGAGCAAACCCGTCACGATCGACAGCCACCGCCTGCAGTCCGTCTCGTGCTCATCCAGCCACTACTGCGTCGCCGTGGACATACGCGGCTACGCGATCACCTACAACGGCAACCGCTGGGGTACCCCGCAGGCCATAGACCTGGGCAGGCGGCTGAAGGTCTCGTGTGCAGCGGGTCAAGTGTGTGCCGCAATCGACAGCGGCGGTCATGCGCTCGTCCTCAAGAACGGCACGTGGTCCAAGCCAAGGACTCTCGAGCCATTCGGGACCGGCCTGTCCGCGGTGTCGTGCGGCGGACCGACGCTGTGCATGGTGGTGGCGCAGGACGGGAACGCGATCGAGTACGACGGTAGCAAGTGGCTACCTGCTGTCGGCGTCGCCTCGTCCAACGGCAGCTACGTCCCGGCGACGACGCTGCGCACCGTGTCGTGCCCTGCCGCGACGTTCTGCGTCGCGGCCCAAGGAAGCGTCGTAGCACCCGAGTGGACCTACACGTTCGACGGGTCGTCGTGGAGCCTTCCCGCCGATACTCCGGACGCAGCTGAGGACGACTTCATGAGCCACCTCTCCTGCGCATCGACCGACTACTGCATGGCCAGCTTTCTCGATCACGAGCCGCGAGTCGCGAGCTGAGCCAACGCCTATGCTGGGGCGCCGGAGGGAGCGTCCATGTCGATCGCAGACTTTCCGCGGCACAAGCTCACATTCGGGCCGAGCCCGGTGCATCGGCTCGAGCGCCTCACCGCGCATCTCGGCGGCGCATCGATCTGGGCGAAGCGAGAGGACTGCAACTCAGGTCTGGCGTTCGGCGGCAACAAGATGCGCAAGCTCGAGTACCTCGTGCCGGACGCGCTGGCCCAGGGCGCGACGCACCTGGTCTCGATCGGCGGGATCCAGTCGAACCACACCCGCCAGGTTGCGGCGGTCGCGGCACACCTCGGGCTGAAAGCGCGGCTGGTGCAAGAGAGCTGGGTCGACTGGCCTGACTCGGTCAACGATCGGGTCGGCAACATCCTGCTGTCGCGCATCATGGGCGCTGAGGTGGAACTCGTCGACGCGGGATTCGGGATCGGCTTCAAGTCGAGCTGGGAGGCCGCGCTGGACGAGGTCCGCGCCGGCGGCGGAGTTCCGTACCCCATCCCGGCCGGCGCGTCCGACCATCCGCTCGGCGGACTCGGGTTCGCCAATTGGGCCTACGAGGTGGAAGTACAGGAGCGCGAACTGGGCGTCTTCTTCGACACGATCGTCGTCTGCTCGGTGACCGGCTCGACGCATGCAGGCATGATCGCCGGCTTCGCCGGACAGGATCGCCCGCGCCGGGTCATCGGTATCGACGCATCAGCCAAGCTCGACGAGACGCGTACTCAGGTGGGGCGCATCGCGCGCTACACCGCGAAGCTGATCGGGCTCTCCCGCGAGTTGCGCGACGACGAGATCACCGTGCTCGAAGGATGGGCCGGCGACTATTACGGCATCCCGGTCGACTCGACGCTCGAGGCGATCCGGCTCACCGGGCGGCTCGAAGGCGTGATCATCGACCCGGTGTACGAAGGCAAGTCGATGGCCGGTCTCATCGACCTCGTGCAGTCCGGCGATATCGGCAAGGACGCGACGGTGTTGTACGCGCACCTCGGCGGCCAGCCCGCGCTGAACGCCTACAGCGCACTGTTCCGGCACTGAGAGAGCCGCGCTCACGGCCACCTGAATCGGACTCCCGCACCTCGGTCAGTGGCGAGGACGTCGCGTGGCTTGCTGTAGACGTTTGCGGAGTGGATCATCGACATCGGTCGAGTTCTCGAAGAAGGACGTGGGGCCATGCAGCCAGGGTTCAGCAACATGCAGCCGACCCCGGGGTGGAAGGGCAACCCGCCTGGGCAGGGAGATCTGCTTCCGGGTGAAACGAAGCCGCTGGGACGGCGACCGAGTGCGTTCCGGCGCCTGCTGTCGCGGTTCGGGGGCGGGACGGCCAAGCCGAAGGACTGACCCCTCCAGCTAATTCGCTCGTGCGCCGAGGACCTCACGCAGGCGCACGCGTCCGCCGGTGCGCAGCACGGCTCGGCGGTACACGGTCGCGGCCAATCGGGCGGTCGCCACGGTCGCGACCAGCGTGATCAGAGCCGAAAGGGCGAACTGCCACCACGTCACCGCGCGCAACCCGACCAGCGCGGGCATCGCAAAGGGCGCGGTCGGCGGCAGGTATGCGAGCACCTTCACGAACAGTGACGCCGACCCTGACCCGATCGCCGACAGCGCGCTGACGTAGCCGACGACAAGTGGGATGACCAGCGGGATCGCCAGGCTCTGCACCTGATCCTGACGCTCGACCAGAGATCCCGCCGCCGCGTACACCCAGCTCAGGAACGCGTAGCCGAGGAACAACCAGAGCAGCGTGCTGCCGAGCACGAGCGGGGACGCACCGTGCAGGACGTCCGAACCGACCGTACCGGCGAGCACCAAGCCGACGACCGCCACCATCGCGGCCTGCAGGAACACGGTGAGGCCGATCCCGATCAGCTTGCCGGTGAGCAACTGCACCGGACGCAGCGTGGCCAGCAGCACCTCGACCACGCGGCTCGACTTCTCTTCCATGACGCCGACGAGCGTCCACGTCAGGTATTGCGACAGCATGATGAACAGCGCGATCAAGCCAATGGTCGAGGCGGCCTGGTTCACGGGTCGGCTGTGGTGCTCGTGGTGCAACGCCTGGATCGGCACCGGGTGCGATGCGTACAGCTCGCTGATCTGCGCGGTCGACAGCCTGGCACGGGTGATCGCGGCCTGCGTGCCGAGTGCACCGGCGACGCCGTACGCAAGATCGGAGGTATCTGAGCCGTCGTCCCGGCTGATGGTGGTGGCCACGATGACCGACGTGGCTTCGTCGATGACGAGGTCGACCCGTCCGGCCCGCACGGCGCTGACGGCTCGAGTCCGATTGTCGAAGCTCTGCAGGCTCATCCTGACCCCGGCGTCCTGCGCGGCCCGGTCGACCGCGCTGCGCTGCGCGGACGTCAACGAACCGACCACGCCGACCTTCTGCGGCGGCGAGGACGAGTGCCTGTTGGCCAGCTTCGGGATGACGATCGCTGCGGCGACGCCCAGGAGCACCAACACCGTGGCGACCCGGAAAGCCTTGCCGCGCACGCGCTGGCGGAACTCGCGCGCCGCAACCAGCGACGTCGCCCGGCGGAGTTCTCGGTTGCTGGTCATGCGGTCGCCTCCCGGAAGACTTCGGACAACCGGCGCCGGACCAACCCGAACTCGTGCACGTCGCCGGCCGACATCGCCGCGCGCAACACGTCGTTGCGGTCGACACTGTCGTCGAGTTGTAGCCGCACGGCACCGCCGCCGGCGTCGAGGACGGTGACACCCGGAATTGCGCGTGCCCACGCTGCATCGTTCACGTCGTCGATACGCACCCGCAGCTGTTCGGGGCCACTCGTTGCAAGCTCGTCGACGCTGCCGCTGACCACGAGGTGACCGTGGTCGATGATCACGACCGACTCGCACAGATCCTCGACCAGGTCGAGTTGGTGGCTCGACAGCAGCACGCCGCAGCCCGCGCGCACCCGTTCGCGGAGCACTTCCATCACCGCGTCGATGCCGCCGGGATCGAGGCCGGCCAATGGCTCGTCCAGGATCAAGAACTCCGGGTCGTGCACGAGTGCGGCGGCCAATTGGGCCCGTTGCTGATTACCGTGCGAGAGCGCCTCGATCTTCGCATCGGCGCGTTGCGCGAGGTCGAGGCGCTCGATCCACTTCGCGGTAGCGGCGTGCGCGTCATGCGCACTCATACCGTGCAGTCGACCGAAGTACTCGACCTGCTCGGCCAGGGGCATCGCCGGGTAGAGACCACGTTCCTCGGGCATGTAGCCGAACCGGCGTCGCTGGGCAGCATCGATCGGACCGCTGCCCCACGTGATCACGCCGGCCTCGAGGTCGGTGAGCCCGAAGACAGCCCGCATGGTCGTCGTCTTGCCGGCTCCGTTGGGTCCGAGGAAGCCGACGAGTTCGCCGGCAGGGACGGCGAAGCTCAGCCCGTCCAACGCGTGCACCTTCCCGAATCGGCGAACCAGCCCGTCCACCTGCAGCGTTGCCGTCATGGGTTTTCCCTCTTCTCGGGCGGCCGCCCGCGCTTCGGCAGCGGGCCGGCCTTCGGCATCCGCCGCGCCTCGGTCAGCGCGCGGCGGAGCAACATCTCGACGTGCGCGTTGAGGCTGCGCAGTTCGTCGTCCGCCCATCGGGCGAGCGCATCGTGTACCGCCGGATCGATCCGCAACAGGACCGGCTTCCGGTTACTGCTCACGGCGCTAGTTGTAAAGCGTGCCGGCGTTGACGATGGGGGCCGCTGGTTGGTCTCCGCACAGCACAACCATCAGGTTGCTGACCATCGCCGCCTTACGTTCCTCGTCCAGTTCGACGACATCACCCTCGCTCAACCGGTTGAGTGCCATCTCGACCATGCCGACGGCGCCCTCGACGATGCGGGCCCGGGCCGCGACCACCGCGTTTGCCTGCTGGCGACGCAACATCGCCTGCGCGATCTCGGAGGCATAGGCGAGATGGCTGATGCGCACCTCGACGATCTCCACGCCGGCGAGCAGGACACGAGCGGCCACTTCGTTGGCGAGTTCGACGGCCACTTCGTCGGTGGCGCCGCGTAGCGAGGTGCCGACGTCGTCGCCGTTGTCATACGGATAGCTGTTGGTCACGTGCCGCAGCGCTGATTCTGCTTGTACGCGGACGAAGTTCGGATAGTCGTCGACCGAGAACACGGCGCGGGCGGTGTCGGCAACCTGCCACACCACGATCGCGGCGATCTCGACCGGGTTGCCGTCGCTGTCGTTCACCTTCAGGAGGTTCGTCTCGAAGTTGCGCACGCGCACGCTGACGCTCCGTCGCGTGCTCAGCGGCGCCACCCAGGCGAGCCCGGGCCGCCGCACCGTGCCGATGTAGCGACCGAAGAACTGGACGACCCGGCTCTCCCCCGGCGACACGACGACCAGTGAGGTCAGCACCAGCGCCGCGATGACGACCGGAATCGTCAGCAGGCCGGGCAACGGCGTCAGGCCGAGGACGATCGCCAACACGACGCAGACGAGGATCACGCCGACACCGAGCAGACCACCTGCATTCGTCGCGGGCCGTTCGTGCACCTCTACTCCTGCGCCGCTGTGCCCGACCGGCGCGACCGGCTGGGTATCCACAGGCACGTTCTCGGTCATCGCTCCCCCTTGCAAAATGTGATAGCAAATAGATATCACTTTTTCGGCCGTCGCGAAAGTGGTGAACGGCACGCCGAGGACAGTCGCTCTTGCGGCCGATAAGTCGACCCGCGCGGTATACAAGGGATGTGATCGGAACGAGACGACAGCTTTCCTGTGCGGCGACCGTGGCTCTGCTGACCGGAGTCTTCGCGCTCGCCGGGTGCACGGGTAGCTCGGGCGGCGGCACCACCAGTTCGTCGCCGCATTCGGGGTCCTCCGGATCCGGGCCGGCATCGTCAGCTCCGCATGCGCCCAAGATCAATCCGCTCACCGGCAAGGCACCGTCGAAGCATCCCGTGATCGCGGTCAAGATCGAGGACACCGCGCTCGGACGGCCGCAGGTCGGCACGAACAAGGCAGACATCGTCTACGTCGAGGCCGTCGAAGGCGGCCTCACCCGGCTGATGGCGATCTTCAACACCAACCTGCCGCACGTCGAGCCGGTGCGCAGCGTGCGACCGAGTGATCCCGAGTTGGCTTTGCAGTTCGGCCACATCATCTTCGTTGCCTCAGGCGGATCGCCGGCGGGCATCGCGCCTCTGAACAAGTCCCCGCTGCACAAGCTCATCGGCGACGACGGCGGTCCCGAGTTCAGCCGCGACCCGAACCGCGCCGCCCCCGAGAACGAGGTCGTCAACCTGGGCACCGTCGCCAAGAAGGTGAAGGGCCCGACCGCGAAGAGCGTCGGTCTCACGTGGTCGGCGAAGAAGCCGGCCGGGCAGACGACGTCGGGCGGTCTCGTCCAGACCCAGGTCGGCGGCACGGCGGTCACGTTCCGTTGGAACGCCAAGACGCACCGCTACGTCCGGGTCATCGACGGCGCGGTGCAACACACCGCCAACGGCGACGTGATCTCGACGCCGAACGTCATCGTCCAGTTCTGCCAGGTCACGACCTACGCCAAGGACACCGACGTCAACGGCAACCCCGCGCAGTACACGCACACCGTCGGCAGCGGCCGCGCGGTCGTGTTCCGGGACGGTCGACGCATCGAAGGCACCTGGAGCCGGAAGTCCGTCAACGACGGCACGACGCTGAAGACCAAGAACGGCAAGACCATCCCGCTCTCGCCCGGCGGCGCGTGGTTCGTGCTCGCCAAGACCGGCGCTCCCCTCAAGTAGGCCGAGGACCCTGCTCGAGACGCCGCCCTAGCTCGCTGCGTGCGATCTCACTAGAGGCGCAACGTGAGCGCTGTGTCGACCGGCTCGGTGAAGCCGAGTGACCGGTAGATACGTTCGCCGTCCGCCGTTGCGTGGAGGTCGACCGTGCGTATCCCGGTACTGCGCATCCAGTCGAGCAGCGCCTCGAGAGCTGCCCTGCCGTAGCCCTGCCGGCGACAGCTCGGGTCGGTGCTCATGTTTGCGACGTAGCCCGTCATCCCGGACTGGTTGTGGGTACCGATCAGGTGCGGATTGAGCCAGCCGACAGCGCAGGCGGCCAGGGCGCCGTCTGGCTGATCGATCACGAATGCGGCGAAGAGGTCCCGATCGGCGAGTCGACGGCAGAAGTGTTCGGTATTCGCCCGCTGCCATGCGGGCGTCAGCAGCGACGGGTCGCGTCCCATCTCCAGAAACATCACGGAGCGCAGCCTGGTGAGTTCCGCGGCGTCGTCAACGGTGGCGCGGCGCACCGCGGCGTCCGGCTCGGTGATGGCCATCGCTTCAGTGTGCGGCAGCGCCGCGCCATCGAGGTCCATCAAGATCAATTGACGGCGTGAGCAACGCGACGGAGTCGGCAAGAACCGGGCATAGCTGTTATTCACGGCGAACAGTGGGCAGATATCTCGTAACGGCGACGCTCCAAAATCGGGGGGACACTCGCCGGCCGGACGACGCGGACCTGACACCTTGCCGCGTTCGACACCTTCCAGGACGCCACTGAGCGCAGGCCTCGCGCTACGCGAGGCGCGGCGCCGTCCGCTCTTGCACTGGAGTGGCTCCTGCCTACCCGGACGGAGAACTCATGACCAACTATTCACAGGGCCGACACGAGCCACTCCTCACTGACTCGCCGGTGCCGCCAACACCACCGCCTGCCGCGCCGCCCGCTTACCGCCCTCCCTCGGGAGGCCAGGACACGGGGGCGGACGCGTCGGTGAAGGACAAGGCGACCGAATCCGCGGAGAACGCGAAGCAGGCCGTCGGCGACGTCGCTTCGACCGCAGTCGACAGCGCCAAGCAGGTCGCCGAGGAGTCCAAGAACCAGGCGCGGAACCTCGTCGGCGAGGCGCGGAACCAGTTGCAGGACCACGCCAAGACGCAGCATCAGAATCTGACCTCGAACCTCAACTCACTCGCGGACGAGCTCAACAGCATGTCCCGCAACAGCGACCAGCACGGGCCGGCCAGCGACCTCGTCGGTCAGGCCGGGGAACGCGCCTCGGATCTGGCGCGTTGGCTGGAGTCGCGCGAACCCGGAGACCTGGTCGGTGAGGTGCGCAACTTCGCGCGCCGCCGGCCCGGCACCTTCCTGATCGGTGCGCTGGCCGCCGGTGTGCTGGCCGGACGACTGACCCGAGGAGTCATCGCCGTCCACCAGTCGGACGACTCATCCTCGCCTGGCGGTACCAACGGCGTGGCGGCGCCGACGCCGACCGCGTCGCCGCAGACCGCACCGCTGCCCGAATCGACTATCCAGACTCCGGTGGTGGGTTACAGCACTCCTCCGACGCTCGGCGGCGGCCAGCCGCAGCCGCGATGACGGCCGCACCCGGCAGCACCGGCGCAGACGAGGACATTCGTTCGGCATCCGTCGGTGAGCTGATCGGCGAGGTCAGCCGCGATCTGTCGACGCTCATGCGGCAGGAACTCGAACTGGCCAAGGCCGAGGTCAAGGTCGAGGTCGCCAAGACGGCGAAGGGCGCCGGAATGCTGTCCGGCGCCGGATTCGCCGGCTACATGGTTCTGCTGTTCCTGTCCTTCGCCCTCTGGTGGGGGCTGGCGAACGCGATGGATACGGGCCTGGCTGCCCTCATCGTGGCGTTGATCTGGATCGTCATCGGCGCGGTGCTGTTCGTCCTCGGACGCAGCACGCTCCGCAAGGTCCACCCGAAGCCCGAGCGCACGGTTCAAACGATGTCCGAGGTTCCGGACGCTCTCCGGACACAGTGAGGAAGACACATGACCACGCCAGACCAGATCCAGTCAGACATCGAACGCACCCGGTCACAGCTGTCCAGTGACGTCGACCGATTGAACGAGAAGGTCTCGCCGGGAAAGGTGATGAACCGCCGCGTGCACGATGTGAAGAACCACGCGAACTCGCTACGCGATCGAGTCATGGGATCCGCCGACGACAACAGCGGATTACGCGGCGCCGGGGACTCCATCAGCTCGGGAGCGTCCAGCGTCGCATCTGCCGCCTCGGATGCACCGCAGGCCGTCCGTCGGCAGGCGCAGGGTAACCCGCTCGCCGCCGGACTGATCGCTTTCGGCGTGGGCTGGCTGCTGTCGTCCTTGGCACCCGCCACGGAGGCGGAGCAGCAGCTTGCCACACAGGCCGAGTCGAAGGCGCAAGACCTCGCCGAACCGCTCAAGCAGGCCGGGCAGGAATTGGCCGACGACCTCAAGCAGCCGTTGCAGGAATCCGTGGAACAGATCAAGCAGACGGCAGCCGATGCTGGTCAGCAGACGGCCGACCAGGCGAAGTCCGCGGCGGACGACGTGAAGGCGCCGATGCAGCAGTAGCCAGCGATCGCATCTTTGGCCCCGGTGCAGGGAGACACGCCGCGCGTGACCCTGCACCGGGGCCAAATGCGTTGCGCACCAAGCCGACGCTGCGCGTTCGCGCCTTCCGTTTCGAGCCGGTGAGGACGAGACTGCTCCCACCCGGTTGGCGGCCGCGGGAGGGGGAACCGGCATGTCCGGCGAGGCATCGACCGACAGCGCGACGCTCGGTCCGATCGTGCTCGGTCTCGGCGCGATTGAAGGCTTCAACGGCGCCGATCTCACCAACCCGCTCGACGCGACTGCGGCCGGCGAGATTCCTTACCTGCCCGAAGGCGCCGAACCGGACGTGCTCGAACTGCGCGTCCACGGCGTGGGTGGCGCACCGGCCACCGAGAACCTCGAGACGCCGAACGTGCTGCAGGTGGCCGGCGACGAACGCGCCGGCTTCTATCGAGCGTGGTATCCCGGTGGTTCCGCCAAGGGCATGCCCCGCCGCGAGGCGTATTGCTGGGGACAGCTCGACTACGGCTCGTGGTGGTCGGCACTGTGGCCGATGCTCCTGCCGTTCGGCCTGATCAACCTCGCCTACTGGATGCTGCCCGCGCGCAACCGGTTCAGCCCGGGCAACCTGTCCGGACCCGTGCTGCGCGTGCTCGGCCTCGTCTTCACCGCGAGCTATGTCGGCACCGCCGCCTATTTGTTCATGGATGTCATCGCGCGGCAGGCCGCCGGACACCACCAGCTGTGGAGCTGGCTCGACTGGTACCAGAGCTGGCACGTCGGCCTGCGCATGGCGCTCGCCGCAGTAGTCGTGTTCGGCGTGATCTTCGCGCTCCGCTGGTTGGCACAGCGTTCGCAGGCCGCGCGGTCGACGGAGCAAACCGGGTCCGACGCCCCGAACGACCCCGAGTGGGAGCTGTCGGGACGCGCGTTCTGGTGCAACGAGCAGCCCGTCCGTCAACAGCACGAGGCGCACCTCATGATCGCCGCCGCCATGGTGATGACGGTTGAGGTGCTGCCCCAGCGGCATACGCACTTCGCCTGGCTGATCCTGCCGATCCTCATCACCGCGCTGGCGCTGGTCGTCGTCGTCTTCGCGGCCAACGACCGCTGGACGGACTCGCCGGTCGGACGGACGGATTACGTCCTCGTCCTCACCGTCCTACGGTGGGCCTCCTTCGCCTGCGCTGTCGCAATCGTGCTGCTCGGCATCCGCTGGTACTCCTTCGATGCGAGCCGCCCGATCCTGAGCAACGGGTCGCTGCAGGCCGTGCTGGTCTTCGTCGCGATCGGCCTGGTTGCGTTGCTCGCCATCACCGTGCTCGGTCGCCTGCCGTGGCGCCAGCCCGGCGTGATGGCCGGCGGCTTCGCCGCGGTCGGCGTCGCACTGCTGGCGACCATGGTCTCGTGCATCTTCGGCGCCACGCTGTTGCTCTCTGCGGCAAACCTGATCGCGAAGCCGTCGTCGACCAGTGGCACCGGTGGCAAAGCAACGACGACGCTGCAGTTGCCGCCGACGACGTTCGCCAGCGGCTTCGGCTTCTTCTTCACCTTCCTCGCGCTCATCGTCACCGCACCCGTGCTCGCGGCAGTGTGCTGGCGCATCTCGGTGGGTCTGCGCGACAAGCAGCGGCCCGGCGACGTGCGCACGGTGTACGCCGGACGAGGCGTCGGCGGGAACGATCGACGGGCCCGCAAGGCCGTGGCGAGCAAGTGGGCGCGATCGCGACTCACGGACTTTGCCGCGCCGGCGTTGTTCGCCATCGCCACGCCCACCGCGATCGCGTTCATCGTCTACACGTTCGCCTGGCGCGACGAACAACGCGGAGTCGCCTACACCTGCGCCAACCTCGGCGCGACGATCGGCGTCCTGGCCACGGTGAGCTTCGGGCTCTACCTGCGCGGCGCACTCGGCGATCCGGCGGCGCGTAAGCGGCTCAGCTTGTTCTGGGACGTTGTCACGTTCTGGCCGCGCGCGTGCCATCCGTTCGGGCCGCCGTCCTACGGCGAGCGCGCGGTTCCCGAACTGGTCACCCGCATCCGGCGCATCGCCGGCGGCACGTACGACGGTGGCGAGGGCGGCGAACACGACCCGGCCCGCGCGCAGCAGGCGGCCCAGTCGGTCCCCGAACCGCTCGCCTCGACGGTCATCCACGAGCAGCATTCCGCCGTCCTGCTCGTCGGCTACAGCCAGGGCTCGCCCATCTCGGTCGCCGTCGTGGCGCAACTGCCCGAACACGTGCGCAACCGGATCGCGCTGCTCACCCTCGCCGCGCCTGTGCATCGCCTGTACTGCCGCGCCTTCCCCGCGTTCTACGGGCCGAAGCAACTCGAGAGGCTGCAGAAGGAATTGACCTCA
>DASXJN010000105.1:0-44857 GCA_036497365.1 Jatrophihabitantaceae bacterium | reverse complement strand
ATGCCATCCGGCGGGTGAAGCCGATGACCACGAACGCCAGCGCCAGGCACGCGACGCCGCCGAGCAGGAAGGCGAGCGTCGTCGACCCCCCGGCTGTCGCCGCGACACCGGCCACGTTGAGAAACGCAGCCATGCCCGGTGCGATGACGGAAATGGATATGGCGATCGCGTCGGGCAGCGTAAGCGAACCCTTCGCGAGGCGCTGGTCCGGGGCGAGTTCGGTGCTGGATTGAACGGCCATCGTCACTCCTTCGTGGACAGCTGCCGTGGCGTGGGAATCAGTACGACCTCGTCGTTGAGGTAGTAGTCGAACGCGAGCGGGGTGATCTTGCTGTCGATGACCCAGGAGAGGAACTTCTGGTGCACGGGGTGCGCCTGGTAGGCGCGCATGTCTTCGACGCTGTCGAACTCCATGTAGAGCAGGAACTGATATCCGCGGGTGCGGTCGTCGAACATGGGCGGGCCGAACCGTAGTGCACCGATGCCCGGGATGGCATCGGGCCACTCGGCGATGTACGAATGGATCTCTTCGGTCTGTTCGGCCGAAGGCCCGTCCGGGAAGCTGAAAAGGACGATGTGTTGCAGCGTCATGACGTCGTCCGGCCCATCAGTAGAACTCGAAGTACTCGCGCATCTGCCATTCGGCAGACGCGGCATCGGCGTCGTCAGCGGCTTCGCACGCGGCTCGGTGCCGGTTCGACTCGGCCCGCTTCATCATCAGGTAGTAGTCGATGAACTCGGTGCCGAACGCTTCGCGGTAGACCGCGTCCTTCTCTAGCGCGTCGAGGGCGGCATCGAGCGTGGTCGGCAGCGGCTTCGCATCGGCCGCGTACGGGTCCGCCTCGATCCGGTCCGGCGGAGTCAGGCTCCGCTCCATGCCGTCCAGGCCGGCGGCGAGGTCGGCAGCCAGGTAGAGGTACGGGTTCGCCGCGGGTTCGCCGACGCGATCCTCGAGGTGGGTGCCCGGGTCACCCGGGCCGCCCTGCACGCGCACCATCGCGCCGCGGTTCTCGACCGCCCAGCAGATCCGGTCCGGCGCGAACGAGTAGGGCTGGAACCGCGTGTATCCGTTGATCGTGGGTGTCGCGAAGGCGGTCAGCGCCGGAGCGTGATCGAGCAGGCCGGCCACGTACTGCAGGCCCCCGGCGGACAGCACGTCGTCCTCGGCCATGAACGCGTTGCTGCCGTCGGCATTGAGCAGCGAGAGGTGCAGGTGCCAGCCGGACGCGAAGAAGTTCGGCAGCACGGGCTTGCACATGAACGTGGCGAGCAGACCGCGGCGCGCGCAGATCTGCTTGATCGCGCTTCGGAACAGGATCATCGCATCAGCGGTGCCCAGCCCGGCGCGCGGACTGAGGCTGAACTCCATCTGCCCCGGCCCCCACTCGTCCTCCATCGAACGCGGCAACAGTCCGACCGCACCGAGCCCGTCGCGCAGGGCGAGCAGCGTGTCGTTGATCGAGTCGAGACGAACCTCGGACAGGTACTGGTAGCCGAGCTGGAACGGCTCGACCCGCGGGGTCGCTGCGGGTTGCGTGGTCGCCGACAGGTCGATGTGCGAGTCGGCACGGCGGGTTATGTAGAACTCGACCTCGAGCCCGCTGAGATAGCTCATCGAACGGTCGCCGAGACGCTGCAGTTGCCTGCGAAGGATCGCTCGGGGATCCAGCGGCAGCGGACGACCGTTGCTGAAGTACGCGTCGGACAGCATCCAGCCGGTGCTCGCCGACCACGGCAGGATCTGGAAGGTCGTCGGGTCAGGGACGATCACGATGTCCGGGAACCCGGTGAATTCTTCGATGCCGAATCCGCCGCCACGCACGAACGGCGGTGGGAAAACGGTATTGGCCGTATCGAGGCTGTAGATCGCGCCGGAGAAGTCCAAGCCGTTGCTCATCGCGGCGATGGCCGCGTCCGGCGACAGGAACTTCCCTCGAGGCTGGCCGTGCTGGTCGACGATGATCACACGGATGGTTTGCAACTCCGTCTCGCGGATTCGTGCGATCACCTCCTTGGCGGCAGCGCGCTGCTCGTCGGTGTAGAGCCCGTTGTCGGCGACGAAGTCATGACGCCCCACGCCTGCCGATCGGGACGGGTCGGAAGGTGTCATCAGCCGGTACTTCCTGCGTCGCGGGATTGACGGTCATCGAGCATCGCGGTGAGCAACTCCTCGGCGGTGTTCTTCGGTTTCATCTGGGCGATGGTGATGGACGTTTCGGTGCGCTGGATGCCCTCGATCTGCCAGATGCGGTTGAGCAGCAGGTCGCGCAGATGCCCCTCGTCGCGGGCGCGCATCCGGACGAGCATGTCGAACGGACCGGTGACCAGGAGGACCTCGTCGATCTCCGGGATTTCGGCGAGTTCGTTCATCACCAGACCGAGCTGATAGCCCGGCACCGCGGTGATCGTGAGATAGACAGTGGTCTGGTAGCCGAGCGCGCTCCAGTCGACGCGTACTCCGTAGCCGTTGATTACGCGCTGCCGCTCCAACCGCGCGATGCGTTCGGCGATGGCCGGGGCCGACATCTTCATGTCGCGCGCGAGGCTGCGCTGCGAGAACCGGGCGTCCCGGCTCAACAGCCGCAACAGCCGCAGGTCGGTGGCATCGAGGGTCACCGGCGCCGACGGCGTCGCCGCGTGATCACGGATCGTCCGCAACGGAGTGCCGGTGGGCTGAACCGATCGACGTCGCGCTTGGGCCATCTTCCCTTCCGCGGCTGTCCGAGGCTTGCGCTCACTGTTGTCAGAAGCAAGGTCTCAAGGCACTATGGCTTGCTGTGCGTAAGCTTGCACGAGGAATGGTCTGGCGAACGTAAGGCGCTGTCAAGATGAACTCTCAGTCCGCGTCCCAACTTGTGACAAATCCACCGCCCGTCGAGTGGACCCGCCAACTGGCGCGCCGTACGCAGGGCCGGGACGGGACGCTGTCGGCGATCCTGGCGCTCGCGAACGCCGACGGGATCATCAACTTTTCCGGCGGCTTCCCCGATCACGAGATCTTCCCGACCGAGGCGTTGCGCGGCATCGCCGGCACGCTACTGGACGAGGACGCGTCGGTCGCGCTGCAGTACGCGGCGAGCGAAGGAATCGCGAGCACCCGCGAGCTGCTGCGCGGTCAACTCGAGAAGCTGCAGGGCCGCCGTCCTGCCGAAGCAGAACTGATGGTGACCAGTGGCGGCATCGATGCCATCACACTGATCTCGAAGAGCATGCTCGACGCGGGCGACACGGTTCTCGTCGAGGAACCCAGCTACGTCGGTGCGGTCACCGGATTCACCAGCTTCGACGGCACGGTGATAGGCGTGCCGATCGACACCGACGGTGTCGACGTCGACGCGCTGGCCGAACTGCTCGCCGGCGGCGTCCGTCCGAAACTGCTGTACACGATTCCGGACTACCAGAACCCGACCGGCTGGACGCTGTCGACGCAACGCCGGTCGGCGCTGGTGGACCTGTGCCGTCACTACGGCGTGCTCATCGTCGAAGACGTCGCCTACCGCGAGCTGGGGTTCGCCGACGACCCGGCACCCAGCTTGTGGTCGCTCGGCCCCGATGTCGTGATGCAGATGGGCACGTTCTCCAAGACTTTCTTCCCCGGGGTGCGTCTGGGGTGGGCGGCCGGACCGCCGGAGATCATCGCCCAGATGGTCTTCGCGAAGCAGAACTCCGATCAGTGCGCCGGCGCCTTCGGACAGCGGCTGCTCGAGGAGTTCGTGCGAGCCGGCCACTACGACGGGCAGGTCCTCCGCGCACGCGCGCTGTACCGCAGCCGTGGCGCCACCATGGACGCCGCGCTGCGCGAGCAGTTCGGAGGCACGCCGGCGCAGTGGACTCCCCCGACCGGTGGCTTCTTCTGCTGGCTGCGCCTGCCCGGTGTCGATACCACCTCGCTGGCCGCACGAGCCCGCGACGCCAAGGTCGCGTTCGTGCCTGGTGCCGGGTTCTTCGCCGGCGCCGACGACACCGAACACCTGCGGCTGTCGTACAGCCGGGTCAGCGAGCCCGACATCGCCGACGGCATCGCTCGCCTGGCCGCATTGGCCGACTACCCCGTTTCGTGACGAAAGAAAGGCTCCGCATGTCCGAATCGCATTTCAGCCTCGACGCCGAGGGCACGCCGACGTCGGAGGGACGTTTCGTCAACGTCTCCGGCATCGAACCCGTCGAGTACGTGCCGGGCCTCGAGTTCCGTCCCGTGCTCGGCGAGAAGTCGTTGGTGAACTTCGTGTCGTTCGAGCCGAACACCGAAGCGCCGATGCACGTGCACGCCGAGGAGCAGGTCGTCCTGGTCACCGAGGGCGAATTCGACTTCACCATCGGCGACCGCACGCGCACCATGCGGGTCGGCGACGTCGCCGTCGTCCCGTCATGGGTGCCGCACGGTGCCCGAACCGGCGACAACTCGTGCAGGGAGATCGACATGTTCTCGCCGCCGCGGGCCACGTTGATCGAGCACGCTCGCGAGCAGATGGACACCGGCGCACCCGTCGACGAGTCGCCCGTCTGACATGGATCTTGGTCTCACCGATCGCTGCGCACTCGTCACCGGCGGCTCCAAAGGGATCGGGTTCGCAGTCGCCGACGAGTTGCTCGCCGAAGGTGCCTCCGTCGCGATCTGCTCGAGGACCCCGGACGAGATCAAGACGGCCGGCGACGAGTTGCGCGACCGGCACCCCGACCGTCTGGTCGTGGACCTCGTCGCGGACGTCACCGACTCCGACGCGGTGCCGGCGCTGATCACGGACGCCGTCACGCAACTCGGCAGCCTGGACATCCTGGTCAACAACGCCGGCGGCGCGCATCCGGGGAACTTCGAGACGCTGACGGACGAGGACTGGCGCGGCGATCTCGACGTCAAGCTCTTCTCGCAGATCCGCTGCTTCCGCGCTGCGCTGCCGCACCTACGTGCCAGCGCTGCCCCTCGCGTGGTGAACATCAACGCCGTCTACGGCAAGTATCCCGATCCCGCGTTCTTCGCCACGACCGTGATCCGGGCGGCCTGCCTGAATCTGAACAAGGTGCTGGCGCAGGAGTTCGGTGCCGAGAACATCCTGGTCAACAGCGTGAACATCGGTTTCGTCGACACCCCGCAGTGGGAGAACATCCGCCGTCGGCGTGCACCCGACAGCAGCAAAGACGAGTTCTTCGCCAGGCTGTCGGCGGAGGAGGTCCCGCTCGGCCGGTTCGGAACCTCGGACGAGGTGTCCGGCCTGGTCGCCTTCCTGGCCGGCGCCCGCGCGTCCTACATCACCGGCGCGGTCATCGACGTCGCCGGTGGGATGGGAAAGTACGTCTGATGTGCCGGCTGGTCGGCTGGGTGTCCCCCGAGCCGGTGACGTTGCGGGACGTGATCGGCGAGACCGCCGTCGAGCGACTGCTGAGGCTGTCCACGGTGCATCGGCACGGATGGGGTGCGGCCTGGCACGAGGGTGCCGGCCGTGCCGATCTGCACGTGCGTCGCGCGGCAGCGCCCGCCGCCGAGGACCGCAACTTCCGGGAACTCGTCGACACAGTTGCCGCTACATCGGCCGTCGTGCACCTGCGGATGGGCACGCCTGGCTACGGCCGCACCACCGTGGACACCCACCCGTTCGCCGACGCGGACTGGGCGCTGATCCACAACGGCGCGGTGGCTCCGCCTGACCTCGTCGACCGCCTCCTCGCAGCAAACTCAGCGCGACGACCGGAAGGCTCGACCGACAGCGAGCGTTGGTTCCTCGCGCTCCGCGACGAGATCGACCGTGGACGATCGGTGCCGGATGCGGTCACGGCGGTACTCGAGCGTGCGCACTCGGCGGGGCTGCACGGTTCGAGCTGGAACAGCATGCTGCTCGGCCCGAGCGCGATGCACGTCGTCGTGCATCACGACCATGCCTTGCTGCCCGTCGACATCCAGCTGTGGCCGGACGCCTATCCGGAAGAGATCGTCTGCTGGCCCCCGTACTTCGACCTGCGCCTGCAGCAGAACGACGCCTTCACGACCGTGGCGTCGTCGGGCATCGTCGAAGACACCACGGGCTGGGCCCTGCTACCGAACATGTCGGTGCTGCGCCTCGGGTTCGACACCGCCGAACCCGAGACGGTCGTTCTCCCGCCATCGGCCGTGCGGCCCGCGACAGTGCAAGTGTGACTGCGAGCTAGCTCACGGCGCGACCCCACACCCGCGCGGGTACGCCGCATTGATCGTCTTGTCGAACAACGTCGCCGAGCCCAGATCGCCGGACAGGCCGAAGAAGCTGGCAGTTGCTCCGGCGGTGCCGGTGATCTCCATCTTCCGGGTGTCACAGTTCGAGCCCTGGGTGGCGATCTCGGTAACGCCTTGCAGTGTGATGTTGCCCGCGACGTTGAAGCCCTTGACGCCGAGGCCGAGCTCGACCTGTGGCATCTGCGCGCCGAGCTCGAAACTCAGCGGACCGTTCTGCACGGCGTTACGCGCGTTCAGGATGATGTCGGCCAGCCCTTTCAGCACTCCTGCGGGCGAGGTGGCCCCCGAACTGGACGTGCTGAAACCGCCCTGGCCGTCGTACTTCAGCGACCAACTGCCACTGAGTTTCTGATTGAAGCTCGAGAAACCGGCTTCGGCGACGAAGGCAACGCGGACCGCGACGAAGAACGGGATCTCGCCGACGAAGAACGGCACCACGATCTCGGCGGGCAGCTCCACCCGCACACCGCCCGCCTTACCCAGTCCGAACTGCGAAATCGGCTTGGCCGAGTACTCGAGCTTGAACTCTCCCTGCAGGCTGTTCGCGAGCATCTTGGCCTTCGCCAACTTGCCCTTCTTGATGGATATGTTGCCACCGGTCTTGAGGTTGTCCAGGGTGCCGCTGATCGTGACGTCGACCTTTACCGGTCGCTTGCGGGTGATCGTCACATCGACGCCGACCGACTTGCCCTCGTGCGTGAAGCCGACCTCCCAGTCATAGCCCTTGACCTTGCCGGAGACCTTGATCTCGCCTGCCGCGGCGAGCGGCACCATGCCGAACTTGGCCGGGAGCGAGGTGCGCGGTTGCGCAGAGAACTCCGGTGGTACCGACGAACCGCTGACTACGAAGCCCTTCGAGAAGTCGATCGGGCTGTTCAGCGACAGCGATCCGTTCTGCACGAGATCGGTGAGTGCGGCCGGCGTCGTCGACACAACGAACCGACCGTGCGACGTCTTGACCTTCTGCACGTCACGCGCGGCAAGGTGCTGCAACAGCATGACCTTGCCCGGTTCCAACTTCGCCAACACGCCGTGCTTGGACTTGAACGTGTAGGTCGCGCCGTCCTTCGACACGGAGACCAGTTGTTGCTTGATCGTCTGCGTCGGGATCAGCACCGTCTTGCTGGTGTACTGAATGTTGCTCGCGTGAGTGGGCACCGCGCTCGCCGACGGGATTGCGTTCGTTGCTGTCAGTGCGAGCCCGGCGGTAGCCGCCACCGCGAGCAATCGACGCCGTGCGCGTGGTGTGTGCGCCCTCTGTGCACCTGCCGATTCGATGACCATCGTCACGCCCTCCCCGACGTCAGCTGGTGAGGCAGATGCTATCGCCGCATATGCCGTTGCGGGGCCGGTTCGGCGAATCGGCCGAATGCGCGAAATGTCCGATTCGGCAAGGCTCGAAGCGTCTCGCCGGCGGACGCATCGACGTGTGCTTCGGGTAGGTGAGGCGTGGTCGCCGCCACGATTTCGAACGAATTGCGCGTGACTGTTGTCACAGATCGTTTGGCTAAAGCGCAGGTCGGGCAGCGAACGGTCGGTTCCAGCGCTCCCACAAACCTTGGGACACATTGCTTTCGATCAAGAATCTGCTTATGGAATAAGGGTTTCCTGAGGTGGCGAGCCTGGTTCGCGGATCTCGCAAAGTCCCGCAGACTCGATACCCATGTCCAGATTCATCCGACTAGCGAATGCCGTCCGACGGCCCGCAGTCGCGTCCACCGCAGCCGGCATGTGCCTGGCTCTGTCCGTCACCGGACTCGCGGTTGCCGACACTGCGACTGCCGCCCCCTCCTCGCCGCAGACGGCGACCGTCCACCTTTCCAACGCTGCCTACACCTCGGCGCAGGAGCGGCGCCGCCATCGCCATGTTCCGCACGGCACGGGCTTTGCTCGCAGAAGCAGCAAGCACGTCCGGTTCCACGGCACGGCGAAGGACCCTGACCGTCCGCACCGTCAGCTGAAGATCACGGTGTGGCGCAACGGTCACCGCGTGCGCGTGGTGAACACGCACTGGCGCAAGCACCATTACCACGCGCAGGTCAAGCTGCACTACGGCAAGAACCGCTTCGTCGTGCGTGCCCGCAACGTCGCCCGGGGCACCGGACGCAGCCACCTCCGGACCGTGGAGTTCCACCGCGCACACCACGGTTGGGCGCACCACTACTCGGGCAATCGGCGGATCGCGGCGACGATGCTGCACCAGCACGGTTGGGGTCACTCCCAGATGCGTCCGCTGATCAGCTTGTGGAACCGCGAGTCCGGTTGGTGCAAGACCGCCTACAACTCCTCGGGCGCTTATGGCATCCCGCAGGCGTTGCCGGGCCGGAAGATGTCTTCGGCAGGCCCGAACTGGCGGTACAACTCGCACACCCAGATCCGCTGGGGCATGCGCTACATCAAGCACCGGTACGGTTCGCCGTCCAACGCTTGGGCGCATTCGCAGTCAACGGGCTGGTACTGAGCAAGACCGGAAACTCGAGCCGGCAGGCTCCTGACCGAAAGGGCTGGCATCGCTTCGGCGATGCCGGCCCTTTCGCTTTGATCGCGTCAGCCGCTCGGGCCGAACCGCTCCACCCGGACGCGTTGCGCCGCCACGCCCGCGGCCATGAGCAGGTCGGTCGCGGCCTCCGCGAAACCGGCAGAGCCGCACACGAAGCACGTCGCTTCCGCAGAGGTCAGCGCGGCCAGTTCATCTCGCGTCACGCGTGCAGCAGGACGCTCGAGGTAGGTCTCGCGGGTCAGCGTCACCAGGGCGCCGGCAGAGATCAACTCGTCGGCGTACGGCAAGTCGGCTCGCGTGCGCGCGGATACCGCCAGTCGAAGCAGGTCGGATCGCCCGACGTCGCGTGCATGGCGCACCATCGCAACGAACGGCACAGCACCCGAGCCGCCGGCGATGCCGAGCGCGGGATGATCGGCCGTCCAGACGAACCAGCCACCGATCGGGCCCCGGATCTCGAGCTCGTCACCGACCTCGACGACGTCGGCAAGGAAGGTCGACACCTCGCCGTCCTCGAGTCGCTCGACATAGAACTCGAGTTGCGGATCGGACGGCGGCGACGCCACCGAGTACGACCGTTGTGCGACGTAGCCGTCGTCGGCGGTGAGCCGGATGACGTAATGCTGACCGGGCACATGGTCGATGCGATCGGGGACATCGAGACGCAGCGTGACCGCGTGCGGATTCGGATGCGCGACCGAACGCACGGTCGCTCGTCGCCAGGCGCCGATCGGCGCGCCGCCCTCAGTCACCCTGGTAGCGCTGTTCCAGCCACGGATCGCCGAGATCGTGGTACCCGTTGCGTTCCCAGAATCCCGGCTGATCGCGTTCGATCAACGTCAACTTGGTCACCCACTTTGCGCTCTTCCAGAAGTACAGGTGTGGGACGAGCAGCCGTACCGGGCCACCGTGCTCGCGTGGCAGCGGCCGGCCCTCGTGCGTCCACACGATCCACGCCTGGCCGTCGACGATGTGCGACAACGGCAGGTTCGTCGTGTAACCGGTGGTCGATGTCGCGAGGACGAACTGGGCCGACGGCAGCGGCTTGACAGCGTCGAGCAGCAGATCGACCGACACCCCGCCGAAGCTGGTAGCCAGCTTCGACCAGGTAGTCACACAGTGGATGTCGCCCTGGTACTCGGACTGCTGCATGAGGTGCAGGTCCTCCCACGTCCACGTATGCGGATTCTCGACGAGGCCGTCGACCGACATCGTCCAGCGATCGGGGTCGAGACGTGGTGTGGCCTCGGCGGTGAGCACCGGCCAGTCCGATCCGACGTCGTACTGGCCGGGCGGCAGCCTGGGGTCGCGCTCCCGGTGCGCGCGCCCGGTGAAGCCACGGGTCGCCATCAGAGACCGTTCCGTGCGAGGAAGCCGAAGGCCTTGTCGGCGACGTCGCGCCAGCCGCTGTCGGCCGACAGGGAATGCCCCCGTCCGGCGAGGATCTCGAGTTCGGTGATCCCGCTGTTCCGGCCCTGGATCTTGTAGGCCGCGCGCACCGTGCTGGCAGGCACTGTGCGATCGATGCTTCCGCCGAGAAGAAGCAACGGGCCGCGGGCGGTCTTCGTGTCGACCGCCGCCGGGCTGTGCGGGGTGAAGTTCGCGACCGAGGCCTGGAACAGCGGCCGGCACGGTGCCGGGATCGTGAACTTTTCGAAGATCTCGTCGGACTCGACGCGCGGTACGGCGTTGGCGAAGTTCTTCGCGTACGAGTCCTTCGTGTGCGACCAGGTGCGGCCGCGCAACCACGGTTTGGACAGGATGGGAAAGGTCGACGCCAGTTGCACCGGCGGCAGGGCGAAGTTGCCCTTGAACTGCGCGGGTGAGATCGCAACACAGCCCCGTACCAAACCCATGCCCAACAGCTTCTGCGCGATCAGTCCGCCGAACGAATGGCCGATGACGATGGGCGTGCTCGGCTGGCCCTTTATGACGGTGGCGTAGTGCTCGGTCACCTCGGTGATCCCGATCTTGTCGAGGGCACCCGGATCGGCACGTGTAGCCGCAACCGTCTCGCCGTCGCCGGGCCAGCCCGGCGCGATCGGCGCATAGCCCTTGTCGGCGAACAGGTCGACCCAGGGTGCCCAACTGGTCGCATGCATCCAGAGCCCGTGGATGAACAGCACAGGTGTCGAAGCGGATGAAGTCACCGGCATGGCCTCTCTCGGTCGGGGAGAAGTCACCCAGCCTAGGCCGGGTCGGTTACGGTCGTGTGATGAATTCCCAACGGCACGTCGACGTCCTCATCGTCGGCGCGGGCGTCTCCGGAGTCGGCGCGGCGTGTCATCTCACGCGTGAGTTGCCCGGCCGCAGCTACGCCATCCTCGAGCGCCGCCGGCGCATCGGCGGCACGTGGGACCTGTTCCGCTACCCGGGCGTGCGGTCCGACTCGGACATGTACACGTTCGGATTCAACTTCCGCCCCTGGCTCGACACGAAGGTGCTGGCGGACGGCCCGTCGATCCGCAGCTACGTGAACGCGACCGCGGCCGAGTACGGCGTCACCGAGCACATCACGTTCGGCCGGCGGATGACCGCGGCTGCGTGGTCGAGCGCCGACGGCCACTGGACGGTCACCGCTGTCGACGAGCAGACCGGCACGCCCGAGACCTGGACGTGCGACTTCCTGGTCGTCTGCACCGGCTACTACGACTACGACAAGGGCTACCGTCCTGAGTTGCCCGGCGAAGCCGACTTCGGCGGCACGCTCGTGCATCCGCAGCATTGGCCCGACGACCTCGACTATCGCGGCAAGCGCGTCGTCGTGATCGGCAGTGGCGCAACCGCCATCACGCTGGTGCCGGCCATGGCGCGGGACGCCGCGCACGTGACGATGTTGCAGCGCTCCCCCAGCTACATCGTGTCGCTTCCCGCCGTCGACAAGATCTCGCTCGCCATGCGCAAGGTGCTCCCCGCGGGTTTCGTTTACCGGCTCGCACGCGGTCGCAACATCCTGCTCCAGCGCGGGATGTACGCCTTCGCGCGGTGGCGTCCGAACGCCATGCGCAAGCTCGTCCTGGCCGGCGCCCGCAAGCACCTCGGCCCCGATGCGGACGTGTCGCATTTCAAGCCGAAGTACGACCCGTGGGACCAGCGGCTGTGCGTCGTTCCCGACGGAGACCTGTTCAGCGCGTTGCGTAACGGCAGCGCCGACATCGTCACCGACACCATCGACACGTTCACCTCGGACGGCATCCGGCTGGCGTCGGGCAAGGAGCTGCCGGCCGACATAGTGGTCGTGGCAACCGGTCTGCAGGTGCAACTGCTCGGTGGCGCCGACCTGAGCGTCGACGGCGAGTCCGTCGCTGTCAGCCGCCGGGTCACGTACAAAGGCGTGCTGCTCGAAGGCGTGCCGAACGCGGCGATCGTGTTCGGCTACACGAACGCATCCTGGACGTTGAAGGCCGACCTCGCGGCCGAGTACGTCACCCGCCTGCTGCGGCACATGACCGCGTCCGGCTACACGCAGGTCGTGGCACGCGCCGACGAGTCCGAACGCGGTCCCGGCTCGGTGATGGGCACCCTGAAATCGGGATACGTGCAACGTGCCGACGGCGAGCTGCCCCGCCAGGGCCTCCACGCCCCGTGGCGGGTGCTCAACGACTACCTGCGGGATGCGCCGATGATGCGTCGCGGACGGATCGACGACGGCATTCTGAAGTTCTCGCGCACGCCGGCCCGGGCGTCCGAACAGGTCGACGCGTAGCGCTCAGTCGCGCGCGAACGAATCCAGTCCGGCCAGTACCAGCCCGGCGAGTTCGCGATCGCCTTCGATGACGGCGGGCAACTCGTCCGGGTCGAGACGTCGCGCCGCCACCCGGCAGATGTCGTACGCGTCGGCGACGATCGTCGCGTCCGGGACACCCGGCTCCTGGTTCGGTGTGAGCGCCACCGTGTAGGAGCCGCCGGCCGGGCCGGTGAGGACGAATCGCACGCTGCGGCCGGGGTGGTCGGCACTGCGGTAGGCAAGCGCGGCACCCACGACACCCATCAGCCGGTTCGAGAGCGTCGCCATCCGCTCCGGATCGAGTCGAAGCAACGGCCGGCCGGTCGCTACCGAGATGTCCATCGCATGAGCCCAGAGCTCGAAGGTGCGGGTGATGAGGAAGCCCGGCACGGTCGTCCGGATGTCGTGGAACGAGACCATCCGGGTCGGGTCGCCGTGGGCGGCCGCCGCGGCAACGGCACGGACGGCGTCGTGCCAGGTGCGCGCCAGCTCGTCCGGCGCCAGGATGCGTAGTTCGTCGATGACCGGACGGGTCGCGGCGACGTGGTCGTGCACCTCGGGCATGTCGTCGTCCGGGTCGAGCCAACGCAGCGAGAGTCGTTCGACGCCGACCAGATGCGCGATGAGGTCACGGACCCGGCCGTGTTCGGGATGGGCCCGAGCGTTCCACTCGGACGGGGTCAGCGACTCGAGCAGCGCGTACACGTCGGCGATGGTGCGGTCGAATCCCTCGCTGGGCTCGCACGGCACGGTGCCGTCAAAAGGACGGCCGGCCGGCCGCCGCGAGAGCGCCGCGGCGAGAGTCTTGCCGCGCAGGTCGGCAGGAGGCGGCACAGCCGCGCCCTCGGCGAGCGCCGCGCTCGTGTCACTGATCCCCGGCGGGAAAGTGCCCATGCGCAGCTCGGCGTCGGCCTGTTCGTCGGCCTCGAGCGCATCGAGGGCGAGCAGTGTGGCGAGTTCGTCGTCGAATGGCGTCATCTAGATCGCCGTCCGCATCTCTTCGCCGAGCAGCGTGCGCAGCCGGTTCATCGCGAGTCGCAGTCGCGACTTCGCCGTCCCTTCAGGAATGTTCAACACCCTCGCCACTTGCTTGTAGGTCAGACCGTCGTAGTACGCGTGCTCGACGGCAATCCGCTGGTCGGCCGGCAGCTCGGCCAGACAGGCAGTCAACCGCTGCTTGCGCCAGGCGTGCGTGTCCGCCTCGACGACGCCAGCCTCTGGTCCCTCGGTCACCGTCACCGGGTCGACCGCGGCCTCGGTGCGGTTGCGTCGCTCGCTGCGGCGGACCTCGTCGACCGCACGTCGATGGGTGACGACGGCGAGATAGGTGCGCAACGAGCCGCGCATCAGGTCGACGCGCTGCGGTAGCTCCCAGAGATAGGTGAACACCTCTTGGGCTATGTCGCGAGCCAACTGCTCGTCCCGGGTCACGCGGCGGGCCAGCCCGAACACGAGATCGGCATGTGCCGTGTAGATCTCGCCGAGCGCGGTGTCATCGCCCGCCTGGATCCTGGCGAGCAACACCGCGTCCGAACGATGACCGGCGGTCACGGCAGTGACGGTACGCGGCCGATTGCTCGCAGTCATCGTCACGCGAAGGATTCGTCGCCGTGTCGGGCCCGGATCACCGATTCGCCCGATTCGGAGAGTCCGCGCGGTGAATTCGCGTGATCCGGCCTGCGATGGCGGGCGAAGTAACCCCGTCAAGCGACTTCGTCGGGGGGACGAGCGATGAGCAAGCGGAAGCGGCAGACCAGCGAGCGGCGCCGGAGCGCCGTCGTCATCGGCGCGAGCATGGCCGGCCTCACCGCCGCGGCAGCGTTGGCATCGCAGTTCGAGCAGGTGCTGGTGCTGGAACGGGACGAGCTGCCCGAGTCGGCAGCGCACCGGCGCGGGGTGCCGCAGAGCAAGCACGCGCACGGTCTGCAACCCGGCGGGGTCAAGGCACTGGAGGACCTGTTCCCGGGCCTGGTCGGTGAGCTGACCGACGCGGGGGTGCCCGTAGGGGACCTCGGCGCGGACGGTTCGTGGACGATCGGCGGCTCGACGTTGTCCCGCGTGGAGCTGGGACTACCAGGCGTCGGGGTCACCCGTCCGTATCTGGAGCATGCGGTGCGCACCCGGGTGCGGGCGCTGCCGAACGTCGAGCTGCGAGACCACGTCGAGGTGCGAGGACTGCTGGCCGACGACCCCACGCGCGTCGTCGGGATCGACCTCGCGAACGCCGACGGCACGACCGAACGCCTCGCCGCGGATCTCGTCGTCGACGCGACGGGCAAGGTGTCGAAGCTGCCCGCCTGGCTGAGCGCGCTGGGTTACGAGGCGCCCGCCGAGGAGGCCGTGCACTGCAAGATGGCCTACTTGAGCCGCCGCTGGCGGCTCGCGGACTCCGCAGCCGCGTCCGAGCTCGTCACCGTGATCACGCCGGCCGAGCAGCCGCACTTCGGCGTGATGATCCGCCAGGAGGACGGCACGCACATCGTCACCCTCGGCGGGTTGCTGGACAGCGCTCCGGCGCGGACCGAGGACGACTACCTGGACTTCGCCGGTGCGCTGCCTCTCCAACGCATCGCCGATGCGCTCGTGGGCGCGACTGCGGTGACCGAACTCCAACCGTCCCACTTCCCGGCCAGCAGGCGACGTCGCTACGACAAGATCGCTGCATTCCCTGCGGGGCTGCTCGCCATCGGCGACGCCATTGCGTCCTTCAACCCGATGTACGGACAGGGCATGACGGTCGCCGCGCTCGAGGCGGTCGCACTGCGCGACATGCTCGTGCGTGGACCGCTCGACGCGCGGAAGTTCTTCGGCGCCGCGCACCGTATCGAGGACGTCGCCTGGAAGATCTCCACCGGCGGAGACCTTCGCTACGACGGCGTCGAGGGAAAGCGCACGCCGGACATGAAACTCATGAACCGCTATCTCGACCGGCTCTCGCGCGCGGCCAGATCCGACGCGGTGCTCGCACGTCAGTTCCTGCGGGTCGCCGGCTTCATCGACCGACCGGAGACGTTCTTCCGGCCCTCGATCGTGTGGCGGGTGATCCGTGGCGGCTCGCGGGCGGCCGCCCCTCAGCCGTCACCCGCCGGATCCGCTGCGGGTTCGAGCGGTGCGCAGGCGCCGCAGATCAACACCGCGATCGCGAGCAACCCGGCGGCCACCGTCATCCCGTGAAGCACACCGAGGTGGTTGGCGACGAAGCCGATCGTCGGCGGACCGGCTAGGAACGCGAGATAGGCGATCGATGCCGCGGCGCTCACTCGGGCCGCAGCATGCTGCGGGTCGTCCGCCGCGGCGCTCATGCCGGTCGGGAATCCGAGAGAGGCGCCGAGGCCCCATAACACGGCGCCGACCACCTCGAGCGCGTAGACGTGGCCGTACACGACGAGCAGCAGGCCGGCCAGCGCCGTCACCGCGCCGATGCGCAACACGAGTACCCGGCCGTGGCGGTCGAGAATTCCTGGCCCGAACCATCGACCGACGGTCATCGCCGCCAGGAAGATGTCGAGGGTCAGAGTGCCGACCGCTGCCGACGTGTGATAGCCGTCGATCGTCGCGATGCCCAGCCAGTCGTTACCCGTGCCTTCGGTGAAGGCCATACAGAGCACGAACAGCCCGATCAGCAGCGTGCGGGGTTCGCGCCAGGCGGCGAAAGCGGTGCGTGCGGAGCGGTGCTCCGGTTCGACGACGTGCGGCAGGAAGCCGCGCAGCGAACTCGCCGGGACGATGACGGCCACCACGATGCCGACTGCGACCAGGTGTGCGGTGACCGGCACGTGCAGCGCGACCATGGCTGCGCCGACGCCGGCACCGCCGACCGTGCCGATGCTGAACCCGGCATGGAAGCGCGACATGATCGAGCGGCCGAGCCGACGCTCGACGGTGGCACCTTGGACGTTCATGGCGACGTCCCACGCGCCGTTGCCGAACCCGATCATGGCAAGGCCGACGCAGACCGGCGGCACGCCGATACGGGTGCCGATGCCGACGACGAGCAGGCCGGCGGCGAGGACGACGCTGACGATCGCGACGGTGCGGGCCTCGCCGATCTTGGCGATGATCGTTCCGGACAGCGGAATGCTGACGATCGAACCCGCTGCGACGCACAGCAGGATCAGGCCGAGCTCACCGGGATCGACGCGCAGGCTGTCGCGGATCTGCGGGATCCGTGATGCCCAACTGGCGAAGCCGAATCCGGACACGATGAAGGCCACATAGACGGCCGCCAGGGCACGCGAAACCGCGCTGTCTGCGCTGGTGCGGGGAGTCGCCCGGTCGGTCGCGCTCATTACTCACACGTTATCGCCTCTGCCCGACAGCGCTTTCGGTCGGGAGGCCGCCGCGCGTGCCCGGTCGAGTTCAGTCGAGGTCGTCGGCCCGGATCGGCTCGCGGCCGGGCGGTTGGGTGGGCCGCGGCCGCAGCGCGCGGACGGGCCGGATCGGACGGGTGATCGGCTGGTCCTCGACGAGCCGGAGCGCCTCGTCGACGTCCCAGATCTCGATCGCCTCATCCGGCACCTGGGTGACCGAGTAGGTCACCTCGTCGGCTCCTACGTCCACGCGGATGCGTGCGCCGTGCCAGACCAGGTGAAACGTCAGGCGCGTCCACCCCGGTGGCAGCTGCGGGTGGAACGACAGCCGGCCGCCGTGGTCGCGCATCCCGCCGAAGCCGGCGACCACCGTCAGCCAGGTGCCGGCCAGCGAGGCGATGTGCAGCCCGTCCCTCGTGTTGTGCTCGAGGTCTCGCAGATCCATCATCGCCGCTTCGGCGAGGTAGTCGGCAGCGAGATCGAGATGACCGACCTCGGCCGCGACGACCGCCTGGGTGCAGGCCGACAGCGACGAGTCCCGGACGGTGAGTGGCTCGTAGTAGTCGAACGCGCGCGCCTTCTGCTCAGCGGTGAACGCGTCACCGAACCAGTGCAGTGCGAGCACGAGGTCGGCCTGCTTGATCACCTGCTTGCGGTAGATCTCGAAGTACGGCGAGTTGAGCAGCAACGGGTATTTACCGTCCCGCGCCGTCTGCTCGAAGTTCCAGCTCTCGCGGTCGGTCGAGCCCCGGTCCTGCTGCACGACGTTGCGTTCGTCGTCGAACGGGATCGAGATCGCGGCGGCCGCGGCGCGCCATGCGCTGATCTCGGCCGCGGTCACCTCGAGTTCGGCGGCAGCGTCGGGCCAGCGTTCGGCCCCATCGGCCGCGGCGTCCAGATTGCGCGCCGCCGCGAGGTTGGTGAACGTGTTGTCACGCACGATCGCGCTGTACTCATCCGGACCGGTGACGCCGTCGATGTGGAACTTGCCGTCGCCGCCGTGATAGCCCAGCGAGTTCCACAGCCGGGCAGTCTCGATCAGCAGTGGCACCGCGAAGCGCTCGTCGAAGGCGGCGTCCTGCGTCCAGTCGACGTAGCGCTGCACAGCCAGCGCGACATCGGCGTTGATGTGCATCGCCGCAGTGCCGGCGGGCCAGTACCCGGACGTCTCCTGCCCGCGGATCGTGCGCCACGGGAACACCGCACCGTCCAGGTGCAGGGTCTGCGCACGCTCGCGGGCCAGGTCGAGGGTCGACCAGCGCCAGCGCAGCGCATCCCGCGCCGCGGTGGGCGAGGTCGCGGTCAGGACGGGCAGGACGAAGGTCTCGGTGTCCCAGAAGGCGTGACCGTCGTATCCGGGACCGGTCAGGCCCTTGGCCGGGATGGCCCGCTGCTCGGCGCGCAGCCCGGACTGCAGGGTGTGGAACAGCGCGAACCGCACCGCCTGTTGGATCGCGGGCGCCCCGTCGATTTCGACGTCGGCGCAGTCCCAGAACAGATCCAGGGCGTTCTTCTGCTCTTCGAGCAGGGCGTCCCAACCGGCGTGACCGGCTGAGATGAGCGCCGCGCCGGTCTGGTCGCTCAGCGCACGCAACGACCGCTGGCTCGACCAGCCGTAGCTGACGAACTTGGTGAGGCCGAGTTTCTGCCCCGGTTCGAGGCGAGCACCGAACATCAGGCGGGCGATGTCCTCATCCGCGGTCATCTCGTAGGCGTGGCCGTCCGGTGCGTCGAGAACGTGGTCCATGGCTGCGGCCATGCGCAGGTTGCTCGATCTGGTCTTGTGCAGCAGCCACGCGCGCATCCCCTCGTGACCGTGCTGGAGCGCCTCGAGCGGACGCTCCATGATCGCCGCGACGCGGGGATCGTTCGACTGCGGCGGGACGAACTCGTTGGCGACCAGTTCGGACTGCACCACGATCCGGGCCGGGTCGTTGACCGCCTCGACCTCCCACTTGATCGCCATGATCGAGCGCTGGGTGAGCGAGACGATGCGGTGCGACCGCACTCGGATGACCTGGTCGGACGGGGACAGCCACTCGACGACCCGGCTGAGCACCCCGGTGCGGAGGTTGAGCACGCGATCGTGATGCAGCACCTCGCCGTAGCGCAGGTCGAACGGCTCGTCGTCGACGAGCAGGCGGATGATCTTCCCGTCGGTCACGTTGACGACGGTCTGGCCGACCTCCGGGAACCCGTAGCCGGCTTCGGCATAAGGCAACGGACGGGTCTCGTAGAACGAGTTGAGGTACATGCCGGGGAGCCCGTGCGGATCGCCCTCGTCGAGCGTGCCCCGAGCGCCGATGTGCCCGTTCGACAATGCGAACAGCGACTCCGACCGGGCGAGATCTTCGAGGTCGAGGCCGACCTCGCGCAGCTCCCAGGGCTCGACGGGATAGCGCTCCGTGTGCCTTGCGGCCGCGGCGTGCTTGGGGCTCACCGAGAGCCGGCCAGCAGCTCGGTGAGTTCCTTGACGACGATGCTCGCGCCGTGCGCCGCGAGATCCTTGCCGTGCGAGTCGTCCAGCCGGTTCACACCGACGACGTGACCGAAGCCGCCCGCGGCACCGGCCTGCACTCCCGACGTGGCATCTTCGAAGACGGCGGCCTGTTCGGGCCCGACGCCGGCGACGCGGGCGCCTTCGAGGAACGAGTCCGGCGCGGGCTTGCCGTGCAGGTTCATCGCTTTGATGGTGACACCGTCGACGCGACCTTCTATGTATTGCTCCAGGCCGGTCACGTGCAGGACGTCCTTCGTGTTCGCGCTCGACGACACGACGATGCGATGCAGACCGGCGTCGCGCGCCGCCTGCAGGTAGGTGCGGGCGTCCTCGAAGACCTGCACGCCGTCGGTGTGGATCGTCTTGAGCAACAGCTCGTTCTTGCGGTTCCCCACGCCGTTGACGGTGTCGGCGTCCGGGCCGTCGTCGTCCTCGCCTTCGGGCAGGTCGATCCCGCGGGAATGCAGGAAGTCGCGTACGCCGTCGCCCCGCGGCTTGCCGTCCACGTACTCGTTGTAGTCCTCGTCGGTGAACTCGGGCAGACCTCGAACCGACAGGATCGGGTCGAAGGTCTGCTTCCACGCCTTGCGGTGGACGGAAGCGGTGTCGGTGAGCACACCGTCCAGATCGAAGAGGCAGACTGTCACCGCGTCCGGCAGTCCCAGCATGCTGTGAGCATTCCCCTCGGGGATTCCCCTCGTCACACCGGGGCGGTCGCGGGCTGCCCCGTTGCCGGGCGTGGCATAGGTTCGGAGAGTGGTCGAACTCGACTCCAACGCGCTCCCGCCGGCGATGCCCGGCCTCGACAGCCACCTCGGCATCGATCTCGTCGAGGCGTCGGGCGATCGGGTGGTCATGCGGTGGACGGTTCGGCCCGAACTCACCCAGCCTTACGGGATCGTCCATGGCGGCACGTACTGCACGGCGGTCGAGTCCGCGGCCAGTGTCGGCGCGGCGTTCTGGTTCGGTGCGCGGGGCCGCGTGGTCGGGGTCAGCAACTCGACCGACTTCTACCGCGCGGTGACCGAAGGCACGCTTACGGCCACCGGCCTGCCGATCCACCGCGGCCGCAGCCAGCAGGTCTGGCGGGTCACGGTCAGGGACGAGCAGGACCGGGTAGTAGCAGAAGGACAGGTGCGGCTGCAGAACCTCGAGGACTCCGACCGGGGTCCCGGGCACCAACCTCGCCGCAGCCTCTGACGAGAAATAGGAGACCCCTATGTCAGCAACGTTCCGCACCCCCAACGGGGATGCGCTCGACCTGGACGTCTCCGACGTCACCGAGGGCGCGCCGGGCGCCGACATCAGCAAGTTGCTCAGCAAGACCGGCATGGTGACCTTCGACCCGGGCTACGCGAACACCGCGTCCTGCTCGTCGGAGATCACCTACATCGACGGGGACGCCGGAATCCTGCGTTACCGCGGCTACCCGATCGACCAACTGGCCGGGGAGTCGACGTTCCTCGAGACCAGCTACCTGCTCATCTACGGCGAGTTGCCGACCGTCGACGAGCTCGCCGAGTTCGAGGAACGAGTACGCCGGCACACGCTGCTGCACGAGGACCTGAAGCGGTTCTTCGAGGGCTTCCCGCGGGACGCGCACCCGATGCCGGTGCTCTCGTCGGCGGTGTCCGCGCTGTCGACCTTCTACCAGGATGCGCTGGACCCGTTCGACGAAGCCGACGTCGAGCTGTCGACCGTCCGGTTGCTCGCCAAGCTGCCCACGATCGCCGCGTACGCGTACAAGAAGTCGATAGGTCAGCCGTTCCTCTACCCGGACAACTCGCTCGGGCTGGTCGAGAACTTCCTCCGGATGACCTTCGGCTTTCCCGCCGAGCCGTACGAGGCAGATCCGGCCGTCGTGCGCGCGCTCGACCTGCTGTTCGTCCTGCATGCCGATCACGAGCAGAACTGCTCGACCTCCACGGTCCGGCTGGTCGGCTCGTCGCAGGCGAACCTGTTCGCCTCGGTGTCGGCCGGCATCAACGCGCTGTTCGGCCCGCTGCACGGCGGCGCGAACCAGTCGGTGCTGGAGATGCTCGAGGCGATCCGTGCGGACGGCGGTGACGTCAGCACGTTCGTCGAGCGGGTGAAGAAGAAGGAGAAGGGCGTCAAGCTCATGGGCTTCGGCCACCGGGTCTACAAGAACTACGACCCGCGGGCCGCGATCGTGAAGGAGGCCGCGGACGGCGTGCTTTCCGCGATGGGCAAGCGTGACGACCTGCTCGACATCGCGATGGAACTCGAGGGGGTCGCGCTGGCCGACGACTTCTTCGTCGAGCGCAAGCTCTATCCCAACGTCGACTTCTACACGGGGTTGATCTACCGGGCGATGGGCTTCCCCACCAAGATGTTCACGGTGCTGTTCGCGATCGGCCGGTTACCCGGCTGGATCGCACAGTGGCGCGAGATGATCAACGACCCGGAGACGAAGATCGGCCGCCCACGCCAGCTCTACGTCGGCTCGGCCGAGCGCGCGTACCAGCCCATCGAGAAGCGGTAGCCCCCGGTCAGGCCTCGCGGTACAGGTCGAGGTCGGGGCGCTTGGCGACCACGCCGTCCCCGCTCGACTGGTGCCGTACGCGACGGCCGATCCAGGGCAGGAAATGCTCGCGGGCCCAGACCAGGTCGTCACGCCGGCTCACCACCGTGGCTGCGGTGATGGGCCACGGCTGCTCGGGATCGCCCGCGGGCACGCCCAGCACCTGAGCGACCATGCGCGCCACGCGCTCGTGCCCGTCCGAGGACAGGTGCAGCCGGTCGTCGCTGAACGAGCGGCGGTCACGCAGCGTCTGGAGGTTCCACAGGTCGACCAGGTCGCACCCGTGGCGGGCGGCGATGCCGCGCAGGTGCTCGTTGTAGATGGCGATCTTCCCGCGCGCGAGCCGGAGCACCGGTGTGGTGCCGACATCGAAGCCGGTGAAGACCAGGACCCGGCTGCCGGCGGCACGCAGGTCGTGCACGGCAGCTTCGTAGCGGTCGGCCACCTCATCGGCGTCGGTGCCGGGATGGAGGATGTCGTTGCCGCCCGCCGAGAACGCGACCAGCGCGGGCCGAGCGGCCAGTGCCACCGGCACCTGCTCGGCGACGATCTGGTCGAGCAGCCGGCCGCGCACAGCCAGGTTCGCGTAGCGCAGCCCCGGGGCGGCTTCGTCCAGCAGCCCGGCTAACCGGTCCGCCCAGCCGCGCATCGTGCCGTCCGGGCGGAGGTCGCTCAGGCCCTCGGTGAAGCTGTCCCCCAACGCCACGAACGTGGTGAGTCCAGTTACAGAGTCGTTAGCCACGCTAACCATTATGCAGGGGCCGGAAAGGCGATTTGGACGGCCCGGTCGGGGCACCGGAGTGCCCCGACCGGGCCGATTCAGCTACCAGCCGTCGCGGCAGGTAGTACATCTCGTTGAGATCCGGAACGACTCTTGCATGGAAGCGCTATTCGGACAAGCGCGACGAACGGTAAATGCGTAGCACGCCGGTGCGGCTCCGCGGAACCGGACAGACCGTCGGGTACGAAGTAGTCATCGTGGAGCCTGTCTCGAAGACGGCCGACGCCGATATCGGTGTGCGGCTGAACAGGGGCGAGCCGGAGGCGCTCGAGGAGTGCTACCGCACGCTCGGGCCGCTCGTCGTCTCCTACCTGGCCCGCTACGTCCCGTATAACGACGTCGAGGACGTGCTCCAGCGGGTTTTCTACGAGCTGTGGCGCGTGCACGAGCGCTACGACCCCAACCAGTCACTCCGTGGCTGGGTGCTCGGCATCGCCCGCAAGCGAGCGATCGACCACCTGCGCAAGCGGCGCGACGTCGTGGTGCCGATCGACTCGATGCGCGAGATCGTCGGCGACGACGGCCGCGACGTCGCAGAACGTCTCGTGTGGGCCGACGAGGTCCGTGTCGCGTTGGACCAACTGCCCGACCCGCAGCGCAAGGTGATCGAGCTGGCCTACTTCGACCAGTACACGCAGAGCGAGATCGCAGTCGCCCTGGACGTCCCCCTCGGCACGGTCAAGACCCGCACCGCACGCGGTTTGCAACGGATGGCCGGCCTACTCGAAAGCACGCGAGGAAACCATTCATGAGCGCGCACATCGCCAATGACGTGCCTCGCCTGCTGACCGGCGAGGCAACCCGCGACGAAGTGCTGACGGCTGCGGCACATCTGCGCACCTGCGTCGACTGCCAGCTGGAGCTGGTTTCTGCTGTCGTCGCGCACGCCTCGCTCACCTCGGCACAGCGCTTCGCGCCTGAGATCGTCGCGGGCCTGCCGCGGAATCTGTTCGCTCCTGACGCCGAGACCGAAGACGCAGAAGCCGACGAGGAGGTCCAGCCTGCACAGGCGTTGCCGGATCTGTCCGCGGTCTTCGCGCAGGTGCGCAAGGAGGCCGCCCAGCCACGCCGGCTGCGGTCCCGGATCCGTGCTCGGTACCTCGTCGCCGCAGCGGCGGTGGTCGTCGCCGGCGGAGCCGCGACGGTCGGTTACGTGGCCGCGTCGGGCGGATCGTCGAGCCCGACCCGGACGGTGCAACTGGCCGCCTACGACCGGGGCGAGACGAACGGCACGGCGACGATGGCGGGCACCGACCAGATGCGGATCGACGCGGCCGGTCTGCCGCAGTTGACCGGCAAGCGTTACGAGGTGTGGCTGACCAACGCCGCACGTACCCGGATGCAGCCCGTCGGCTGGCTCGGCCCGAATGACATGGCCGCGATGACGGTCCCCGACGACCTGTTGCACCGGTTCGACCACATCGAGATCAGCATCCAGCCGGTCGACGCGTCGAACTACGACTACAGCGGCAGCAGCGTGCTGCGCGGCGGCTACGCGTGAGTACCTGGCGCGCGATCCGGCTTCTTGGGCGGTAGCGGGAAGAACCCGCTGGTGCGGGCGGCGTACTCGTCCCATCCCGAGCGCTGAGACATGTGCTTCTCGAGGATGCGGGCACCCGACCCCTTGGTGAGCAAGTAGGTCATGACGATCGGCGCGAAGACGGTGAACACACCGGGCCAGCCGTCCGCGGCGACGAGGAAGATCCCCCACCACACGCAGGCGTCGCCGAAGTAGTTGGGGTGGCGCGTGTAGCGCCACAGGCCCACGTCGATGACGTTGCCCTTGTGCGCCGGATCGCGACGCCACCTATCCATCTGCGCGTCTCCGACCGCTTCGAAGAAGAGGCCGACAGCCCACACGACTACACCGATCCACGCGACCGGCCCGACCGCGGCCGGTTCGTTCGCTCCGATCGTGATCGGGGTCGCGATGAGCAGCGCGAGCAGCCCTTGCAACAGGTAGACCATGCGTAGTGCGTACAGATCGCGATTGCCACGCGCCTTGCCGAGCAGCTGTTCGTAGCGCGGATCCTCGCCCTTGCCGACGGATCTACGGCCGATGTGCAGGGCGAGCCGGAGTCCCCACAGCAGCGGCAGCACGAGCAGCAACCAGCGGCGCAGCGCATCGCCGTCGCCGGTCGAGGTCACGAACGAAACGACCCCGATCGCGCCGAACAGCAACCCCCACGCGACGTCGATGACATTGTGCCGGTGCACGATTTTCGCAGCGACGAATGTCGCGATCAGGACAACGGCAACGGCGATTGCCGACCAGCCGAGCGTGACCGCCCAGGCCGACCAGGGATAGCTCATGCGCTGTGTCTACCCGGCACGTGTCCTCAGCCTGTACGGAGGGCGAGGAATTGGTCCACGCCCATCCGCCCCTCCTCGAATGCAAGCGCCCCACCCACGAGGTACAGCCGCCACACCCGGGCGACCTCCTCGCCCAGGAGCGCGACGAAATCGGTCCAGCGTTCTTCGAGAGTCTCGATCCAGCGCTCGACGGTCGTCACGTAGTGCTCGCGCAATGCCTGCACGTTGCGAACCTCGAAGCCGGCGTTCTCGAGATGGGCCACGGTCTGCGACATCGGGCGCATATGCATGTCCGGCGCAATGTAGGACTCGATGAACGCACCGCCTCCGGGCGCTGTGTCGGCGTGCCGTGACATCTGCTGCAGCAACAGCCGGCCGCCGGGTCTGAGCGCATCGTGCAGGATCGCTGCGTACGTCGGGTACTGGCCCTCTCCGACGTGCTCACCCATCTCGATCGAGCTGACCGCATCGAACGCGGCGTCGGTCCCCCGCAGTTCGCGGTAGTCCTGCAGTCGCACCTCGACGCGATCGGAGAGTCCCCGGTCTGCGACGCGCTTCGCGACGAAGTCGCGCTGTTGCGCCGAGAGCGTGATCCCGGTCGCGTGCACGCCGTAGTGCTCAGCTGCATGCAGGACGAGCGAACCCCAACCGCAGCCGACGTCGAGCAGGCGCATACCCGGCTGCAGCGCGAGCTTGTCGCAGATCAGATCGAGCTTGGCCCGTTGCGCGTCGACGAGGTCCATGTCGGGACGCACGAAGTATGCCGACGAATACGCCATCGTGTCGTCGAGCAGCAGCTCGTAGAACTCGTTGGACAGGTCGTAGTGGTGCGCGATGGCTGCGCGGTCTCGCAGCACGGTGTGCAGCCGCCCGGTCAGTCTCGCCTCGCTCGCCGGCGGCCGGGGTGCCGGTCCGGCCGCACCCAGCCGGACGGCTGCAACCGCCGCCTTGAGCCGGTCGCCGGCGCCTAGCCGCACATCCGCGTCCGAGCGGGTCCGGGCGAGCTGCCACACCCGGCGGAACCCGTCGGCGAGATCGCCCTCGACGTCGATGTCGCCGGCGACGTAGGCACGTGCAAGACCGAGCTCGCCCGGCGCCCACAGCAGCCGGCGCAGCGCGCGCCGCGAGCCGATGACGAGCACCGGGCCGTCGTCAGGCCCGGCGGTGCTGCCGTCCCACGCGCGTAGCCGCACCGGCAGGTCGATACCGACGGTGTCGCGCAGCAGGGCGGCTAGACGGTCGGCGACGGATGTGGACACGGACTCCTCCGAGGTCGAGGGGTGTGGTGGACGGGGACGTACCGGCAGACCCTTGCGCCACAGCCGTAGTCCGTGGGCGGTGATCAGTGCTCGCACGACGAGAGTCTCGAGCGGATGGCGCAGCGCGGCGCGGGCGACGGCCCGCTTCGTTGCCGGCACCGCCACGCCACGGACGGAGGCGGTGAACGGCCGGTCGTCCGGCCGGTGCAGAGTCACGGTGATCGCCAGACGCTCATCCGGCTCCGGCACGCTCATCCGGTAGTAGCCGTCGACCGGGTAGAACGGCGACACGTAGAACTGCTTGTCGGTCTCCGCTCGACCCGCGTCGTCGGTGCGCAACAGATAACGATGGCGCTGCTTGTAGGTGTTGTGCACTTCGGCGACGACGCACACCAGCTCGCCGGATGCGTCGTGGCACCAGAACAGCGAGAGCGGGTTGAACACGTAGCCGAAGCTGCGTGCGTTTGCGAGCATCGTGATGGATCCGCCGTGCAAGTCGATGCCCTGCTCGGCGAGGTAGTCGACGATGTTCGCGCGCAGTGATCGCTTCGGATGGCCGAGGTGGTCGCGCGACTCGAACCGAGCAAGCCAGCGAAGCGGGCCGGGCAGTCGCGGCAGGTCGTCGAGATCGACGAACCACTGGTAGCCGCGGTGGCGCACTTCGTGTCGCACCGGCGCTGCACGCACGTGCGCGATGTCCACCTCGTAGAGCCGATTCGCGGTCACCAAGGAATGCCCAGACTGGCCGCGGCCGCAGCACCGAACCGCGCACCGTCCTCGTGGAATCCCCAACCCTGGTAGGCCCCCGCGAAGGCGACGACGTGATCGTTGAGGCCGGGCAGGCGGTCGCGCGCGGCGACCGACTCGTTCGTGTACACCGGGTGCTGGTACTCCATCCGGTCGAGCACCTTCACGGGATCGACCCGGTGTTCGCCGTTGAGCGTCACCACGTACGTGCGGTCGGCGCCGATCTCGTCGAGGCGTTGGAGCCGGTTCATGTTGTAGCTCAGTTGTACTGCTGACGCCGACGCGTCGCACGAGGGCATGGCGTAGTTCCACGACGCCTGCGCATGCCGGGCCCGCGGCAGGACGGAGCGATCCGTGTGCAGCAACGTCGGGTTGGTGGTGTAGCTGATCGCACCGAGCAGTTCGCGCTGGAGCGTCGTCGGCTCGGCGAGAATCTTCAGCGCCTGATGGGGATGCGTCGCGATCACGGCCCCGTCGAAGTGCTCTGCGGTGTCGTCGTCCGCGCGGATCTCGACGCCGGCGTCAAGTCTTCGGAGGCTGCGTACCGGCGTCGAGGTCTGCACGGCGGTGAGCCCCTTGGCGACCCGTTCGACGTAGCGCGCCGATCCGCCGACGACCGTGTACCAAGCGGGCGATCCGGTGACTTGGAGCATGCCGTGGTTCTGCAGGAACGAGAACAGGTAGCGGGCCGGGTAGTCACCGGTGCGGTTGGGCGCGGTCGACCAGACCGCGGCCACGAGCGGAGTGATGAAGTGGCCGACGAGGTAGGTCGAGAATCGGTGCCGTCGCACGAACTGCTCAAGCGTGCAGGCGTCGTCGTTACCGGCGAGAAGTTCCTTCGCGCGGCGATGGAACCGCACGACTTCGCCGAGCATGCGGACGTACCGCGGATTGCGCACTGCGCGAAAGGACGGCAGCAACCCGGAAATGCCGCGGCCGCCGGCGTACTCGAGACCGCACCCCGCACACGAGATCGACATGCTCATGTCGGATTCCTGCGTCGTCACGCCGAGTTCGGCGAACAACCTGAGCAGGGTCGGATACGTGCGCCGGTTGTGCACGATGAAGCCGGTGTCGATCGGCAACATCCGGCCGACGGCTTCCACCTCGTGTGTGTCGGCGTGACCGCCCAACCGATCGGCGGCCTCGAACAGCGTGACGTCCGCACCGCGCTGCGCGACGTAGGCAGCCGTCAGCCCGGCCACTCCGCTGCCGATCACCGCGATCTTGCGTCGCGTCACGTCTACGACCGTCCCTCCGGCTCTCCGGACCTTGTCCCTGATGTATTCGGCACCGGGCTGGAATCGGTTCCCGTGACGGGTCGGGTGTACCCACGATCACGGCGGGATAGACGGGCCACGGACGGCTGTGGGCGTCTCCAGAAGCGACGGGACAACCGAGTCGATCAACGTCCGGGCATAGACGAAGGGGCGGCGGCACGGGAGGGATGTGCCGCTCGCCCCTTCTGAACTCAGTGTAGGCCATGGCCGCCGCGAACCGGTAATCGGGCACCAGTAGCTTCCTGTGAGTGTCCGGTGCAACGACGAGTGTCGTAAATGGCTATTTCCGCGTGCTGGCCGAGGGAAACTCCGGAGGTCGATACTCCGCGGCAGCCGACACAGGCGGGCCGTGGACGCCGCAGATGCAGCACGGCGGGCCGCCGAACGCGCTGCTCGTGCGCGCCGCAGAACGGCTCGCCGCAGACGTCGCCGGACGGTCGGATCTGGTTGCGATGCGGCTCGCTGCCGAGTTCGTCGGGCCGGTGCCCGTCGACGAGGTCGAGGTGGCGGCGACGGTCGTCCGGCAGGCGCGCACCGCGGTCCTGGTGGACGCCACGCTGAGCGCCGCGGATCGGGTCTGCCTGCGCAGCCGGGTGTGGCTCGTGCGCGACCTCGACACCGCCGCCGTGGCACCCGCTCTCGCGCCTGCCGCCGACCCGCCCCGGGGACTGCCGGGTATCGGCGCCGACTTCCCCTACGGCCGGTCGATCGAATGGCAGGCCGAGTCCGGGTCGCTCGGCACGCCCGGACCGGGCATCGTCTGGGGCCGGCCCACCCTCCCGGTCGTGGCCGGCGAAGAACTGTCCGGATTGCAGCGGGTGGCGCTCGTCGGCGACTCGGCCAGCGGCGTGTCGGCCGAACTGGACTGGAACACCTGGTCCTTCCTGAACGTCGATCTCGACGTGCACCTGTCGCGTCCGGTCGAGGGCGAGTGGGTGCTTCTCGACGCGCGCACCAGCCTGGGCGCACACGGTGCGGCGATGGCCCGCTCGACGGTGTCGGACCTGCGCGGCGAAGTCGGCTGCACGGCGCAGACCCTCATCCTCTCGCCGCGCTGAATTCCTCCTGCGTCGTAGAGTTGATGCGGTGTTCGGCTTCCCCAATCCGGTGAACGAGAAGGCCGCCCGCACGGTGGCTGCCGGAGTCGTCCTGCTGTGCGCGCTGACCCTCGTGTTGTCCAAGGCGATCGCGCCCGGCTGGATCTGGCTCACCGTCGCGCTGGCGTACGGCTTTCTCGCCCGCGTGGCCACCGGGCCACGACTGAGCCCGCTGGGGCAGGTGGCCACCCGCGTGGTCGCGCCGCGGCTCGGCGAGGCGCGCCTCGTCCCAGGGCCGCCGAAACGCTTCGCCCAGGCGATCGGGGCCAGCCTGTCGGTGGCTGCGGCGGTGCTCGGGCCGGGGCTCGGCCTGGTCGGCGCGGCGCAGATTCTTGTGGCGCTGATCCTGGTCGCGGCAACGCTCGAGTCGGTTTTCGCCGTCTGCATCGGCTGCTGGCTGTTCGGCCGTCTCATGCGGCTCGGTGTCATTCCGGAAGAGACGTGTGCCGCCTGCGCCGACATCAGTTCGCGGCTGGTCGGGCAAGGCAGCCGCTAACTTCCGTCCGGCACAATCGGGGCATGACCGTCGTCCGCGACGCCCCTGACTCGGCAGTGGACGACACTGCCCAGCCGGGTCCGTCCGACGCCGCAGTGCCGGCGCGCCGCGAACGCTACGGTCTCGAGCTGCTCGCCGTGCTCGGCGTGTCGCTGGGCATGTCCGGGATCTACGCGCTGTTGTCGCTCGCGCGCGCGGAGTGGACCGTGCGTGGCGGCATCGGCGCTTCGACGACGACGGTGGTCAGCGGTGCGCAGACGACCTACCCCTGGCTCGATCTGCTCGACGACCTGGCCGACCTGATGCACGGGTTGGCTCCGCCGCTGCTGGCGCTGGTGCTGCTCGCCCGCTCCCCCGCCGGCGCGGGTTTCGGGGTCGGCTTCGATCTGCGGCGGTGGCGGCGCGAGATCCCGCAGGGCGTCGGTTTCCTCGCGCTGATCGGCGTGCCTGGGCTGGCACTGGTCTACGCCGCGCACCAGGCCGGCGTGAACGCCTCGCTCGACGTCGTGAACTTCCCGGACGTTTGGTACCGGGTTCCCTATCTGCTGATGTCGGCCTTCCAGAACGGGCTGGCAGAAGAGATCGTCGTCGTCGGCTACATGCTGACCCGGCTGCGGCAGATCGGCTGGACGAACCAGCGCGCGCTGCTGGCGTCCTCGTTGTTGCGCGGCAGCTACCACCTGTACCAGGGGTTCGGCGGGTTCGCCGGCAACTTCGTCATGGGCCTCATCTTCGGCTGGTGGTTCCAGCGCACCAATCGGGTGCTGCCGCTGGTGATCGCGCACTTCCTGCTCGACGCCTTCAGCTTTGTCGGCTACGTCTACCTGTCCGCACACCTCAGCTGGATCTAGCCGCATAATCGCGTGACGGCCGCCTGGTGCGCCGGCAGTGTGCGCGCCATGGAGGTCGTGAACCCGGTACCCGTCGAGGACGCCGAGCCCTGGCTGGCCGCCGCGGTCACCACCCTGCTCGGCACGCCATGGGACGACGACTTCCCGCTGCGCGTGGACCGATGGAAGCGGGAATGGTTGCCTTAGCGCACCTGGGGAGTCCGCGACGGCGGGCGCTGGGTGGGCACGCTGGTCACCGACCCGCGCACGATCACCGTGCCTGCAGTGCCCGGCGAGACCGTCGAGGTTTCGGCCGACGCGGTCACGGTGGTGACCGTCGGGGCCACCCACCGGCGCCGGGGCCCTGCTCACCCGGATGATCACGTCCTCGCTCGAGCGGGCGGTCGACCGCGGCGACCCGATCTCGATCTTGATCGCGGCGGAGTGGCCGATCTACGGGCGGTTCGGCTACGCCCCCGCCTGCCGCTTCGCCGACTACACGTTGCGAACCCGGCGGCCCGGTGTGGCCGTCGCACCCGACCCGGGCGGGACGCTGCGCCAAGTGACGCCGGAGGAACTCGCCGAGCACGCCGCGACCATCTTCGACAATGCGCGACGGAAGTGGGCGGGTCAGGTCGACCGGTCCGGTTCGTGGTGGTCACGCCGCCTCGGCGCCGACGGGTGGGACCGGATGCCGGGGTCGAACGCGACCTGGATCCTGCACGAGTCGGGCGGCGAGCCGGACGGCTTCCGTGCCTGGAAGGTCGTGCGTGATTTCGAGCTGAACGGCATGTACGGCGCGGTCGATGTGGGCGAGTTCGTGCCCGGCTCCGATCGTGCCTACCGCAACCTGTGGAGCTATCTCGCCGGCCTGGACGTGATCGACGAGGTGCGGCTGCGCGGACGGCGCCGGACGGCGCGTCCTGCACGCGCACCGACCGGTCGAGCGATCTTCGGCTGCCGCAGCGGGTGCTGGCTTCGACCTACCTCGGCGACCGGTCCGTGCGCGAACTGGCCGTCGCCGGCGGCGTCGACGAACTCAGCCCCGGAGCGCTGCGCCGGTTCGACGCGATGCTCGCCACGCCGTCCCGTCCCTGGAACGCGACGGGCTTCTAGGCGTTACCGGGTTGCTGGGACGGCGCGGGAGGGTCGTCCGGTGGCGGCGGCGAGACCTCCTCGATCGCCTTGGACAGCGGTGGCACCGGCGGCATCGGGTTGCCTCCCGGCCCGTCCGGGAGCAGCGACCGCGCCTGGATCGAATCGGGGTCGTCGTCGGACGCGCGCAGGTTGGTCGCCTCGGGCTGCTGCGATGCCGGCATGACGTTCGACTCGAACCAGTTCGACGTGTCGAGCTGACCCGCGCCGGGCACATCGGTGCCGGTCTGGTTCAGCCACGACGGCACGTCGTCGTCGCTGCCGCCGGCCAGGCGGGACAGCCCGTCCAGCGCCTTGCTGAACTCGCTGGGGACGATCCACATCTTGTTCGACTCGCCCTGCGCGATCTGCGGCAGCGTCTGCAGGTATTGATAGGCGAGCAGCGCCGGGTCGGGTTTGGCGGCGTGGATGGCGCCGAAGGTCGTCTCGATGGCCTTGGCCTGCCCCTGCGCCGTGAGGTACCGCGCGGCCCGGTCACCCTCGGCCTTCAGGATGCGGGACTGGCGCTCGGCCTCGGCGGCCAGGATGGCGGCCTGCTTCTCACCTTCCGCGGCGAGGATCTGGGCCGCCTTCTGCCCCTCGGCCGTCTTGATGGCCGACTCGCGCTGCCCCTCGGCGGTCAGGATGATCGCGCGCTTGTTCCGGTCGGCGCGCATCTGCTGCTCCATTGCGTCCTGGATGGACGGCGGCGGGTCGATCGCCTTGATCTCGACGCGGGCGACCCGGATGCCCCACGGGCCGGTGGCCTCGTCCAGCACGCCACGGAGCTGGGTGTTGATCGAGTCGCGGCTGGTCAGCGCCTGCTCGAGGTTGAGCGACCCGATGACGTTGCGCAGCGTGGTGATGGTGAGCTGCTCGACGGCCTGGATGTAGTTCTGGATCTCATACGTTGCGGCACGCGGGTCGGTGACCTGGAAGTAGATGACCGAGTCGACGCCGACGGTCAGGTTGTCCGAGGTGATGACGGGTTGCGGCGGGAAGCTGACGACCTGCTCGCGCAGGTCGATGAGCGGCCGCATGCGGTCGACGAACGGCAGCAGGATCGTCAGGCCGGGACCCTGGGTGCGCACATAGCGGCCGAGCCGTTCGACGACGGCGGCGCGTGCCTGCGGCACGATCCGCACCATCCGGATGATCGTGATGAGCACGACGACCGCCACGACGATCGCGGCAATGGCGCCTGCATTCATGTATGGCGTCCTCTCTGGGTCGCCCGTCCGCGGCGGACGGTGCGTCGATCAGCCGAACGGGTCCTGCCACACGACGGCGGTGGCACCGTCGATGGCCACGACCGACACGCGCGTGCCGGCCGCCAGCTCCTGGCTGGGGTCGCGGGTGCGGGCCGACCACTCCGCGCCGTTGAGGCGCACGCGGCCGCCGTCGCGGGTGACTGCGCTGAGCACGACGGCCTCACGGCCGACGAGGGCCTCGGAGCCGGTGATCGCGGCCGGGCCGGGGTTCAGGTGCCGGACCGCGACGGGCCGCACGAGCCACAGCAGCCCGAGCGTCACCACCACGCCGACGATGATCTGGACGAGCAACGGGCCACCGACTGCCGCGGTCACGGCTGCGCCCACGGCACCGCCGGACATCATGAGCAGGACGAACGTCCCCGTGACCGTCTCACCGCCGGCAAAAACTCCGGCGATGATGAGCCACACCAACCACACGGGCATGCGCCCATAGTGGCACTGCGTGAAAACTTTCCCTATTGATTCGGGCTACGGAGCGGTCACGAAATCGATGAGCTCCTCGACGGCCCGCAGCAGCGGGACCTCGACGTCGGCGTAGCTGTCCACGCTCGCGAGCACGCGGCGCCACAGCTCGCGCGGTTCCGCGACGCCTAGCGCGGCGCACACGCCGGTCTTCCAGTCCGTGCCGCGTGGCACCGTCGGCCAGGCGGGGATGCCCAGTGCGGTCGGCTTGACCGCTTGCCACACGTCCACGTACGGGTGACCGGTGACCAGCACGTGGGGCGAGTGGCGCACCTCGGCGGCGATGCGGGTCTCTTTGCTGCCCGCGACGAGATGGTCGACCAGCACGCCGACCCGCCGGTTCCCGGCCGGCCCGAACTCGCGCACGTGCGCAGCCAGGTCGTCGACGCCGCCGAGCGGTTCGACGACGACCCCCTCGATGCGGAGGTCGTCGCCCCAGATGCGCTCGACGAGCGCCGCGTCGTGCACCCCCTCGACCCAGATCCGGCTGGCCCGGGCGACCCGAGCGGACGCACCGGCGACCGCGAATGACCCGGACGCGGTGCGCCTGAGCTCCTTGTTGGCCGGTGCCGCCGCGGGACGGACGAGGGTCACCGGCCGGCCGTCGAGCAGGAACGCAGCGGGCAGCATAGGGAACTCGCGACGCTTGCCGTGCCGGTCCTCGAGGATCACGGTCTGGCGCTTCTCGCCGCCGTCGACAGCGCGCCCGACGCCCACCACAGCCCCGCAGAACCGGCCGTCGGCGGTCTCGACGACGAGGTCCGGCTCGGCCGGGATCTCGGGCACCGCGGCACGGCGGAGCGAGGCCGAGGCGAGGACGTCAGTGTCGTAGCGCACCTGCTCGACGCTATGCGGCGCGCCGGTGCTGGTAGGGCAGGCTCGCCCGTGGATAGGTTTTGAGGGTGGCGAACACGGCAGCGGTCGTCGACGAGGACGGCGTGACCTTCGTGCTCGCCGACCGCAACCGTCGGCTGGCCGGGGTGCGGCTGGTGCAGGATCTCGGCCTGGCCGAGCTCGTCTTCGTCCGTGAACGGACCGAATGGTGGCTGCGGTTGCCCCGTCCTCCGGTCGACCGGATGGAGTACCTGTTCGAGGTCGAGGACGGCAACGGCCACCGGCACACGATTCCCGACCCGACCAATCCGGACCGCGCACCCGGCGCCTTCGGCGAGAAGTCGGTCATCACCTTCCCGGGCTACGCGCCGCCGGCATGGCTCGGCGCCCCTGGGGTGGACGGCGAATACCTTCCGTTCGAGGTCGAGGCGCCGCTGTTGGGCGCAGCCGACACGACCGTGGGCGGGACGGTGTGGCAGCCGACCGGACTGGCCGGCCCCGCGCCGCTGCTGGTCGTCCACGACGGGCCGGAGTACGCGCAGCTCGGCGATCTCGTCGGGTACCTGGCCGCCGGCATCGCCAGTGGCGAGCTGCCGCCGTTGCGTGCCGCGCTGGTCGGGCCCGGCGAACGCAACGCCTGGTACTCGGCCAACCCGGACTACGCCGAGACCCTGGTCGAGGCGCTGCTGCCGGCGCTGCCGCCGAGCACGGTTCGTGTCGGCGTCGGGGTCAGTCTCGGCGCGCTCTCGATGCTGCACGTCCATCGCACCTACCCGGACGTGTTCGACGCCCTCCTGCTGCAGTCCGGCAGCTTCTTCGCGCCCGACCTGGACGGACAGGAGTCGGAGTTCTCGGGTTGGGAGCCGGTGACCGAGTTCGTGGCGACGGTGCATGATGCCGAATCCGACCCGCATCCGGTGCCGGTCGCGATGACATGTGGCATTCCCGAGGAGAACCTGGCGAACAATCAGCGTATGGCCGAGACCTTGCTGCGGTTGGGCTATCCGGTGCAGATAGCAACGACGCGTGACGCGCACAACTACACCGCGTGGCGCGACGCGTTGCATCCGCACCTGACCGAGCTCGTCGACACCGTGGCGGTCGCGCATGCGTCGTGACCAGGTCGAGCTCGGCCCGGCCGGCCTGGTCGCCTATGGCCACTTCGGCCGTCCGTTCTTGGTGTTCCCGTCCGAACAGGGCCGCGCATGGGACTTCGAGAACAACGGCATGATCGATGCCGTCGCCGATCTCATCGACGCCGGTCGGGTCAAGCTGTACTGCGTCGACAGCGCGGACGGCTATTCGTGGTCGGACCAGTCGGTTTCGATCGACGAGCGTGCCCGCCGGCACGAGCAGTACGAGAGCTGGATCTGCGGGACGGTCGCACCCTGGATCGCCGACGACTGCGGCGGCACGCTGGAGATCGCGACGATGGGCTGCAGCCTCGGCGCCTATCACGCCGTGAACGTCGCGTTGAAGCACGCGCACGTGTTCCCGCTCGCGATGGGATTCTCCGGCAACTACGACCCGACGACGTGGCACGCCTGGGGCGACCAGGGCGATGCGACCTATTTCAACAACCCGATGGCATACGTGGCGAACCTCGACAACGGCCACCTGGACTGGCTGCGCGAGCGGCTCAGCCTGCTGCTCGTCGTCGGACAGGGCGCCTGGGAGGTGGATCCGACCGGTTCGCTGCCGAGCACGCAGAGGCTGTCGGATCTGCTGTCCAGCAAAGGGATTCGTCACGAACTCGACGTATGGGGTTACGACGTTCCGCACGATTGGCCTTCCTGGCGCGCACAACTGAGGCATCACCTACCGCGGTTCTGTTAGGGGGAGGCATGTCCGACCACTTGCTCGGCCTGTTGCTCGGCACCGAGGAGGACTGGCCGACGGCGTTCGAGTCGATCGTCCGTCGACTCGGCACGGTGACCGACGGTGTCGGCGACGAGCACCGCTTCGACGTCGAGCGCGTGACCATCGAGCCGTTCGACCTGCGTGCCCGGCCACGGCACGACCTGGTGATCGACCGACTGGCGTACTGGTACTACCACCCGCGCGAGTGGTTGAAGAAGGTCGCGTTGATGGACGACGTGTATCTGCTCAACAGCCCGTTCACGTTCCAGAGCATGGAGAAGCACGCCGCGTACTGCGCGATGATGAGGCTCGGCCTGCACGTGCCCGAGACCGTCCTCGTCCCGTACAAGAACCCGCCCGACCACGCGAAGTACGCCTACACCGCGGCGCGCTACAACCAGGGCTTCGACCTCGATGCCGTCGCCGATCACATCGGCTACCCGATGTTCATGAAGCCGTACGACGGCGGCGCATGGGTCGGCGTGAGCCAGCTTCGAGACAGCGACGACCTGCATCGCGCATACGACGAGTCGGGGCAGCGCCTGATGCATCTGCAGAAGGCGGTCGCAGGGTACGACGTGTTCGCGCGCAGCCTGTCGATCGGTGCCGAGACGATGGTGATGAACTTCGACCCGGATCAGCCGATGCACGCGCGGTACTCGATCAGTCACGACTTCCTCGACGCCGCGACCGGACACGAGACGGTGACGATCGGCCGATTGGTGAACGCGTTCTTCCGCTGGGAGTTCAACTCGTGCGAGACGCTGATCCGCGACGGAGTCGTCTATCCGATCGACTACGCGAACGCGTGCCCGGATGTCGCGATCACGAGCCTGCACTACTACTTCCCGTGGGCGATGAAAGCATTGGCCAAGTGGGCGGTGTTCTGCGTGAGCACCGGGCGCCGGCCGCGCTACGACCTCGACACGCGGCGGTACTTCGACATCGCGGACCGGGCGGACCTGAGCTACGAGGAGAAGCTGGCCGAATACCGCACGCTCGCCGATGCCTATTTCGACGTGGAGCACTACAACGACTTCTGCGCCAGTCGGTTGGCACATCTCGATGAAGTGGTGCTCGAGTGGTTCGAAGGTCCGGACTTCGACAGGCTGCTCGTCGACACCGTCCGGTCGACCTTCCCGCCGCACGAGCACGATTCGTTCATCGCCCACTACCGCGGCCTGTTGGGTGCCTGGGCAGGCGATGAACGGGCGCGTCTGAGCGCCTAACCTGGGTCGGTGACCCGACTCCGTTCCGGACCGCTCGCGGCGTGGACCGCTGCGTGGTTCCAGGGACAGATCGGGCCGGACGAGGTCGTCGACGCCGTGACCCTCGACGACGCGCCGCACCTGGTCAGCGGGCTCGGGCTCGACCTCGTGCCGTTACGCGACGTGCTCGGGATGTGGCGGCGCGAGACGTCCGTCGTGCGGTTGGTGCTGCCGGCTCCGGGTGACGTGCGCGGTGTACCCGGCCCGGCTGAATTCCGCGAGGCCGCGCTCGACGCCGGAGAGGGGGTGTACGGCGGCAACCTGGGCATCGTCCCCGAGGTCACCGAGTACTACCCCAGCAGCGCCCCGCCCACGGTCGTGTGGCACGCGTATGTCGTCGACCCTGCACCGACCGACTACGTCCAACTCGGCGACGTCCAGTTCGAACTCGCGGCCGCGATCCGCGACGCGACGACCGCGCTGCTCGCAGCGGATGTCGCCGGCAGCGCGGGTGACGTGACCGACGCCCTGCGCGGAGCACGGCACGCGGGTGAGGAACTCAACCTGCCGCCGGGGTTCCCGCCGCGTGCGGTTGCGCTCCTCGCGCAGGCGGAGCGGATGCAGGTCGTTCTCGACCTCGCCGCGGACGACCCGGCCGGCGGCGCGGTGGACCGGTTCGGGATGAGCGCGCGGGACTCGGCGCTGCGGCCGCTGGCCCTGGCGGTACGGCGTGCACTGCTCGCCGGCTACAACGCGGGATCCGAAGTCCGTTCGTAACGGATCAGGCGGCGGGACGGCGCGGGGACGGGCAGCACCCGTCCGGGCAGGCGATCCCGCACAGGCCGAGCGAGCCGAGCGACTTCGGCTCGGCACCGTCCAGCTGCTCCTGCACGAGCTCGCGGACAGCGGCGACGAAACCCGGATGCGTCCCTGCCGTCGCCGCGCGCACAAACGACAACCCGAGCGACTGTGCGGTTTCGCGTGCCTCGGTGTCGAGGTCCCAGATGACCTCGACGTGGTCGGACACGAAGCCGGTCGGGCACACGACGACCGCGCGTACGCCGTCCGCGGCCAGCGCCTTCAGGTGGTCGTTCACGTCCGGCTCCAGCCACGGCACCGACGGAGGTCCGGAGCGCGATTGCCACGCCAGGTCGAACGGCGCGTCAGCGCCGAGAACGAGGGCACTCACCAGTCGCGCAGTCTCATAGTGCTGTTTCTGGTAGAGGCCGTTGCGCTCGGGCCCGGCGGACTCGTTCATCGCCTCCGGGATCGAGTGCGCGGTGAACACGAGCCGCGCACCGTCGCGGACCGAGGACGGCAGCGAATCGAGTGCGGCGCGCACCGCGTCGACGTTGGCGGCGATGAAGCCGGGATGGTCGAAGTAGTGCCGCAGCTTGACGAGTTCCGGTGCGCCCTCCCCCGCGACCGCCCGCGCCTGAGCCATGTCGTTGCGATACTGCCGGCAGCCGGAGAAGGATGACGTCGCGCTCGTCGCGAACACGAGTGCCCGCCGCACCTTGTTGTCACGCATCGTGCGCACCGCGTCGGCGACATAGGGCTTCCAGTTCCGGTTGCCCCAGTAGATCGGGAGGTCGATGCCGGACGCAGCGAAGTCGGCGCGCAGGGCCGCGATCAGGGCGCGGTTCTGCGCGTTGATCGGCGACATGCCACCGAAGTGCTGGTAGTGCTCGGCGACCGCTTCGAGCCGCTCGTCCGGTACGCCGCGGCCGCGGGTGACGTTGCGCAGGAACGGCATGACGTCGTCCGGTCCTTCCGGCCCGCCGAACGACAGGAACAACAGCGCATCAAAGTCAGACACGGGGTGCTCTAAACCCCCATGGCGTGGAAGCCGCCGTCCACGTGGATCATCTCGCCGGTCGTAGCGGGGAACCAGTCCGACAGCAGCGCAAGCACGCTGCGCGCGACCGGTGCCGCGTCCTCGTTGTCCCAACCCAGCGGCGCACGTCCGTTCCACGCGTCCTCGAACTGCGCGAAGCCGGGGATGCTCTTCGCGGCCATCGTGCGGATCGGGCCGGCCGCCACCACGTTGACGCGGATGTGCTTCGGGCCGAGTTCACGCGCGAGGTACCGCGAGGTCGACTCGAGGCCCGCCTTCGCCACGCCCATCCAGTCGTAGGCCGGCCAGGCGAAGCGCGCATCGAAGGTCAGCCCGACGAGCGACCCGCCGGCGTCTGTGAACAGCGGCAGGGTCGCCACGGCGAGCGACTTGAGCGAGAAGGCCGACACCTGGATCGCCGTCGCCACGTCGTCCCACGGCGTGGCCAGGAAGTCACCGCCGAGGCAGGACGCCGGCGCGAAACCGATGGAGTGCAGCACGCCGTCGACGCCGTCCACGTGCTCGCGCACCCGCTCGGCGAGCGAGTCGAGCTGTTCCTGGTTCGCGACGTCGAGTTCGACGACCGGCGCCGGCTCCGGCAGCTTGGCCGCGACGCGGTTCACCAGCGACATCCGGCCGAAACCGGTGAGGACGACCTGCGCGCCCTCCTGCTGCGCCAGCTTCGCGACGGTGAACGCGATGGACGCTTCGGTGATGACACCGGTGATGAGCAGCCGCTTGCCGTCGAGCAAACCCATGGTCAGATCCCCATTCCCAGCCCGCCGTCGACCGGCAGAACGACTCCGTTGACGTATGCGCCCGCCGGCGACGCGAGATAGAGCGCGGCGCCGGCAACCTCGTCGGCGGTGCCGTACCTGCCGAGCGGCACCGACGCGAGAATCTCCTTCTCGCGCGCTTCCCCGAGCGACGCGGTCATATCGGTCTCGATGAAACCGGGCGCGATCACGTTCGCCGTGATCGACCGCGAACCGAGTTCTCGGGCGATCGATCTCGCCATGCCGATCAGGCCGGCCTTGCTCGCCGCATAGTTCGCCTGGCCCGGCGAGCCGACCAGCGCGACGACGGACGAGATGAATATGAGCCGGCCGCGGCGTTGCCGCAGCATGCCCTTCGCCGCGCGCTGCGCGACGCGGTAGGCGCCGGTCAGGTTCGCGTCGAGTACCCGCTCGAAGGACTCCTCGGTCATCCGCAGCAGCAGCGTGTCGTCGGTGATGCCGGCATTGGCCACGAGCACTTCGACGGGGCCGAGTTCGTCCTCGACCGTCTTGAACGCGGCATCGACGTCCGCACTCGACGTGACGTCGCACTGCACGCCGAACAGCCCGTCCGGTGCACCGCTGCTGCGGTGCGTGACGGCGACCTGGTCGCCGTTCGCCGCGAACGCACGAGCGATCGCCAGACCGATCCCGCGATTGCCACCCGTCACCAACACGACCCGGCCATCAGTCACGCCTCTTGACGCTAGTGGATGCGCCGAACCCGCCCCGCCGCGTGCCCGCTACCCGCGGGTACGGTCGGCATCGTGCGTGGCATCCAGCTCACCGAGTTCGGCGGACCCGAAACGCTCGTCGTCCGCGACCTGCCCGACCCGCAACCCGGCGACGGCCAAGAAGTCTTCGACGTCCTGGCGACCGGCGTGAACTACGCCGACACCCACCAGACCGAGGATTCCTATCTCGCCAAGCAGTCGCTGCCGATGATCCCCGGCGGCGAGGTGGTGCTGCGCGGTGCGGACGGGCGCCGGCTGCTCGGGCTGCTCGGCAGCGGCGGTTACGCCGAGAAGGTCGCGGCTGACCCGCGGCGGCTGTTCCCGCTACCGGACGAGGTATCTGACGCCGCGTCGCTGACGACGCTGGTTCAGGGCGCGACGGCGTGGCACTTGCTGCGCACGTCGACGCACCTGCAGCCGGGCGAGTCGGTGGTCGTGTCGGCCGGTGCCGGCGGCGTCGGGACGATCGCCATCCAGCTCGCCAAGCGTTGGGGCGCCGGACGGGTCATCGCCACCGCGTCGTCCGCCGAGAAGCGCGAGCTGACCCTGGAACTCGGCGCCGACGTCGCCGTGGACTCGACGGCCGGGGACCTCGCTGCGGTGTTGCGCGAGGCAAACGGCGGCAACCGCGTCGACATCGTGCTCGAGATGACCGGCGGCGCGGTGTTCGACCAGAGCCTGATCGCGCTGGCGCCGTTGGGCCGGCTGGCCGTGTTCGGCATGGCCGGGCGCACGCCGCCGACGCCGCTCGACCCGCGTGCGTTGATGGGGCGCAGCCAGGCCGTGATCGGGTTCTGGCTCATGCACATCGCTCAGCAGCCGAACCTGCTCGCGGCTGCGGTCACCGACCTGCTCGGGATGATCGCGGACGGGTCACTGCGTCCGGTGATCGGCGCTACCTATCCGCTCGAGCGTGCCGCCGATGCGCACCGCGCGCTGCTCGACCGCACCTCGGTCGGCAAGCTGGTGCTCGACCCCCGCCTCGCCGCCAACTGACTCTCCCCACCCCACTCCGCCGGCCGCCACCACCCACATTTGATTTGGTATCGAATCACCATTTCGATCATGGAAATCTGGTCAGTCGATACCAAATCAAGGTGGTGGGTGGGGGTTAGCGGTCAGCGGGGGTCAGGTAGCGGGATCAGGCCAGGCGGCCGGACCAGAGCATCGCGGTGCCTGCCGCGGCGAGCATGATCAGCACGCCGGTCAGCAGGAACCGCCAGCTGATGTCGTGGTGCTTGGTCGTGTAGCCGATCTGCGAGCCGATGTCGCGATACACCGTCTGCAGTTCCTGCGCGGAGGTCGCGGTGTGGAACGTGCCACCTGTCTGCTGCGCGATCTGGCTCAGCGCGGCGTCGTCCGCCGGTACCGGGATGGCCTGGCCGTTGTCGCCGGCCACCGTGCCGTTCGGCGTGCCGAACGCGATCGTCGACACCGGCACGTGTGCAGCTTTAGCTGCCGCGATCGCGCTGCTCAACGGCCGTCCCCAGGTGTTGGATCCGTCGCTGAGCAGGACGATCCGCGCCGGCGGCTCCTTCTCGCCCTTCGCGGTGGTGGCCTTCGCGAACACACGGATCGCATCGATCGAGGAAAAGATCGCTTCGCCGATCGCGGTGCGCTGCGCGAGATGCAGTCCCTCGATCGCCTTCTTCACCGGCGGACGACTGATCGTCGGCGGCACGAGGACGTTCGCGCTACTGGCAAAGCTGATCAGGCCGAGATTGATCCGCGCCGGCAGCAGGCCGGCGAACTGCTTGGCCGCCCGCTGCGCCGCCTGCAACCGCGTGGGCAGCACATCGGTCGCCTCCATCGACAGCGACACGTCGATGTCGAGCATCACCGTCGCGCGATCGCGTGGCACTCGTACCGCAGCAGACGGACGAGCGACACCGACCGACAACACCGTCATCGAGATGAGCAGCAGGGCGAAGGTCAGGTGGCGGCGCCAGCCGGGACGCCGCGGCGCGACGCTGCCGAGCAGTTCCACGTTGCTGAAGCGTGCAACGTACTTCGTGCGGCGTAACTGGACGATCACGTACGCAGCGGCCAGTCCCGCCACGCCGATGAGCAGCAGCAGCCAGGCAGGCGACAGGAAATGCATCAGCGCAGCCCCTGGGCGGCAAGTGCGTTGTTGCCGGCACCGCGTCGGCGGGTGATCACGAACCGCACCACGTCGTTGATCCAGTCACCGTCGGTGCGCAGCTGCAGGTGCGCGGCACCCGCGTGCCGCAGCGCCGTCCCGATCCGGGCGCGCTGCGCCTGCGCGGCCTGCGCGTACCGCTGCCGCACGCCGGCCGAATTCGTCTGCACCTCGAGTTCACGTCCGGTCTCCGGGTCGACGAATGTGACCAGCCCGGCCGCAGGCAGTTCGAGCTCGCGCGGGTCCAGCACCTCGATGCCGACCAGTTGGTGGCGCTCCGACAGCGCACGTAGCGGCCGTTCCCAGCGCGGCGCCGCCTCGATCGGTCCGCTCTCGAGGTAGTCCGAGATGACCGCCACCATGCCGCGACGCCGCGGTGGACGGCGCAGCGACTCGAGCATCGCGGCCAGATCCGGACCGCCACCCGCCTCGACACGGGACGTCGCCGCGATCCGCCGGACGAGGTGGCGGGCGTGGTTGCGTCCGCCCAACGCGGGCACGCGGTACATCTCGCGGCCGTTGCTGACGATGGCGCCGACCCGGTTGCCGCCGCGGACGGTCAGGTGGACGACCGCAGTGATCGCGGCGAGCACCAGCTCGCGCTTCTCGGTCCGTCCGGTGCCGAAGTCCATGCTGGGCGAGAGGTCGACGACCAGCCAGGTCTCGAGCTCGCGGTCGGCGATCGTCTGCCGCACGTGCGGCACGGTCGTGCGCGCCGTGACCGGCCAGTCCATCCGGCGCACGTCGTCGCCGGGCACGTACTGGCGCGACTCACCCGTCTCGGACCCCGGACCGGGCACCAACCCCACGTAGTTGCCCTGCAACAGGCCGTCCAGCCGGTTGCGCACGGTCAGTTCGAGCCGGCGCAGCAGCGGCTCGGACGAGCCGAGGTCGAGCGCGGGCCCGTGATCGTCAGGAAGTGGCGCGGTCATGACTCGGTGCAGCGCCTACGCGGAGCGCTCGCCCCACGGGCTCTGCTGCGGGGGTGCCGCCTGGCCGTAGACGAGCGGGTGCTGCGGCGGCTGGCCGGTGCGCACGTCGATCGGACCGTTCGCGCGCTGGCGCGGCGCCACCTGGGGCAGCGGCACCGTCTGCAGGATGCGCCGCACCGCGTGCGCGGCAGGCACGCTGTCGGCGATCGCGTCGTAGCTGAGCACCATGCGGTGCGCCAGCACGTCCGCGGCGATGTCGAGGACGTCCTGCGGCAACACGTAGTCGCGCCCGCGCAGCATCGCCATCGCACGTGCGGCTGCAACGAGGCCGAGGCTGGCACGCGGGCTGGCGCCGTAGGACACCCACTGTGCGACGTCGGGCATGCCGTGTTCGGCCGGGTGTCGCGTCGCGACGACGACGCGGACGACGTAGTCGACGATCGCGTGGTGCACGAAGACGCGGTTAGCAGTCGCCTGCAGGCGCATCAGCTCGTCCGTGCTGATCACGGTGTTCGCGACCGGCGGGTCGACGCCCATCCGGTAGACGATCTCGCGCTCCTCGGCCGCTGTCGGGTAGTCGACGCTGATCTTCATCAGGAACCGGTCGCGCTGCGCCTCCGGCAGCGGGTACACGCCCTCGGACTCGATCGGGTTCTGCGTGGCGAGGACGAGGAACGGACGCGGTACGTCGAAGCGCTCACCGCCGATCGTCACGTGCCCTTCGGCCATCACCTCGAGCAGCGCCGACTGCACCTTGGCCGGAGCCCTGTTGATCTCGTCAGTGAGGACGAAGTTGGCCATGACCGGACCGAGTTCGGTGTCGAACCGCTCGCTGCCGGGCCGGTAGATGCGGGTGCCGACGACGTCGGACGGCACGAGGTCGGGCGTGAACTGCAGGCGCGAGAAAGTACCGCTCACCGTGCGGGCCAGGGTCTCGACGGCGAGCGTCTTCGCGACGCCCGGCACGCCCTCGAGCAGGCAGTGGCCCTGCGCGAGGACGCTGACCATCATGCGCTCGACGAGGCGATCCTGGCCGACGATGACGCGCTTGACCTCGAACAGCACCCGCTCGATCGCCG
>DASXJN010000104.1:0-14415 GCA_036497365.1 Jatrophihabitantaceae bacterium | reverse complement strand
CACCGAGGACGTGCTGAAGCCGATCGTCCATCGCAGCAACGGGATCGTCACCCACGGGCTCGGCCTCAGTGAGGCGCTCGCCTATCCCAGCGGTCACGAGACAGGGCTCGCCGCACTGGTCTGCGTCGCGGGGGTGATCGTGCTCGCCTCGGCCCTGAGCGCGGCGCGCAAACTGCTCTGCATCACTGTGCTCGCGATCGCGCTGGTGGCAGGCGCGGTGGGGCTGGTCGGCCACTTCTACCACTACACGACCGACACGATCGGCGCGTTCGGGGTTGCGTTGACGGTCACCCTGGCCGTCGGAATGGCGATCGATACGGTCAGGGCGTGGCTGACGACGCGGCGGCGTGCGCCTGCTCGAGCGCCGCGCTGAACACCTCGACCGGCTGCGCGCCGGAGATGCCGAACCGGCCGTCGATGACGTAGAACGGCACGCCGGTGATGCCGTAGGCATGGGCCTGTTCGAGATCCGCCTCGACCGCGTCGGCATAAGCGTCGCCCGCCAGGACTCGGTCGACGTCACCCTGCGCGAGTCCGGACTCGAGCGCGAGCCCGCGCAACGCGTCCGCGTCGAACACCGAGCCGTGCTCGGTGAAGTACGCGCGGTACATCCGTTCGAGCAACTCGTCCTGGCGGCCCTGATCGGCGGCCAACTGGAGTAGCCGGTGTGCCGTATGAGTGTTGCCCGTGCGCTGCCCGTCGAGGTGGTACTCGAGGCCGTCGGACGCTGCGCGTGCCTCCATCTCGCGCTGCATCGCATCAACCCGTTCCGGGGTGAGGCCGTACTTCGCAGCAAGCGAGGACGAGGTGTCCACGGTCGAGTCGGACGGCGCCCCCGGATCGAGCTGGAACGACCGGTGCCGGACGCTCACCTCATCGCGATGGACGAACTCGGACAGCGCCTTCTCGAACCGCACCTTGCCGAGATAGCACCACGGGCACACGACGTCGGACCAGATCTCAACCTGCATGTGGGTGCAACGACCAGCCGCCCCGTGTTCATTTCCTGGTGCACTGACCGTCGACACAATGCACTTGGCCCCGCAGCAGGGATTTCGGCGGCGTGTCGCCCTGCAGCGGGGCCAAGTGTGGTGTCCGGGGTGTTACTCGGTTTCGAGCAGGCTGCCGTCGGGCAGCTCGCCGCGCTCCTCCTGCTGCTCCTCGAGTTCGTGCGCGCGGTTCTCGCGCTCGGTCGTCGACTGGCGGCCGACCTCGACGGCGCCGTGACCGGCGACGTCCTTCGGGGTGTCCTTGAGCACGTCGTCCAGCACGGCACCCAGGTCGCGATCGGGAGCGAGCTTCTTCTCGTCCACGCCGAGCCGCCGCCCGGTGATCACCCGGCGCTGTTGCTGCAGCTTGTCGATCTCGCGCTGCAGCTGTGACTCGACGTGCCCGGCCTGCGCAGAGGTGTTGACCAGGCCCTGGTGCAGACCGCCGGTCGCCGAGCCGGCGCCGACGAGCCCCTCATCCGCCTTGTCCGTGCCCTTGAGCACCTCTTTGAGGTCGCGATCGGCCGCCCGGCTGTTCTTCAACGCCTCGGCGGTCTTCGTGCTGTAGGCACCGGTCTTGCCGGCCTGCTTGGCCAGCCGGGACGCCTCCGCGGTACGGCTGCGCCCGAACTTCGACGCGTTCTTCAGCGAGGAGGACGTCTGCTTGGTCAGCTTGGTGGCGTCCTTGGAGACCGTCGCCGCCGCGCGTTCCGCGGTCGAGGCGCTCTGCGACGCCTTCTCGGCGAGCTGGCTCAGCTCGTCGGCCAGCTCGGACAGCTTGCTCGCCGTCTTGTCGGCCAGGATGCTCGCCTCGGCGACCTCGTCCGCGATGTAGGCCGCCAGCGACGCACCGAAGTCGAGGAATGACGTAGCGAGCGCGACTGCGGCCTTTTCGATCGCGGCGGACACGAACGTTGATATCCAGTCACGCACCAGTCCGCGGGTCGTCCCCACGATCGCGGCGGCAACCGTCATCGCGTTCTTCGCGTTGTCGGCGTGCGAGGCGGTGGAGCTGATGCCCTGCGCGAAGTTCTGCGCGGACTTCCCGTAGGCGGTCGCGGCCGACCCGGTGTACTGCTGCAGCAGCGTCTGGGCCGACTGCAGATAGTCCTGGGACGCCTGGTCGAGCGCCTGTTTGATGTTCGCCCAGGTCTGCGCGCGCTCCTGGACGAACTCCGGGTTGCCGGCCAGGTAGTCGAGCGGCTCGCTCAAGAACGAGATGTGCTCGATGAGCCAGCCGATGCCGGCCGACAGCAGCCCCTGCAGCGGATCCTCGCAGAACCCGAGCACGTCGAGCGCGTCGCCGGCGACATCGATGCCGAGGCCGACCCAGTTCTCGTTCGCACCGTCCTTGATCGTCGACGCGAAGTCGAAGAACGCGCCGCCGCCGTCGAACTCGTGGCCCGACCCGGTGTCGGCCGTCCCGTTGAGCAGGCCGGTGCGCGGCTCGTCGACGACGAGCGGGTTGCTCTCGGTCATCATTGACCTCCGAGGCCGTCGGAGATCTGCTGGAAGGACTGCGCCGACGAGCCGTCCTGCGCGGTGTAGGACGCGGCCATTTCGCGCATCGCCGCGGCGATCTGGTTGCCCGCGTCGGCCGAGCTGTCCACGAGGTTCTTGGCGTCGGTCGTCCATGCGTGCAGGATCTGCGACCAGGCCGAACCGATGATCCCGAAGGCGCGCAGGTCGAAGGCGCCGTCGCCGTACGCCGCGGCCGAGCGCAGCGCGTTCATGAGTGTGTCTACTTCACCTGCGTGGCTGGTCAACGCCTCCGCAGAGACTTGAATGTCTGTCACAGTGGTCAGTCACCTCTCGTATACCCCGTCTCGTCCTCGTCGTCGTCCACGAGATGCGGACGGGGTCGGGTGCTCGGTGACGGCGCCGTAGCGTCGGACGCGTCCCGCACCCGTTCGGATTCTTCTTCGTTGAGATCGTCCCGACCGGGACGATCGACAGCCTCGTCGAGCGAGGTGTCGTCCGGGATGTTCGCGCGGACCAGGCTCATGGCCGCGCTGTCGGTGCCGATCAGCGGGACGAGGGCGTCGGCCCCCGCGGTGGCCGCCCGCACGCGTGCCGTGCGGCTGGTGCGAAGGATCGTGGCAGCGAGTTCGGGAAGCGCGAGCGACTCCGCGGCGGTGCCGAAGCTCAGGTCTTCGAAGGCCCCCTGGACGTTCACCGACACCGTGACGGCGCCGTCACTGCTCGTCGCGGTGCCACGCACCGTGGCGATGCGGGCGCGGGCGGCCCGCGCGCGTTCGGCGATGCCGGCTACCCGGGCGCGGTAGTCGGCGAGAAGCTCTTCGGGCTCCACGCCAAAATCTCCTGATTCTGCGGTATGTACGGTTCGTGCTTGGTTCCGACCTTAGCCGTTGTTCCCGTAAACGTCGCCCTTGGAAACAACCCCGCCGGACTCAGTTGACCTGACGGTCGCGGCCGGCCCAGAAGGGCTCGCGCAGCTTGAACTTCTGCAGCTTTCCGGTCGCCGTCCGCGGCAGCGACTCGACGAACTCGATCCGCTTCGGGCACTTGTACCCGGCCAGCGATTCGCGGCAGTGCGCGATGAGGTCCGCCGGGGTGACCTCCGAGCCGTCTGTCACGACCAAGCCGGTCACCGACTCGCCCCACTTCTCGTCCGGAATGCCGATCACGGCGACCTCGCGGACGGCCGGGTGCGAGGTCAGCACGTCCTCGACCTCGATCGAGGAGACGTTCTCGCCGCCGGAGATGATCACGTCCTTCTTGCGGTCCTGGATGACCAGGTAGTTGTCCTCGTCGACAAAGCCGCCGTCGCCGGTGTGGAACCAGCCGTCCGCCTGCGCTTCGGCAGTGGCCTCGGGCTGTTCCCAATAGCCGTCCAGGTTGTGGTTGGACGCGGTGACGACCTCGCCGTCGGCGTCCACGTCCACGCGCACGCCCAGCGCCGGCGCACCGGCCCGGCCGAGCCGGCGTGCCCGTTCGTGCGTGTCGAGGTCGTCCCACTCGGCCCGCTGGCGGTTGATGGTGACCAGCGGCGAGGTCTCGGTCAGCCCGTAGATCTGGATGAACTCCCAGCCGAGCGTCTCGAGCACCCGCTCGATCGTCCTGGTCGGCGGGGGAGCACCGGCGGCGACGATGCGCACGCGGTCGCGTCCAGGGATCTCGCCGTCCCACGTCTCGGCGGCGTCGAGCGCCGCGTTGATCACGGCCGGCGCGGCGCACATGAGAGTGACGCCGTACTTGTCGACGCGCCGCAGGATCTCGGTGCCGTCGACCTGCCGCAGGACGATGTGCCGCCCGCCGACGCCGGTGACCGCGAACGGCATGCCCCACCCGTTGGCGTGGAACATCGGCAGCGTGTGCAGCAGCACGTCGCGGTCGCTCACCGTGGTGTGCAGTCCGAACACGGTCGCGTTGAGCCAGTTGTTGCGGTGCGTGAGTTGCACGCCCTTGGGCCGGGCCGTCGTGCCGGACGTGTAGTTGATCGTCGCCGTGGCGCGCTCGTCCGGGTCGTCCCAGGGGCGCGGTTCGGCATCGTGGCGGTACAGCGCGTCGTCGTCGCCGAGGACGAACTTGTGCTCCACGTCGAGGGTGTCGAGCGTGTCCTTCAGAGCCGGGTCGGCGTAGACGACCTGCGCGCCGGAGTGTCCGACGATGTACTGGATCTCAGGCTTGCTGAGCCGGAAGTTGATCGGTACGAGGATCCGTCCCCAGCCGGCGATGCCGAAGAAGGACGTGAGCAGGCGCGCGGAATTCTGCGAGATCACGGCGACCCGGCCGCCGACGGGCACGCCGAGTTCGTCCAGTCGCGCGGCCTGTGCGCGGGCGTTGATCGCCATCTCGCGGTAGGTGAGGTCGCCGAGGCTCGGCGCCGGCTGGTCCGGCTCGTCGACCACTGCGGATCGGTCGGGATAGACCCGCTCCGCCCGGTCGAGGAAATCACGGACGGTCAGCGGGTAGTACACGACGCACCTCCAGGCCGAAGCGGATCCTGCCCAGTGTGCAGCGGTCAGTTCGGCAGCAGGTGCCCGGCTCCCTTGCGGGCCCGCTTGGCGGCACGCCGCGCGGAGCGGCGGGCCGCCTTGGCGTCGGCCTTCAATGAAGCCTTCGCCTCGGCGCGGGTGTGCTCGTTGAGCACCTTCGAGTCGGTGAGCACGGCGTCGAGCACCAGGCTGATGCCGCTGCCGAGCATCCAGACGTCCTTCGCGACCGGAGTGCCCTGCTGCGTCGGCCGCGGGTTGTTCTCGCCGTGCATGCCGGGGGTGCGCCACCACATGCCGAGCAGCGCGCCGGAGAACCCGGTCAGCGCGAGACCGGCCAGACCCGCAGGCACGATCGGCAGGAGCAGCGCGCTGCCCAACGCGATCTCGCCCGAGGCGAGCGTCTTGTGGAACGGTTTCGGCGGCACCTTCTCGAGCACCGGGTAGGCGCCGGAGGCCATGCCGTGCAATGCCTTGGCCTGATCGTCGCCGCCTCCGAGCTTGGTCAAGCCGGCATTGAGGATGAACGCGCCGGTGCTGATCCGAAGGGGTGCACGGCGCAGTTTGGCAGCAAGACTCATGTACGGCTCATACCCACGAGGGCAGCCACATATGCGCGTGCCACACGTCGTAGCTGGTCACCGTGCCGGTCAGGATCGACCACATCCACGCGAAGTCGACCACGACGAGGCCGAGGTAGACGCTGACTCCCGCGATACCCCAGCGTCGTCGTTTGACGCCGACCTGCTCGGCGCTTCTTCGCAGTCCCGGCCCGAGCAGCACGCCGAGCGCGAGGGTGAGCCCGAAGATCAGGAACGGGATGAGCGGTGCCATGTAGAACAAGAACTTGGTGCGCTTGAGATCCTGGAACCAGACCCCCCAGCCGGCGAGGAACGCCACCCATACCGCGGCCGCACGCCAGTCGCGGGTGCTGATGTAGTGCCAGGCCAGCCACAACAGCATCGGGACGAACGCCCACCACAGCAACGGCGTGCCGATCAGCAGCACCTCGCGCGAGCAGGCTGATGCGCCGCAGTCGTGGCCGTTGCCGTTGTAGTAGAAGTCGACCGGGCGCCCGAGCACGAGCCAGCTCCACGGCCCGGACCCGTATGCGTGCGGTGACGACAGCGACTCGTGGAACGTGTACGCCTCGTACGTGTACTGGCCCAGCGAGCGGATCGGGCCAGGCACCCAACCCCACCAGAGCGGGATCGACATGCCCAACACGTGCAGGTGACCGACCGTCCCGTGCGAGTCGGCCCAGTGCCGGTTCCACCCGTTCTCGCCGACGAACCAGCCGGTGTAGCAAAACAGGTACGTCGCGATCGGGACGATCCCGAGCGAGCCCAGGGACGGCAACCACGACCGCCGCACCGTGGCGCGGAACCGGCGGGTGACACCGGCGGCCTTGTACGCACCGCGGTCCCACAGCAGGCTCAGCAGCCAGAACAGCACGAAGAACGACAGCGCCGTCCACTTGGTCGCGCAGGCGAGTCCGAACAGCACGCCGGCGAGCAGGCGCCACGGTCGTGGACCGAGCGAGGGCACGCCCTGCGACAGATCGGCGCCGTCCTCGATCAGTCGAGCCAGCCGCGCCCGCATCTGATCGCGGTCGTAGACCAACGCGCCGAATGCGGCGAGGACGAAGAACTGCAGGAAGACGTCGAGGATCGCGGTGCGCGCGAGCACCAGCGACATCCCCTCCACGACCATCAACCCGCCGGCGATCGCGCCGAAGAGGTTCGAGCGGAACAGCCGCCGCGCGATCCAGAACATGAGCAGGACGCTGAGGCTGCCGAAGAACGCCGGCGCCACCCGCCAGCCGAACGCGTCCTGCAGGCCGTTGCCGAACAGGTCGCTGGACCAGCCGATCAGCCACTTGCCCAGCGGCGGATGGACGATGAACGTGTAGCCGCGATTGTCCTCGTAGCCGAAGCGCAGCAGCTCCTGCCCCTCGACCGGGTAGTACGCCTCGTCGAAGATCTTCTTGTTCGGGAAGCCGAGCCCCCAGAACCGGGTGAAGCCGGCGGCGATCGTCAGCGCGGCGCAGATCAGCCAGGCGACCCACGGCCGCGGGTCCTCCCAACGCCGCAGTGCGTGCGGCACCGGCTGGCGTGGACGATCGAGTTCGGCGGGGTCCTCGTACGCCTCCGGGAAGGGGATCCACTCCGGGAGGGTCGCCGTCACGGGAGCGATGCTACTGGCGGATGCCGTGAGAACGGGGCAGTACGTTGCCTGCATGGCCGCCGGACGGGTGATCCTCGGCGGCGCGCCGCTGGGCCGCGCCGACGACGCGTCGCCGCGGCTGCGCATCGCGCTCGAGAGCGCCGCGGTGATCGCGGCCGAGGACACCCGCCGGTTGCGGCGGTTGTGCTCGGACCTCGAGATCACTCCGTCCGGGCGGGTCGTGTCGTTCTTCGAGGGCAACGAGACAGCGCGGGTGCCGCACCTGCTCGACGCGCTGCGTGCCGGCGACGACGTGCTGGTGGTGACCGATGCCGGCATGCCGTCGGTGTCGGACCCGGGTTATCGGCTCGTCGTGGCCGCGGTGGCCGAAGGTATCGAGGTCACCGCACTGCCCGGGCCGTCGGCGGTGACGACGGCGCTCGCACTGTCCGGGTTGCCGGTCGACCGGTTCTGCTTCGAAGGGTTCCTGCCACGGCGGTCGGGGGAGCGGCGTCGCGCGCTCGCGGCGGTGGCGGACGAGCCACGCACCCTGGTCTTCTTCGAGGCGCCGCACCGGCTTGCCGACGCGATGCGCGATCTTGCCGAGGTGTTCGGCACGGATCGCGCGGCGGCGGTGTGCCGCGAGCTGACCAAGACCTACGAGCAGGTGCGGCGGGGCACGCTGGGCGAACTCGCCGACTGGGCGCAGGGGGATGTGCGCGGCGAGATCACCGTCGTCGTTGAGGGCGCGGCACCCCCGACGGCCGAAGTCGATCCCGCCGCGCTCGCCGGTGCGGTGGCCGAGCGTGAGGCGGCCGGCCAAGTGCGCAAGGACGCGATCGCGGAGATCGCGCGCGAGCGGGGCGTGCCGAAGCGGGCGGTGTTCGACGCCGTGGTTGCCGCGAAGCACACTCCTGACCGTCCATGATCAACAGGCGCGAGACGCCCTATGGGGGCGTTTCGCGCCTGTTGATCACCAACCGGGGTGGAGTGGTGGGTTCGGGCTCGGCGACGCTGAACGCTCTGCCGCTCGACCCGCCGGGCGGACTCCTGCAGAGCGTTCATTGTCGAACCCGCGCTGCCGGCACTTCCGCACTTGGCCTTTGTGCGGGGTGTTCGGCGTGTCTCCCTACACGAGGGCCGGCAGTCCCGTCGCCGGTGGTGGTGCGGTGCAGTCCCCGAGGTTGCCCTGCTCAGCCCTTCAGCGCGGTGTTCAGCGCATTGAGGTCGAAGCTGCCCAGGCCGGTCGTGTAGTCCCAGCCCGGCGTGGCCGGGTACGCGCCGTTGACGCCCACTGTGATGTCGTGGAAGCCGGGCACCGCGGACGGCGGCAGCGGCGGGCTCGTCTGCGCCTTGCTGTAGAGCGCGTACAGCTTCGGCGCGGCGAAGCCGAGCTTGCGGCCGTTGCTCGACTGGAGCCGCGTCCACATACCGAGCGCCATCGGCGACGAGAGGCTGGTGCCACCGATCTGCTCGACCGCGCCGTCGACATAGATCAACGCGCCGGTGTTCGGGTCGGCGTCGAGCGCGATGTCGGGAACGCCGCGCGCGCCGGCAGCCGACGTCGGCACCACGTCGTTCTGCCAGATGCCACCGTTCTCGACCGGTGAGACACCGCCGCCACCCGCGTTCCAGGCGATCTCGGTGCCGTAGTTGTCCGAGTCGTCGGTGTCGAGCGTGGTGCCGCCGACGGCGACGGTGTACGGCGACGAGGCCGGGTACTCGGTGTCGAGCGGGCCGCTGCCGGGCACGCCGTTCGTCCCGGCGACCGCGCACGAACTGCCGGTGTCGCCGGTCGAGGCGAAGAACGTCTGGCCTTGCGCGGCGGCCTCCTCGAGGACCATGTCGTCGAGCATCATCGAGCCGTCGAGGAACGGCAGCACATCGCATTCGCCGAGCGATGCCGACGCCGCCTGCGCCTTGTCGTCGGTCACCCACCGGTTGATGGCACGCGCCAGATCGGCGTTGGTCAGCGACGGCGCGACGTAGATGTAGAGCCGTGCCGCGGACGACGCGACGCCGGTCGAGGTCTGCGTGTCGAGGTCCCACTCGTCGGCGCCCGCGGTGTCGGTGCTCTTCGGGCCGGCGTACACGAGGCTCACCGGTGTCTGCTTGAGGTTCCGCTTCTTCTCCGCGGTGCGCAGGTCCTTGATCGTCTGGGTGAGATCGCCCTCGGCGATGATCGCGAGCTGGGTACGGCCGCCGGCCTTGGTGCTGCCGGCGTCGTAGACCTTGTTGAACTCGTCCGGGTAGTAGCCGGTGAGCTTCGGCGCCGTCGGGCCGTCCTGCGGGCCGACGGTGAACCCGAGCGTCGAGAGCCCGAGCACGCTGGACACGATCCCGTGCAGCGAGGACGGCACCATCGCCGGCGAGGTGTTGGCCAGCACCCGCGAGCCGAACTGCTTGTAGCCGGCGATGTTGGTGTGGAACGCCTTCTCGGCCTTGCCGACGTTCGTCTTGGCGGTGATCTGCAGCCGGTTCGGTGAGACGTGCACCTTCTTGATGCCGGCCTTCTTGAGGTACTTGGTCACCTGCGCGGTCTGCGACTTGCTCGGCGCGAACTGCTTGGTGAACTGGTTCGGGTTGAGGTACTTGCCGAACTGCTTGCTGCCGGGCGTGTTCTGCTGCTTGACCAGCTTCTTCAGGTTGGCCGGGTTGCGCACGTTCAGGCCGATCGTCAGGCGCAGCGGATCGGAGTTCGGGGCGCTCTTCGCGAGCAGCGTCGCATGCCGGAGCTTCAGTCCCTTGGTCGCGGTGGAGGTCCACCGCGTGGAATTGGTGGCAGCGGTGGCCGGTTCGGCGGCGGCGACGAGGACGGACGCGACGAGCGACGCGGCGACACCTGCCGTCCCGAGCGCGCGCATCCGCGCAGTGAGATTGGTGGACATCGGTGGTTCCCTCCGAGCGATGCGATGCGCGGTCCTGTCAGCCGCGCGCTCGCGGTATACCCACGTTGAAGCACCGGCTCGCCCACCGGAGACGACGAAATCGCCCCCGAGCACCTCACTACGCTGGAGGGGTGAGTGAGCACATCCTGACGGCCGTCGCGTGGCCCTATGCCAACGGTCCGCGACATATCGGTCATGTCGCCGGATTCGGAGTTCCGTCCGACATCTTCTCCCGCTACCAGCGGATGGCCGGCAACAACGTGCTCATGGTCAGCGGCACGGACGAACACGGCACGCCGATCCAGGTCCAGGCGGACAAGGAGGGTGTGTCGCCGAGGGAACTCGCGGACCGCAACGCGCTGATCATCGCCGAGGACCTGCAGCAGCTCGGTCTGTCCTACGACCTGTTCACGCGGACGACCACGAAGAACCACTACGCGATCTCGCAGGAGATCTTCCTGGGCCTGCTGAAGAACGGCTACGTGTTCGCCGAGAAGCAGCTGGGCGCGATCAGCCCGTCCACCGGTCGGACGTTGCCCGACCGCTACATCGAGGGCACCTGCCCGATCTGCGGCTACCCGAGTGCGCGTGGCGACCAGTGCGACAACTGCGGCAACCAGCTCGATCCCATTGACCTGATCGAACCGCGGTCGCGTATCAACGGCGAGACGCCGCAGTTCGTGGAGGTCGAGCAGATGATGCTCGACCTGCCCGCGTTCGGTGACGTGCTGGCCGACTGGCTCAAGCAGCAGAACCACTGGCGGCCGAACGTGCAGCGGTTCGCACTCAACCTGCTCGACGATCTGAAGCCGCGGTCGTACACGCGCGATCTCGAGTGGGGCATCCCGGTGCCGCTGGACGGTTGGCGCGACCGCACCGACAAGTCGATCTACGTGTGGTTCGACGCAGTTGTCGGTTACCTGTCGGCGTCGATCGAGTGGGCGGCGCGCAGCGGCAATCCCGACGCGTGGCGCGCGTGGTGGCAGAACCCGGACGCCCGCAGCTATTACTTCATGGGCAAGGACAACATCGTCTTCCACGCCGAGATCTGGCCGGCGATGCTGTTCGGCTACTCCGGCATCGGTGCGAAGGACGGCACGCCCGGATCGCTGGGCGCGCTCGATCGTCCCTACGAGGTGGTGTCGAGCGAGTTCCTGACGATGGAGGGACGCAAGTTCTCGTCCTCGCGCAACGTCGTGATCTACGTCGGCGACATGCTGTCGCGCTACGACGCGGACGCGCTGCGGTACTACCTCGCGGTCGCCGGTCCCGAGAACCAGGACACCGACTTCACCTGGTCGGAGTTCCTGCGGCGCAATAACGACGAACTCGTCGCAAGCTGGGGCAACCTCGTCAACCGCACGATCTCGATGACGTCGAAGAACCTCGGTTCGATCCCGGAGCCGGGGCAGTTGACCGACGCCGATCATGCGCTGCTGGAGCAGTCCCGCGACGCGTTCAAGTCGGTCGGGGCGTTGCTGTCGCGGTCGCGGCAGAAGGCGGCGATCACCGAGGCGATGACTGTCGTCGGTGCTGCGAACAAGTACCTGTCCGACATGGAGCCGTGGAAGTTGAAGACCAGCGACCCTGCGCGGATGTCGTCGGTGCTGCACGTCGCGCTGCAGGTGGTGGACGACGCGAAGACGCTGCTCACGCCGTTCCTGCCGTCGTCGTCGGCGAAGGTGCACACCGCGCTCGGCGGGTCGGGTGACTGGGCGCGCATGCCCGAACTCGTCGAGGTGGACGAGCCGACTGCGCCCGGGTTGCCGAACTACTCCGTCCTCACCGGTGACTACGACACCGGGGCGCGCTGGGAGTCGACGCCGATCGAGGTCGGCCGTCCACTCGCGCCGCCGAAGCCGATCTTCACGAAGCTGGATCCGTCGATCGTGTCGTCGGAGCTGGAACGGCTTGAAGGGTGAGCCCAGCGGGGCTGGGGGGTCCGACTCCTTCGCAACCAGCCTCGCTCCTTCGTCGCTCGGCGGCCAGGCCCATCCGCGCTCCGGAGTCGGACCCCCCAGCCCCGCCGACGTGCCCGCGCTCGCGGTGCCGGTGTTCGATGCGCACACGCATCTGGATGCGATGGCGCAGCGGGCGGGGGTGGCGGCCGATGCCGCGTTCGTGGCTGCGGTGATGCGAGAAGCGCACCACGCCGGGGTGGTGCGGGCGGTGACGGTCGGCGACACGGTGGCGTCGTCTCGGTGGTGCGTGGACGCGGCCCGTGCGCATCCGGACGTGTATGCGGCGGTGGCCGTGCACCCGACCGAGATCGACGGGCTGGACGACGACGGATATGCGGAGTTGGCACGGTTGGCGCGGGATCCGCGCGTGGTCGCGGTGGGTGAGACCGGGCTCGACTACTACTGGGATCGCACCGAGCCGGCCGCGCAGCAGGAGCACTTCCGCCGGCACATCGCGCTGGCCAAGGACGTCGGCAAGACGCTGATGATCCATGACCGCGATGCGCATGAGGACGTGTTGCGCATCCTGCGCGAGGAGGGCGCGCCGGAGCAGGTCGTGTTCCATGCCTTCTCCGGTGACGCCGACATGGCCCGTGAGTGCGTGGCCGCCGGCTACGTACTGTCGTTCCCGGGGGTCATCACGTTCAAGAACGCGCCGGGTCTGCGAGCGGCCGCCGCGGCGGCCCCGATCGACCAGGTGCTCGTCGAGACCGACGCACCGTTCCTGACGCCGCATCCGCTGCGCGGGAAGCCGAACGCGCCGCGGTTGCTGCCGCTGACGGTGGCCGGCCTGGCTGCTGCGACGGGGCGCGACCTCGACGAGGTCTGCGCGGCGGTCACGGCCACCGGAGCACGGGTCTTCGGGTTGCCGGACTGAGCGACGCTTGCGGAGCCAACGTCGAGCACTGAGCGACGTGGCCACCCTCACAGTTGTCTTGTGACTGGGTAGGAATTGCGGTCGGCGCCAGGATTTCTTGATCGTCCGGCAGCGGATAGCCGGGTCCGGAGCTGACGCGCCCAGGTCGCCGGGCGCCCGATAAACCGAGGGTCGGGGCGGGTATCGCTGGTGCATTTCGTGCCGGAGGCCGAGATTCCGCGCGAAATGTCCGCAAGAAAAGCACGCGTGCATCTCAAGGACGACTAATTGGACATTTAGTAACAATCCGCGGGGCGGGTTTGGACGCCGTCCCGATCCATGGTTACCGTTCCGTGACCGAACCTGGTGGAATACCCACACGAACGACTCCGCGCCGAGTCTCGACCAGACCCAGCTGAAGCCGTCCCGAGGAGATCATTTCCAGTGCATCGCAGCTTGAAGTACGGCCTCTACGGAGCAGTACTCGCCGGCGTGTGCGTGGCCACCACTGCCGCCTTCGCCTCCACCGGAACGACCGCCGCCCGACCACTGGCGCTGACCCTCGTGGTCGACGGGCAGACCTCGCACATCGCCACCTCGGCGACCGATGTCGCCGGCGCGCTGGGCGCCGCGGGCTACAAGGTGACCTCGCACGATCTGGTCGCTCCCGCCGCGAACGCGCCGGTGCACACGGGCGAGACGATCGTCCTGCGCCATGGCCGGCTGCTGAATCTCAGCCTGGACGGCGTGCACACCCAGGTGTGGACGACCGCGTCGACCGTGCAGCAGGCGTTGTCCGCGCTCGGGTACTCCGACTCCGACTTCGTGTCGGTCTCTCGCGCGCAGCGGCTGCCGCTCGGCGCGACCGCGCTCGCGCTGCGTTCGCCCAAGCACATCAAGCTGGTTCGTGGCGGGAACAAGCAGAAGCTCACGACGACCGACGCGACCGTCGGTGACCTGATCCACGATCTGGACGTGCACATCGCCAAGCACGACCGGCTCGCGCCGGGCATGCGGAAGCCGATCACGCCGGGGATGAAGATCGTCCTCGAGCGCGTGCAGATCCACCTGACGACCAAGCACACGAACATTCCGTTCGGCGTCGAGCGGCACAACGACTCGTCGATGTACCAGGGCAACAGTTCGGTGGTGACGGCCGGCAAGCAGGGCACGCGAAAGACCATCTATCGCATCGTGATCGTCAACGGCAAGCGGACGAGCAAGACGGTGGTGTCGCGCAAGGTCGTCGCCGAGCCGACGACCCAGGTCGAGAAGGTGGGCACGAAGTCGCGTCCGAAGCCGCCCGTGTCGTCCGCCCCGCCGGTGTCGTCCGGTGGCGGTCTGAACTGGGACGCGGTCGCCAACTGCGAGTCGGGCGGCAACTGGAGCATCAACACCGGCAACGGCTACTACGGCGGGCTCCAATTCAGCCAGAGCACGTGGGCGGCCGAGGGCGGCACGGCGTACGCGCCGCGAGCCGACCTGGCCTCCCGCGAGCAGCAGATCTCGATCGCGATGAAGCTCTACCGGCAGTCCGGATCCGCGTCGTGGCCAGTCTGCGGGCAATAACTCTGATGCGCCTGCCGGCCCCGGGCAAGC
>DASXJN010000103.1:0-2235 GCA_036497365.1 Jatrophihabitantaceae bacterium | reverse complement strand
AGGGTGCGGCGGGCCTCGGCGACGAGCGCCTCGCCGGCCGCGGTGAGCTTTACGCGATGCGTTGTGCGGTCGAAGAGCCGGGCTCCCAGTTCGTGCTCGAGCGACTGGATTGAGACCGACAGCGCGGACTGCACCAAATGGATCCGGGCTGCCGCGCGGGTGAAGTTGTGTTCCTCGGCGACCGCGAGGAAGTGCTCAAGATGGCGCAGCTCCATGTCATTCCTCGAATCGATGGCCACGATCGAATGTCTTCGTTGGACAGCATAGCTGTCGGACAGGGACCGTCGTAACGGACCGGCAACGGAGGACAAGGAGACAGGTAGATGGCCATGGCAACCGCGGCAGGTGCGCGACCCTTGCCGCACGTCGGCCGGAGCAGGCACCACTCGTTCGGGTTCTGGGTGGCTGCGCTCGCGTTCCTGGTGAACATGGGATTCTCCGCCGTGCCCACCCCGCTGTATGTGCTCTACCAGCGACGCGACCACTTCTCGACGATCATGATCACTGTCGTTTATGCCGCGTACGCGGTCGGCGTGATCGGCAGCCTGTTCCTAGGCGGGCATATCTCTGACTGGGTCGGCCGCAAGCGTGTGTTCGTTCCGGCGCTGCTTATCAATGTGGTGAGCGCGCTCATCTTCCTGCGTGCACCGAGCCTGCCGGGCCTCCTCGTCGCCCGCGTGATCTGCGGCGTTTCGGTCGGGCTGACCACCGCCTCCGCCACCGCATACCTAGCCGAGTTGCACCTTGGTATTTTCGCAGACGAGGGCACGCGGTCTCCACGAACGGCGCAGATCGTCGCGACCGCCGTAAACCTGGGCGGCATCGGCGTCGGGCCGCTAATCGCCGGACTGCTCGCCGAGTACACGGTCCAGCCGCTGCGGTTGCCGTATGTCGTGTTCGGAGCTTCTCTGGTCGTCCTCGCGGTGCTCGTTGCCGTCGCGCCCGAGACGACCGAGCGACCGGATCCGGTGCCGTCGTGGCGCCCGCAACGTATTGCTGTCCCGGCGTATGCGCGGCGGATCTTCTTCGCGGCCACCGCGGCCGGCATCGCGTCGTTCGCGGTGTTCGGCGTGTTCAACTCCCTTGCCCCGAGCTTCCTCGCCGGCACACTGCACCAAACGTCGCACGCCGTGGCCGGCGCGGTGGCGTTCGCCGCTTTCGCGGCCGGTGCCCTCGCCCAGATCGCGCTAAGTCGTGTGAGAATCGGGCTGACGCTTCGGTCAGGTGTGGTCCTTCTCGTACCCGGTCTGGCGTTGCTTGCCGTCGGGATGTGGTTGCCCAGCGCGGCGATCTTCGTGGTCGGCGGCGTGGTGACGGGAGAGGGTAGTGGGTTGGTGTTTCGTGGTGCCCTTGCCGCCGCAGGCTCCGCTGCGCCATCCGAGTCGCGCGCCGAGGTGCTCGCCGGCTTCTTCCTTGGTGCCTATATAGGACTTTCCGTTCCCGTCCTTGGCCTCGGTGTCGCGACGCAGTTCGTTCCAGGGCGTGATGCGATGCTCGCTTTCGTCGCGATCATTGCCGTCGCCGTCCTGTTCTGCACCCGCGCGGTGCTCGCCGAACTGCCCGGCGACGGCGAGGCGCGCACCATGCTCCAGCCGCACAGTCGGGGAAGATTCTGATCGGGATCGGACCAGCGGATCATTTGCCACCGCCTTACCACCGCGCCCGGGAACAGTCTTTGGCGTCGCTTGGCCTCGGCGGGCTATCTCACCAGCAAGCTGCACCTGCAACACCCACCCGCTGGAAGCTGGCAGGACGCGGTCAAGCACGGGTCTTCGCGATGCCCTACTCCAAAGACTCGGCGATGACCTTCGTCGATTATCGCGACGTCGCGGAGGCGGCAGCAACGGCCTACGCTCGGCGATGATCTCGTCGGCGGAACGTTCGGACTCGTGGGCCGGCGACATCCTCACCCGCAGCGAGATCGCGGACCTAATGAGCCGTTACGCGAGGCGCACGATTCTCGCTCAGGACGTCGGCCCGCACGTCGCCGTGTCCGGTATGCCAACGGGCCAGATGCGCGACGGGCTCCAGGTGATGATCGCCGACTACATCCGCGCACGGCTTCCACGGGGAACGACCTCGTGCTGGGCACGATCCCCGGCGCGCACCGCGTACGCTCGGCAGCTACCTCGCCGAGATTGCTGCATGACGTCGACCGACCTCCACTCGCAGGGAGACATGATGACGAGTGATCAGACCCCGCCGCCTGCGACGATTCCCCCGGACGACCCATCC
>DASXJN010000102.1:0-18149 GCA_036497365.1 Jatrophihabitantaceae bacterium | reverse complement strand
GAAGGAGATCCGCGTTCGGCGGAAAGGGTCAGGCAGCGCGGAGCTGGGCCATCGCCGGGGCGAGGTGGGCGAGTTCGTCGAGCATCGTCTTGGCCGCGCCGGCCGCACCCTCGTCCGGCTCGAACCGGCCCTCGTGCAGGTACTGCGGGAAGTTCTGCACCGCGACCTGCACGGGCACCGGCAGCATCGTCAACGTCGTCACGACCTGCTTGAACTGCTGCACCGCCCGCAGACCACCGGACACCCCGCCGTAGCTGACGAACCCGACCGGCTTGTAGCGCCACTCGTGGTGCAGGTAGTCGAAAGCATTCTTCAGCGGCGCACTGAACGAGTAGTTGTACTCGGGCATCACGAAGACGACTGCGTCGGCGCGGTCGACGATCGCGCTCCACTGCTTGGTGTGGTCGTGCTCGTACTTGCCCAGGCGCGGATGGGCCGGCTCGTCGTGGAACGGCAGGTCGAGCTCGGCCAAATCGGCGATCTCGAGGTCGAACCCGCCGTGCTCGCGGGCCAGGCCGGCGAACCACTCGGTGATGGCCGGGCCGACCCGACCAGGACGGGTACTGGCCGTGACGATCAACAGACGGGGCACGGACGCTCCTCGGGGGACGGAGACAAGATGTTGACGTGTCATACATTACGAGAACGTTTGATGACACGTCAATAATTCCATGCGTATTCTTATCCCGTGACCAACTGGCTCAGCGACGACGAGCAACGCGCCTGGCGGGCCTACCGCCGCATGGTGCTGCTCGTCGACTCGGCCGTCGCTCGCGAACTCGCCCACGACGCGGGCCTGTCGATGCCGGACTACCTCGTCCTCTCCGCACTCTCCGAGGCCGCCGACCATCGCCGCCGGCTCACCGAACTGGCCGTCCGCATGCAGTGGTCGCCGAGCCGGCTCTCGCACCACGTCACCCGGATGGAGCAGCGGAGCCTGGTCACTCGGGCCGAGTGCAGCGAGGACCTACGCGCGGCCTACGTCGTCCTGACCGACACCGGCTGGGAGGCGATCAAGGCCGCGGCACCCGACCACGTACGGTCGGTCCGCGACCATCTGATCGACCTGCTCGACGAAGACGAGATCGCCGCACTCACCTCGATCGGCGAGAAGGTCATCGCGCACTTCGGCGCCGATTGCCTGGATCGTCCGGTCCCCCGAGACGACGTCGGCCGCGCGGACTACGCGGCCCAGTCCGCGAACCGCAGCCCGGTCAGCAGCTCGTAGGCCTCGACGTAGCGCGCCCTGGTCTGGGCGACGATGTCGTCCGGTAGCGCCGGCGGCTTGCCGCCCGAGGCGCGATCCCAGCCCGACTCGGCCGAGAGCAGCCAATCACGGACGTACTGCTTGTCGTAGCTGGGCTGCGCGTGTCCCGGCTCCCAGCGGTCAGCCGGCCAGAAGCGGGACGAGTCGGGGGTGAGCACCTCGTCGCCGAGCACCAGGTCCGGGCTGCCCGGCCGGCGGCCGAACTCGAACTTCGTGTCGGCCAGAATGATCCCCCGCGCACGGGCGATGTCCGCCGCTCTCGAGTAGATGGCCAGGGTCAGCCGGGCCAGCTCGGCCGCAGTCGACTCGCCGACGGTCGCGGCGATCGCCTCCTGCGAGACGTTCTCGTCGTGCTCGCCGAGTGCGGCCTTGGTCGCAGGCGTGAAGATCGGCTCGGGCAGCCGGTCGCCGTCGCGCAGCCCGGCCGGCAGCGAATGCCCGCACACCGCGCCGGTGCGCTCGTAGTCCAGCAACCCAGACCCCGCCAGGTAGCCGCGCGCCACCGCCTCGACCGGCACCATCTCCAGCTCGGCACAGAGCAGGGCACGCCCTCGCCACTGCTCCGGGATGGCGTCGTCGGTCGCGCTCAGCAGATGGCTGGGGACGAGGTCGGCCAGTTGGTCGAACCACCACACCGACATCGCGGTGAGGATGCGGCCCTTGTCCGGGATCTCGTTGTCGAGCACGTAGTCGAAGGCGGAGATGCGGTCGGAGGCGACCATGAGCAGCCGGCCGTCGTCGAGGCGGTAGAGCTCGCGGACCTTGCCCGTGGAGATGTGCCGCATGCGGCACATCGTGTCACCCGTGCGAGTGGTGCGTGCGCCCGCGCCGGTGCTCGCGTTCCTTCGCGCGCGCCTGGGCACGCTCGGATCGAGCGGCGGCCCGCTCGGCACGCGCCTGCGCGACAGCTGCTGCCTCGCGCTCGAGCTTGCGCTGCGTGATCACCGGGTGCGGATGGAACAGCGATGCGGCGTTCGCGACCGTGCGCGAGCTGACCTGTGGCGTCAGCTGCGGGCTGCGCGCGATCGCAGTCAGTTGGTCGATCGTCAGCGGCGGGTTCGCCCGGGTGATCGGGCCGTCCTTCTCCTGCTTCGAGTTCCACTCGGAGAGGCTGACCTCGACGCCGTCGGTTCGGACGAGGTCGACGCTCCACTCCGTCGCGTCGTAGGGCTCGTGACCTTGGGAGAACTCAGGTCCCTGGAACACCATCAGGCGCGAGCCGTCCCCGAGCAGGTGGCAGTCGACCCCGGGCGATGCGCACGGCTTTTGCTCGCCGGAGATGCCGTCCTGGACGAAGCCGATCGACACATCGAACTGCGCGGCCCCCGCCCCGTCGTCGTAGACGAACTCCGCGCCGACCCAGCCGGCGAACGACCGTCCGGTGTACGTGCTCGTCGTCGCGTCGGACGGGAGCAGCGCGAGCGTGCGCTGAAGCAGCACCTGCGGCGTGATGGTCGTCGTCCCGTCGTCGGCCGGCTTGGGAAGCTTCGATGCGACTGTCTTCGACGCAGCCGGCGCCCGGTGCTGCGAGACGCTCGGGGCGGCGCCGTCGGAGGAGGGCCAGACCGCGACCGCGACGCCCGCGATCAGGCCGACCAGCGCGGCGCCAGACCCGACCTGCGCGATCCGGCGGCGGCGGCGCAGCACCCGTCCGCGAGTCGTCGCACCGGAAACCAGCACGCCGGTGCGCGGTTCGATCGTCGCGACGGCGTGGTTCAACAGATCGGTCATGCCGCGTTCTGCGTCCATGAGCTGCTTTCCCCCTGGGAATGTCGCTTGGAAAATGTCGTTGGGAATGTCGCCGGATCTCAGCCGGTGACCAGGTCGAATTCGCAATCGCCGAGCGCGGCGCGCATCTTCGCCAGCGCGCGCAGGGCAGCGACGCGCACCGCGCCGCGGGACATGCCGAGATCGTGCGCGACATCGGCCACGCTCCGGTCGGCCAGATAGCGCAACACGAGGACCGCCCGGTCTCGGTCCGGCAGCGTGCGCAACGCGTCGAGCAGGGTGCGTCGCAACGCGTTGTCGGGCTCGGCGCCGGGCCGATCCGGCAGGTGGTCGGCCGGCTGCTCGCCGGAGCTACGCCGCCGGCGATGCGACAGGAAGGTGCGGACCAGCGTGCGGCGCGCGTAGGCCAGCGGGTACTCCACGTCGACCGGCCAGACCCGGTAGATACGTGCCAGCGTCTCTTGGACGAGGTCCTCGGCCAGATACCAGTCGGCACACAGCAGCACCGCGGTGCGGAACAGCGGCGTCGCCACCTCGATGGCGAACGCTTCGAAATCTGGCGCCTCGCTGGCCATGCATCGTCCGTTCGCCGGATGGGCGTTGCTCGGTTCCTACACCAAGAGGACGCCGCGAACCGGGCCCGGCGTTACAGGCACACCGTCGAATTCCGCGATTGAACAGCCGTTCAAGGGACGTGAAGCAATCGATCCCGCTCCGAGCGGCGCCGACGGACGCCGGAAAACCTCGGAGCGGGATCGATCCTCGCTTGCGGCCGCCAGGACTACGGCCGCATGGAGCGCGTTGTTACCACCACCAGTCGTCGGTGGTGAAGACGATCGGACGGTGTGCAGTGGCATGGCCAGCAGATGCTGCCTTGGCGGAGTGCGCGGGCGCTGCTGCGGCAGCGCTCGCCGTCCCCGCGGTCAGTCCGAGGCCGACTGCGATCGCGACAACCGCCAAAACCCTGCGGAGTAGCGTCACGTTCTGTCCCCTAATGTCGGATATCTCCTTATTTTACTGCTCACGACGAACGCCAAATGACGTTGACATCGTCGCTCAGGGCGCACCTCGTGCTTCCCTACACCTAGGATTCAATCCAAAGCCCTTATGTTACAAACCCTGGAAGTGGCAGGTACCTGCCTGACACTTTTTCTGCGGACGGCGATATGAGTGATTTGGACGAACTTGGGCCGGTAGAGGTCGCCCTCTACCGCGCCGCGCTCGCCCGGCCGACCGCAGTTGTCCCGGAGCTCGCCGATGACCTCGAGCGCGACCCGGACGATCTTGACAAGCCACTGCGCCGGCTCATCGAGATGGGTCTGATCCGGGTCGAGGACGGCGACCGGCTCACCGCGGTGAGCCCGATGCTCGCCGAGGCGACCGTGCTCGGCGCGGAGGATCTCGAACTCGGTGCCCGGCGCGCGTCCGTCGAGGCCCGCCGCAACGCCATCCGCCGGCTGGTCATCGACTGGAACGACGCGCTGACGGTCGCGCCGTCACCGGGCGTGGCCGTCGACGTGATCTCCGATCAGACCCAGATCGGCAACGTGATGATGCACTACGCCGATCGATGCCAGAACGAGTTGCTGTCGGTGGCCGCCGGCCGGCTGCCGAAGACCCGCATCGACAGCCGCACCCGGATCGCGAACCTGTACTCGGCGCGCCGCGGCGTACGCAGCCGGCTGCTCTACCAGCACGCCGCGCTGCGCGACCGGCACACCCGCAGCTACCTGTCCGAGCTGTCCGACAACGGCGCCAAGATCCGCTTCGCGGCGTCCGTGCCCGGCCGCAGCATGGTGATCGACGGCGAGGTGGCGCTGCTGCCGATCCCGACGGCCGACGTGAACCGGCCGGGCCTGGTCGTCGTCCGCGAGCCGAACGTCGTGGGCTGGGTGATCGCGACCTTCGAGCAGCTCTGGGCCGAGTCGCAGCCGCTGGAGGACGCCCTGAGCAAACAGAGCGATGCCGCCGAACTCGACCAGACCCGCGCCGCGATCCTGCGGTTGATGGCCGAGGGCGAGAAGGACGAAGCCATCTCACGACGACTGTCGATCTCGGTCCGCACCTGCCGCCGGCAGATCGCCGACTACATGGCACAGGTGGGCGCGACCAGCAGGTTCCAGGCCGGTGTCGTCGCAGCCCGTGCGGGCCACCTGGACGTCACCGGCCCCAGCTGAGCCGGCGTCGGCTGCCTGCTCCGACACTGCCGTAGCGTCGAGAACGTGGTCGCGCTCGTCATCGTCCTGGTAGTGACGAACCTGCTCACGCTCGCCGCGCTCGCAGCGCTGGTGCGCCGCAGCCGGACGGCAGACCTGCCGAACGACGCCACCGAGGTGTTCGCCGCGCCGCGACCGGCCGGCATCAGCGGTCGCGAGCGGCGGTTGATCACCGTCGAGATCCTGAACCCGATCGAACTGGCGACCGCACGCGGCGGCCGGGTCGCGGGACTCGCCGGCACGCTCGCGCCCGGCCTGACCCGGCGACTCGTCTACGAGCAGACGCTCCGGGTGCTCCGTCGAGAACTCGGCGCGAAGGATGTGCTGGCCGACGTGCGGGTACACACCCTGCGCGCAGTGCCTCAGCATCCCGAGCCGGGGACGAGTCATCGTCCTGATGCGGTGGTCGAAGGTGCCGTGATCGACCAGGTCGCACCGCTCGATCTCGACGATCCGCCGGCCTAACCGCCGGCGGTGCGCTGCCAGGGGCGCAGGGCCTCCAGCTGTGCCGCGACGCCGAGCAGGGTCGACTCGCCGCCGGGGCGGGCGACCAGCTGCACCGAGCGCGGCAGGCCGTCAGCGCCGATGCCGGCGGGAACTGCCATCGCCGGCCAACCGGCGAGATTCCACGGCGCGCCGAACGCCGCGTAACGCACGTTGGCGATCATGTTCGCCGACCACGAGCGTGTCGACCAGGCCAGCGCCTCGGGCGGTGACTGGGCAAGCGCGGGGGTGATCAGCACGTCGTGGCCGGCGAAGAACCGCTCGGCCCGCCGGCGCCACCGATCGCGGCCGGCCGGCTTCGGATAGCCGGCGCGAAGCGCCAGCCGGCCGATGGCCGCGTGCCGCCGGGTCGGGCCGGTCATCGCGGTGCGATCCGCGAGCAGGCGCGCATCGAGTTCGGTGCCCGCGAACCAGCGCGTCAGCCCGCTGATCCCGGCGAGCTGTCCATAGCGCGGGTTCGCCTGACGCACGGTGTGCCCGGCCTCGCGCAGGGCAGCCGCGGTGTCGCGGGCCGCCGCGGCCCAGTCGCGGGCAACCGGCACGCCCTGGATCGGATTGCGGGTCGACACCGCGATGCGCAGCCCGGCCGGCTTCGGTGGGGTGGCCAGCTCGGGCCGTCCGGCCAGCACCGAGAACAGCAGCGCGCAGTCCTCGACGGTCGTCGCGAGCGGGCCGTTCTCGGCCATGTCGAACCACGACCCGTTGCCGAGTTCGGCCGGCACAACTCCGTGGCCCGGCTTGATGCCGACCAGCCCGCAACATGCGGACGGGATCCGGATCGACCCCATGCCGTCGTTGCCGTGCGCCGCTGGCACCATCCCTGCCGCGACGGCGGCAGCCGCGCCGCCGGAGGAGCCGCCTGGGGTGTGGTTGGGCCGCCACGGGTTGCGGGTGATGCCGAACGTCGAGTCGGTCGCGCCGAACACGCACAGCTCGGGCACCCGGGTCAGCCCGACGACGACCGCGCCGGCGCGGCGGACGCGACGGACGATCTCATGGTCGAACTCGCGCGGGGTCGGATCGCTGCCGGCACTGCCGATGCGCATCGGCTCGCCGCTGACAGGCACGTTGTCCTTGATCGCGATGGGCACGCCGGCCAGCGCCAGCGAGAATCGATCCGCGCGCTGATCGACCGCGTCGGCTTCGCGCAACGCGGCCTCGGTACGGACGACCTGGAACGCACCGATCTCTGCGTCCCGTTCGGCGATGCGCGCGAGGGCGGACTCCACAGCAGCGCGCGCCGTGGTCGTCCCGGAGCGGACGTCGGCGGCGATGGCGGCGGCGCTCGCGCCGGCGGAGGAGTCCATGGGACGGAACCGTACCGAGCGGTGCCAGGATGAGATGCATGGCCGACTCACGCGCGGGACAGCCCGCCCGTCCGGAAGATCTCGTCGACATCGCGCAACTCGTGACGGCCTACTACTCCGAACACCCAGACGTCTCGCAGGCTGAGCAGCGCGTGTCGTTCGGGACGTCCGGCCATCGTGGCTCGGCGTTCACGCGCACGTTCAACGAGGATCACATCGTCGCGACCAGCCAGGCGATCTGCGCGTACCGCGCGAAGGAGGGCATCGACGGTCCGCTGTTCCTCGGCGCGGACACGCACGCGCTGAGCGCGCCGGCGACGGCGTCCGCCCTCGAGGTGTTCGTCGCGAACGACGTGACGGTGCTCGTCGACTCGCGCGACGGATTCACGCCGACACCGTCCGTGTCGCGCGCGATCCTCGCGCACAACGCCGACGGGCCTGCGCACCGCGCGGACGGGGTGGTCGTCACGCCGTCCCACAACCCGCCGTCCGACGGCGGGTTCAAGTACAACCCGCCGGACGGCGGCCCGGCCGGAACAGACATCACCAAGTGGATCCAGGACCGCGCCAACGAGATCCTCGCGAACGGCATGGACGGCGTGCGCCGCATCCCGTATGCGCGTGCGCGTGCCGCGGCCGACACGTACGACTTCCTCGACGGCTACGTCGGCGCGCTCTCGCAGGTCGTCGACCTCGACGCGATCCGCGAGGCCGGCGTGCAGATCGGCGCCGACCCGCTGGGCGGTGCGTCGGTCGCGTACTGGGGCGAGATCGGCGACCGGTACGGGCTCGACCTGACCGTCGTCAATCCGCTGGTCGACCGCACCTTCGGGTTCATGACCCTGGACTGGGACGGCAAGATCAGGATGGACTGCTCGTCTCCGTCCGCAATGGCCTCGCTCATCGAGAAGCAGCGCGACTACGACATCGCGACCGGCAACGACACCGACGCCGACCGGCACGGCATCGTCACGCCGGACGGCGGCCTGATGAATCCGAACCACTACCTGGCGGTCGCCATCGACTACCTGTACGCGAACCGGTCGGACTGGCCGGGCCACTCTGCCGTCGGCAAGACACTGGTCAGCTCGTCCATGATCGACCGGGTCACCTCGTCGCTCGGGCGCCGCCTGCTCGAGGTGCCGGTCGGGTTCAAATGGTTCGTCCCCGGCCTGCTGGACGGCTCGGTCGCGTTCGGCGGCGAGGAGTCGGCGGGCGCGTCCTTCCTGCAGCGCGACGGCTCGGTGTGGACGACCGACAAGGACGGCATCATCTTGTGCCTGCTCGCGTCCGAGATCACCGCGGTTACCGGCGTGTCGCCGTACGCGCGGTACCGCGAGCTGACCGTCAGCTTCGGCGACCCGGCCTACGCGCGGATCGACTCGCCGGCCAGCAGGGAAGAGAAGGCGGCCCTCGGCAAGCTGTCGCCCGACGATGTCGCTGCGGACACGCTGGCCGGGGACCCGATCGTCGACCGCCTGACGAAGGCGCCGGGCAACGACGCGGCGATCGGCGGTCTGAAGGTCACGACCGAGCACGGCTGGTTCGCCGCCCGCCCGTCCGGCACAGAGGACGTCTACAAGCTCTACGCGGAGTCGTTCCGCGGGCCGGACCACCTCGAGATGATCCAGGAGGAGGCGCGCGAGATCATCGCGGCCGCACTGAACACCTGATGCGCTTGCCCGACCGCTCCGCGCAGGCATCGCTCGGGGTACTCGCGCAACTCACGCAAGGCGTCATCGGGCTGGCCCTGCTGCTCGTCGGGCACCAGCACTCGCTCAGCGTCACGTCGTCGGCACTCGCGGTCAGCGCGTACGCGATCGGCATGGCGATCGGACGCCCCGTGCAGGGACGTGCGCTCGACACCGCTCCGCCGCGGATGGTGCTGGCGCTCTGCGGCGTTGTGCACGCCGGCGGGTACGTGTTGATCGCGCTCGCGGCACATCAGCATTGGGCCGTTGCCTATGTGGTCTTCGGATTCCTCGCCGGGCTGGCGCTGCCACCGATCGCCACGCAGATGCGCGCGGAGTGGCCGCAGGAGCGGCCGGCCGGGCAGGCGACGTCGGTGTTCGCATTCATCGCGCTCCTGCAGACCCTCAGCGTGTTGCTCGCGCCGGTGCTGTTCAGCATCGTGAACTCCGCGTCCACGCCGACGGTGGCGATGCTGACGGTGGCCGGCGTCTCGGGGGTGTGCACCGTGCTGTACGCGCTGGCGATCCCGCGCACCCGGCAGCGCAGTGCGGACGAGCGTCGGGTGGCGGTGCGCCGCTACCTCGTCCTGCTCGTGCTGACGGCGCTGCTCGGTGCGGTGATCGGGTCACTCGAGGTGATCGCACCCGCGGTGGCGATCGCAGACGGGCATCCGGGCGCGGCCGGCCCGCTGGTGATCGTCGCGACGCTCGGCATGGTGGCCGCAGGAACGGCGGCGATGCGATGGGGCGCGCGCATACCGACCACGACGATGCTCGCGCTGGCACTGACCAGCGAGGTCGCCGGCGCGATCGTGCTGCTGATTCCCGCCCCGCTCGTGGTCTCCGGTGTCGGGCTGGTGCTCGTCAGCGCCGGCGACACCCCGGCCATCGCCGCGCTCGGTTCGCAGGTGCGCGAACGGTCTTCGGGCACTGCCGAGGCGTACGGCTGGCAGTCGACCGCGCTCGGCCTCGGTGTGGCCGGCGGCAGCGCGGTGGCCGGTGGGCTGGTGCCGATCGGTGCGCACTGGTCGGCACTGCCTGCGTTGATCTGCGCGGTCGCCTGCGCCGCCATCGCTCTGCGCTTACGCTCCTGGGCGGTCAGCGATTGTCGATGATGCGGCGCATCTTGCCCATCGAGCGCTCCACGCCGTCCGGGTCGAGCACTTCGACCGCGACGCTCACGCCGATGGTGTTCTTGATCAGCGTGCGCAGCGCCTCGCCGGCGGCTGCCGCATCGGCACTGGTCGCATCTGCTCGCCGTTCGACGCGCACGCTCAGTTCGTCCAACCGCGTGCGTCGCGAGAGCACGCATTGGAAGTGCGGCGACAGCGCCGGCGTACGCAGGATCAGCTCCTCGATCTGCGTCGGGAACAGGTTCACGCCACGCAGGATGATCATGTCGTCGGATCGTCCGGTGATCTTCTCCATGCGGCGCATCGTGCGGGCGGTGCCGGGAAGCAGCCGGGTCAGATCTCGGGTGCGGTACCGGACGACCGGCATCGCCTGCTTGGTGAGCGAGGTGAACACCAACTCGCCCTCCTCGCCGTCCGGCAGCACCTCGCCCGTCTGGGGATCGACTATCTCGGGATAGAAATGGTCCTCCCAGATGTGCAGGCCGTCCTTCGTCTCGACGCACTCGTTCGCCACTCCGGGACCCATCACCTCGGACAGGCCGTAGATGTCGACGGCGTGCATGTCGAGACGCTGCTCCATCTCGAGCCGCATGTCGTTCGTCCACGGCTCGGCGCCGAAGATGCCGACCTGCAACGACGTGCTGCGCGGGTCGACACCCTGCCGTTCCATCTCGTCGACGATCGCCAGCATGTAGGACGGCGTCACCATGATCACGTCCGGCTCGAAGTCACGGATCAGCGTGACCTGCCGTTCGGTCATGCCGCCGGACACCGGGATGACCGTGCATCCGAGCGCCTCGGCGCCGTAGTGCGCGCCGAGTCCGCCGGTGAACAACCCGTAGCCGTAGGCCACGTGCACCTTGTCGCCGGGACGACCACCGCTCGCCCGGATCGAGCGCGCCATCACCGTGGACCACGTCGCGATGTCGTCCGCGGTGTAGCCGACGACGGTCGGACGGCCGGTCGTCCCGCTGGACGCATGGATGCGCGACACCCGCTCTTGCGGGACGGCGAACATGCCGAACGGATAGTTGTCGCGCAGGTCCGCCTTGGCGGTGAACGGGAAGTGCCGGAGGTCGTCGAGGCTCTTGCAGTCGTCCGGATGCACGCCGTTCGCATCGAACGCCCGTCGGTAGTGCGCGACGTTGTCATACGCGTGGCGCAGCGACCATTGCAGGCGCTGCAACTGCAGCGCACGCAACTCGTCGATCGACGCGCGTTCGATGGGCTCCAGATCGTCCGGTTGCGGCGTGCGGTCCTGCATGGGCTTACCGTCGCTGCTGTCGGTGGTCGGGCGCAAGACCGACCTCGAGTCCGGCGGCCGTCCAGCGCACTTCGCTGAGATCGCCCACGAGAGCGTCCGCGTCGAGGTCGGGACGACCGACGCCGACCACCGCGCGCACACCGGCAGCCCGTGCCGCGTCGATGCCGGCCTGGGCGTCCTCGAGCACGATCGTGTCGGCGGGGTCGAGGCCCAGCCGCTGCGCGGCGGCAAGGTAGCCCTCAGGGTCTGGCTTGCCGTTGCTGACGTCGTCCGCGGTGATCAGCACCGTCGGCACGTCGAACCCGGCGGATTGCAGGCGGGCGGTGGCCAATGCGTACGTGCCGGACGTGACGACGGCCCATGTGCCGGGCGTCATCGACGCGGCCAGTTCGCGTGCGCCGGAGATCGCCCGGACGGTCGCCGCGTCGTCGAGTTCGAGGCGGTCGATCAGATCCACCCCGTGCCGGCGCTGCGCCTCGGGCAGGAGCTGCGCGATCGTGTCCTCCGATCGGCGGCCGTGCACGATCGGCAGCACGTCGTCCGGATCGAGGCCGAGCTCGACCGCCCAGCAGGCCCAGGCCGACATGACGCTCGCGTCGGAGTCGACGAGCACACCGTCGCAGTCGAAGAGAATTCCTTTACAGGGCAGCAGATTCATGACACCGGTCGATTTCGGTAGCGGGCGACGAGTTCGCGGGCGGCAACCTGCATGCGCACCGGAGGCAGCCCTTGCTCGATCAGGCGGAGGTCGTCGAGCACCATCGCGCCGATCTGCGCGAACGCCTGCGGGATCCCGCCGGCGCGGTGCGGCGAGAGCACCAGTCCGTCCAGCGTGCGGGCACGCGCGTCGACCGGCATCGGCTCGTCCGGCCAGACATCGATCGCCGCGGTGAGCCGGCCGTCGGCGACGCGATCGAGCAGTGCATCGAAGTCGACGACGGGTGCGCGGCTGACGAGTACGAGCCGCGCACCGGCGGGCATCGAGTCGAGCTCGGCGGCACCGAGCAGTCCTTCGGTCTCTGCCGTGACGGTGGCCACGACGATCACGATCGCACTGCGGGTGAGTACGTCGGACAAGGTCGCGGCACGCGCACCTGATCGGGTGATGACGTCATCCGGCAACCAGGGGTCGTGGATGCGGACGGTGGCGCCGAACGGGGTGAGCAGCGGAAGCAGTGCGCGGCCGAGGTTGCCGAACCCGATCAGCCCGATGTCCGCGCCACGCAGCAGGATCGCGCCGTCGTTGCCCGCGGCGACATAACGCTCGCGGCCGGCACGGAACGCGCGGTCCTCGCGTGTGATCCCGCGCGCCAGGTCGATCGTCAGGCCGAGCGCGAACTCGGCGACGGCGTCGGCGTAGGCAGGTCCGCAGCCGAGGACGTGGATGCTTCGCTCGTGGCAGGTCGCGTAGTCGACGTTGGGGTAGAAGTTGCCCTCGACGTTGAGGACGGCACGCAGCTTCGGCGCGTGGTCCAGCCGTTCGCGCGGCAGGTCCGGCTGGCCGACGACCGCGAACAGTTCCGGCAGCAGGTCGTCGAGCTCGTCGCCATCCTGTCCGAGCTCGTGCACGTCGAATGCTTCGGTGAACTCATGCCATACGTCGGGCGCAAAGATGCGCGACCGCGGATGCGGATGAGCGAGGACGGCAACCGGGTGCCGTGGAGTCATGCAAGCTCCTACGCGTCGTAGTCGACGCTGACCTGATCCGAGACCGGAATTGCCTGGCAGGTGAGCACGTAGCCGTCGTCGACCTCGTCCTGCTCGAGAGCGTAGTTGCGGCGCATGCGCACCTCGCCGGAGGTCACCCGCGCGCGGCACGTGCCGCACACGCCGCCCTTGCAGGCGAACGGCAGATCGGGCCGGACCCGTTGCGCCGCGTCGAGGATGGCGGTCTCGGGCGCCACCGTCACAGTGCTGCTACGCCCGTCGAGGACGACCACGACCTCGGCGCCGGGACCCTCGGGTGCGTCGACGTGGTGTACCTCGGCGGGCGGATCGGGTTCGACGTAGAACAGCTCGCGGTGGATGCGATCGCGGGCTACGCCGAGGTCGGCGAGCAGCTCCATCGCACCGGTCACCATGCCGAAGGGGCCGCACAGCCACCAGTGATCGACGCCCGCGACGTCAACGGTGAGATCGATCAGCTCGCGCAGCTTGCCGGCGTCGAGCCGGCCGTTGAAGAGCTCGACCTCCTGCGGCTCGCGGCTGAGCACGTGCACGAGCTGCATGCGTGCGGGGTAGCCGTCCTTCAAGTCGGCGACCTCGTCGGCGAACATCACCGAGTCGCTGCGCCGGTTTCCGTAGAACAGGGTGACCGTCGAGTCGCCGTGCGCAGCGAGCACGGACGCCGCGATCGACAGCATCGGCGTGATGCCCGATCCGGCGGCGATCAGCACGTGCTGCCCGGGCGCCGTCAGATCGGGTGAGAACGTGCCCGTGGGTGCCTGCACCTCGACGCGATCGCCGGGACGGAGCCCGCGCACGAGCCAGCCGGACACGGCCCCACCTGCCACCTCGCGCACGCCGATGCGCGGCGGACGGCCGACCGGGGCGCAGATCGAGTACGAGCGCCGCTCGTCGCCTCGCCGGACGGTCAGCGACTGTCCGGGCGCGAAGGCGAACTTCGGACGCAACTCGGCGGGCACGGCGAACGTGACCGCGGCGGAATCGTCGGTCAGCGGGTCGACGCGCGCGACGGTGAGCTCGAAGAAGTCGGTGCGCATCAGATCGCCTTGACCTGCTCGAACGGCTCGTCGCACACCCGGCAGCGCTGCAGTGACTTACACGCGGTTGAGCTGAAGGCCGCAGTCTGCACGGTGTCGTCCGCGCCGCAGCGCGGGCAGGTGACGCGCGATCGCGCGGCGAGGGTGATCGGGATGGGCCCGCTTCGCCGTGGCGCGGGTTCGGGTGGCGCGATACCGGCCTCGGCGAGCTTGCGCCGTCCGTCGCTCGTGATCCAGTCGCTGCTCCACGGCGGCGCCAACCGGGTTCGGACCCTGACATCGGCGAAGCCGGCTCGGCGCAGGGTGTGCTCGAGATCCGCGCTGATCTCGCGCATGGCAGGGCAGCCCGAATACGTCGGCGTGATCGTCGCGACGACCGCGCCGTCGTGTTCGGTGACGTCGCGCAGGATGCCGAGGTCGGCGAGCGTGAGCATCGGCAGTTCGGGGTCGCGGACCGTCGCCGCGAGTTCGTATGCCCTCGTCACGGTGGTCACCAGCGCGCCTCGGGATCCTGCCGGGCGATCGACTGGAGGTCGGCGAGCACGTAACCCAAGTCCTCGGTGTGCACGCCGTCGCGCCCGGTCTTGCCGGCGACCGCGGCACGGGCCGGCACTTCCGGCCGATCCAGCGTCGCCGTCGCGAACACCGTGTCGAGGACGATGTCGACCTCGCTGCGGTCGAGTGCGGGCTCGAGGGACGCGGGCAGCCGGGTCTCGAACAGCTCGTCGACGAGCGGCCACGTGGTGTCGAGCGCGTCCTGCATCCTGCCGTGCGATATCTCGGTGCCGTCGCCGAGTCGCACCACCCACTGTGCTGCGTAGTCACGGTGATAGGTGAGTTCCTTGACAGCCTTCATCGCGATGGCCCCGAGTACCGGATCGCGTGAGTCGGCGAGCTTCTCGAACAGCGCCAGGCGCCAGGCCGAGAAGATGAACAACCGGCCGACGAGCTCGGCGAAGTCGGTGTCGAGGCGCTCGACCAGGCGCACGTTGCGGTACTCGTTCTCGATGCGGAAGTACGCGAGAGCGTCCTCGGTCGTCTCCTCGATGCCGGCCGCGCGAGCGAGCAACATACGGGCCTGGCCGAGCAGGTCGAGCGCGATGTTGGCCAGCGCGGTTTCTTCCTCCAACTCCGGCATGCGGGTCATCCACTGCTGCAGGCGGTGCGAGTAGATCAGCGCGTCGTCGCCGAGCATCAGGCAGTAGGTCGCAAGCTGTTCCGGGTCGATGCTGTCGGGGACGGTGGTGTCGATTCCCTCGAGCGGATCGGTGAACCCGGTGCCGAACGCCCAGCGATGGTCTTCGCTGTCGCCGTCGGAGAGGTGATCGTAAGGGGTGTCGTCAGTCATGAGATGCCGTCACATGTGGGGGACATCGGCGGGGATGTCGTAGAAGGTCGGGTGCCGGTACACCTTGTCACCGGACGGGGCGAAGAACGGATCCTTCTCGTCCGGGCTGCTCGCGGTGATGTCGCGCGCGGCGACGACCCAGATGCTCACGCCCTCGTTGCGCCGCGTGTACAGGTCGCGGGCGTGCCGCAGCGCCATCTGCGCGTCGGCCGCATGCAGCGATCCGACATGCACATGGTTCAACCCACGCTTGCCACGTAAGAAGACCTCATAGAGTGGCCAATTCTTATCCGTCGCGCGAGCGCTCATCGCGTTGGTGGTCACCCTGCACTCACCTTTGCTTGGTGAGCCATGGCGGCCTCGCGGACCCAGGCGCCGTCGTCGTGGGCGCGCTTGCGATGGGCGACGCGCTGCGTGTTGCACGGGCCGTTGCCCTTCACGACAGTCATGAATTCGTCCCAGTCGACGGGGCCGAAGTCGTAGTGGCCGCGCTCGTCGTTCCAGCGCAGCGCAGGGTCGGGCAGCGTGACGCCGAGCTTCTCGGCCTGCGGCACGCTCATGTCGACGAAGCGTTGCCGTAGTTCGTCGTTCGTGTGCCGCTTGATGCCCCAGGCCATCGACTGTGCGGTATTCGGCGACTGGTCGTCCGGCGGTCCGAACATCATGAGCGAGGGCCACCAGAAGCGGTTCGTCGCGTCCTGCACCATCGCCCGCTGCGCGTCGGTGCCGCGCATCATCGTCATCAGCAACTCGTACCCCTGCCGCTGATGGAACGACTCCTCCTTGCAGATACGGATCATCGCGCGGGCGTACGGGCCGTACGACGACCGGCACAGCGGCACCTGGTTGCAGATCGCCGCGCCGTCGACCAGCCAGCCGATGACGCCGACGTCGGCATACGTGAGCGTCGGATAGTTGAAGATCGACGAGTACTTCTGCCGTCCGGTGATGAGCATGTCGGTGAGGTCCGCCCGGTCGGCGCCGAGCGTCTCGGCCGCCGAGTACAGATACATGCCGTGACCGGCCTCGTCCTGCACCTTCGCGAGCAGGATCGCCTTGCGCCGCAGTGACGGCGCGCGCGTGATCCAGTTGCCCTCGGGCTGCATGCCGATGATCTCGGAGTGCGCGTGCTGCGCGATCTGCCGGATCATCGTCTTGCGGTACGCGTCCGGCATCCAGTCGCGCGGTTCGATGCGCCGGTCGGCGTCGAGCGTCTCGTCGAAGTGCGTCTGCAGTTCGTCGATCGTTTCAGTCATGCCACACCTTCGCGACCATGGTGAGGACGTCGTACTTGGCGACGGACGAGCCGTCCTGCTTGGTGACGTCGGCGTCCCAGCGCACCTCGCCGTAGTCGCCCTCACGCGGGCTGATCTGCTTGCAGGTCAGCGTCACCGTCAGCTCGTCACCCGGATAGACCGGGGTGAGAAAGCGCAGGTTGTCGACGCCGTAGTTCGCCAGCACCGGCCCCGGGTCGGGATGAACGAACAGTCCGGCGGCCAGCGACACGATCAGGTAGCCGTGTGCGACACGTCCGTCGAAGAACGGGTTGGCGCGCGCGGCCTCTTCGTCCATGTGCGCGTAGAACGTGTCGCCGGTGAACTCGGCGAAGTGCTCGATGTCGTCGAGCGTGACCGTGCGCGGGCCGGCGACGACGGTGTCGCCGATGCCGAGCGTCTCGAGCGACTTGCGGAACGGGTGCTCGCCCTCGGTGCGCGGCGCGCCGGCCACCCACCGGTTGGTGACCGCGCCGAGCACGCGCGGGCTCGCCTGTACCGCCGTGCGCTGCATGTGGTGCAGCACGCCGCGGATGCCGCCCATCTCCTCGCCACCACCGGCGCGACCGGGACCGCCGTGCACGAGCATCGGCAGCGGCGAGCCGTGACCGGTCGACTCGGCCGCATCGTCCGAGTCGAGCACGAGCAGGCGCCCGTGCCACGGCGCGATGCCGAGCACGACCTCGCGAGCGAAATCGGTGTCGCCGGTGACCACCGATCCGACCAGGCTGCCACGACCGCGGGCGGCCAGATCGACGGCGTCCACGGCATCGCGGTAGCCGATGACGGTTGACACCGGGCCGAACGCCTCGACCGAGTGCACCTCTTCGGCGCCCGCGTCGTCGACCTCCAGCAGGATCGGTGACAGGAAGGCGCCCCGCTCCGGGTCGGCACCGACGACGTCGACGTGGTCGGGGTCGCCGAACACGATCCGTCCGACCGATTGGAGCGCTTTGAGCGAACGCCGCACCTCTTCGCGCTGCTCGAGACTGGCGAGCGCGCCCATGCGCACCGACGCGTCCGCCGGGTTGCCGACGACGATCTTCGCCAGTCGGCCGCGGGTCGCCTCGACAACGGCGTCGACCTGGTCGGCGGGCACGATGGCGCGGCGGATCGCGGTGCACTTCTGGCCGGCCTTTACGGTCATCTCGGTGACCAGTTGCTTGACGTAGAGATCGAACTCCGGCGTGCCGGGGACGGCGTCCGGGCCGAGGATGGAGCAGTTGAGCGAGTCCGCCTCGGCGTTGAAGCGCACCGAGCGCGCGACGACGGTCGGATGCGCATGCAATCGCTGCGCCGTCGCAGCCGAACCGGTGAACCCGACCAGGTCGTGCTCGCCGAGATGGTCGAGCAGGTCGCCCGCACTGCCGCACACGAACTGCAGCGCGCCCTGCGGCAGCAAGCCCGACTCGACGATGAGTTCGACCAGCCGGGCGGTCAGGTAGGCAGTCTGCGACGCCGGCTTGATCAGCGTCGGCACGCCGGCGATGAACGCCGGCGCGAACTTCTCGAGTGGCCCCCAGACCGGAAAGTTGAAGGCGTTGATCTGAACGGCGACACCGCGCAGCGGGGTGAGGATGTGCTGGCCGAAGAACTGGCCGCCCTTGCCGAGCTGCTCCGGTAGGCCCTCGACGTAGACCTTCTCGTTCGGCAGCTCACGCTTCGCCTTGCTGGCATAGGTGAGGACGACGCCG
>DASXJN010000101.1:0-17435 GCA_036497365.1 Jatrophihabitantaceae bacterium | reverse complement strand
CAACAACCGCCGCCTGCACAGTAGCCTCGGCTACCTCACACCCAGCGAGTACGAGCAAGCCCACTACGCGACCCTCAACCGAGAGCCGCAACCCGCATAAGAGCGGCAGGAAAGCTCGGGCGGTTCAGACAACGGCACCCTGCTCTGCCGTGCCAACCACCGAAACTTCCAGGAGATGGGCTGGACCTCGACCAGCATCAACGGCCTCCCACACTGGATCCCACCCACATGGATGGATCCCGAACAGAAACCCATCCGCAAACCCGACCACGACCTCTAGACCCGGCTGGTACTCCCGAGTCAGGTCACGGCGCCCGCGGTCAGGCCGTCGGCGAACTCTTCGATCGCAGCGAGCGATCCCGCGAACGGATCGCTGTCGCGCGGCCACGGCACGACGATGTCGGTGAACCCGAGTTCGGCAGCGCGGCCGGCATCGTCGAGCAGCTTCTCGGCGGTGCCCATGGGCGCTGCGAGCGCCATCAGATCCAGATAGCGGGCAAAGTTCTCGCCGGCGCCACCGGCCTGCTCGGCGAGTTCGTCGAAGCGCGCGACGGCCTGGGCGACGCCGCGCCACCACGCCTCGGGCTCGGCGCCGTGATCGGCGAATCCCATGGTCGCCCAACCCTCGTTGCGAAGCGCGAGTCGCATGCCTCGCGGGCCGTTCGCGGCGATCACGAAGGGCGGCCGCGGCTGCTGCACGGGGCCGGGTATCGACCGCGCCTCGAGGGCACGGAAGTACGTGCCGTCCCAGTTCGAGCGGCGTTCCCGCAGGACGACGTCGAGCAGGGTGACGAACTCTTCGAACCGGGCGTGCCGCTGAGTCGGTGACAGCTCCGGGCCGCCGAGCATCGCGGCGTCGAAGCCGGGCGCGCCTGCGCCGATCGCGGCGATCAGCCGTCCGCGCGACATCACGTCGAGCGTCATCAGGTCCTTGGCGAACGGCACGGGATGCCGGAAGTTGGGCGACGCGACGAAGGTGCCGATCGAGACGGTAGACGTGTGCATCGCAGCAGCGGCCAGGGTCGGCACGGTCGCGTGCCAGTCCGAGTCGGCGAGCGACCGCCAGGCGAGGTGATCGAAGCACCACGCGTGCGCGAAGCCCAGCTCTTCGGCTCGGGCCCATCGATCGTCGCGGGCCGGATCGACCTCGGGAAGCAGCGCCACCCCGACTCGAATCACAAGGATCTCCCACCGTTGATCGACTCGCCCGAACCGTTGAAAATCTAACGGTTCGGGCGTGTTGATCACGAGAGGGCGGGACGGCGATCACGAGCATCGACGCCGACAACGGAGTGTCGACGAAGGCCCGCGCGCGCTTCTCGGTCGCCGCCGGTCCGGTGGATCTAGGCTGGGCCGGTGACGACGACGTGGGTACCGGTTGCGGTCGTACTCGTCGTCGTGGTGCTTGACCTCTGGGTGTTCCTGGACGCACGTCGCTGTGCGCGCGAGGGCGCGCCGGTCGAGCTGCGCATCGGCACGTTCGCGGTCAACACCCCGGTGGCCTGGTTCCTCGCCTGCCTGGTGCTCTGGATCTTCTTCTTCCCCGTCTACGTCGTGAGCAGGTCCCGCTGATGCGTCCGTTCTCGTTCCTCGCCGATGTGTGCGAGGTCGTCACCGGTCCCGAGCTCGCCGAGCGCGCACGGCGCGCCGAGCAGATGGGGTACTCGACGGTCATCCTCCCGGACCATCTGCTCGGGCAGCTCTCGCCGGTGGCCGCGTTGTCGACCGTCGCCGCGGTGACCTCGACACTGCGGCTTTCGGCCTTCGTGCTCAACAACGACCTGCGCCATCCCGCGGTGCTCGCGCAGGACCTGGCGAGCATCGACGTGCTGTCCGGCGGGCGGCTGGACGTCGCGATCGGCGCCGGATGGAACAAGCCCGAGTACGACGCGATCGGTCTGCGATTCGACCCCACGCCGGTACGTCAGGCACGCCTGGCCGAATCGATCACCGTGTTGAAGGGCCTGTTCAGCGGCGAGCCGTTCAGCTTCGCCGGGGAGCACTACACGATCACCGACTACGCGGCCAAGCCACTGCCCGTGCAACGTCCGCACCCGCCGTTCTTCATCGGCGGCGGCGGCCGGCGCACCCTGACGCTGGCCGGGCGCGAAGCCGACATCGTCGGGCTCGCGCCACGCATCGGACCGAACCGCAAGCTCGACGTCGCCTCGATAACCCTCGCGGGCACCCGCGAGAAGATCGACTGGGTGCGAGCGGCCGCCGGCGATCGCTTCGACTCGATCGAGTTCAACACCTATCCGTCCGGCTGGCCGGTGAAGGTCACCGACGACCTGCATGGCGAGGCACGACGGGTGATCGACGAACTCCGGTCGCGGACCGGTTACGAGCTCACCGAGCAGGAGGTCGTCGACTCGCCGCACATGTTCATCGGCTCGATCGACCGGCTGGTCGAGAAGTTCCAGCAGCTGCGCGAGGAACTCGGCATCTCCTCCGTCCTGCTCGGCGATCTGGACGAGCTCGCGCCAGTACTGGAGCGGCTCGCCGGTAGCTGATCGGCGTCGTCAGGCGTCCGCGAATGCAAGGCACGCGTCGGCTGCCTGCCAGAACACCTGCTCGCGGATCGCCGTCGCCTTCGACCATTTCCGCTCGTCCCACACGTCGCCGGCGAGCGAGTCACCCGCGTAGAGGAGTTGGGCGAACCGCACCCCGCGGTAGCGCGCGACGGCCATGAAGGCCGAGGCCTCCATGTCGACGGTCAGGCATCCCTCGGCCACTCGGCGGCGCACCCGGTCGCGGGTCTCGCGGTAGAAGCCGTCGGTCGTCCAGGTGCGGCCGGTGACGAACGGGACGCCTGCCTCGCTGAGGGTCGCCTCGATCGCCGCGACGCCGGACGGATCCGCGTGCACGATCCGCGACGGCGCCAGGTAGTGGTACGACGTTCCCTCGTCGCGGACCGCGCTCTCGACGACCACCGCGTGCCCGAGCACGAGATCGGGGACGAGCGCACCCGCACCGCCGACCGCGACGATCACCCGGGCACCGAGCGCGATCGACTCCTCCATGAAACCGGCGGCCAGCGGCGCACCGACCCCCGGATGGAGGACCGCCAGGCGCCGGCCGTGGTACTCGATCTCCCAGATCGGGTGTCGCCCGTGCGCGGCGACCACGTGCCCGACCTTGACGGCGTCGCCGCGTGCCGCGATCGCCTCGATGACTTCGGTGAAGAAGCACAGCACCACGTTCGGCGGCATATCAATCGGCGAGATCACCTCGGACGGCTCGATGACCGCGCGCGAGCCGAGGTCGTCCTCGAGCAACGGCAGATCGGGCACGACCGAGGAGGTGTCGTCCGGCATGGCCCCATCATGACCCGGGCGTCCTTCGATACCGGCCTCAGTGGGGCGAGCACGGCACACCTCGACGGGCCAGCCACCTTGGAGTTCGCGCTGTCGCTCTCGTCAGTTGAGCAGTGGCGGACGCCGGGACAGCCAGCCCGCGGCGCCCTCCCATCCGGCCGCCAGGTCGAGTAGCTCCTGTTCGGCGTGCTCGCGGGCCAGCACCTGAATCCCGATGGGCAGCCCGCTGCTGCTGAACCCGGCCGGCGCGGCCAGCGTCGGCGCCCCCACCAGGGTGGCGATCGTCGTGACCTCCATCCAGCGGTGGTAGGACGACATCGGTATGCCGCTGATCTGGTCCGGCCAATGCAGGTCGGCGTCGAAGGGCATCACCTGGGCCGTTGGCAGTACGACGTAGTCGTATTCGGCGAACAGCCGGACGAACGCCTGGTGCAGATCGGCCCGGCGCACGGTCGCGGTGAACACGTCGAGTGCGGTGAGCGCACCGTTGCCGTCTGCGCCGTTGAGCAGCCCTTCGATCTCGTAGCGCAGCTCGGGCTTGATCGCGTCACGTAGCTGGGGGATGTCATAGAGCGGTTTTGCCGCCCCGCCGACCAGCCAGTGCCGCAAGGTCAGCCACGTCGGCCAGAGATCCTCGACGCCGGCGAAGGAACCGAACGACGGCAGGGTGGGCAGGTCGGTGACCGACATGTCCAGCGCGGCGAAGGTGTCGAGAGCGGTGCGGGTTACGCGGAGCACTTCTGGCTCCATCGGCAGGTAGCCGCCGAGATCGCCGAGCCAGGCGACCCGCCGGCCACGCACCCGGTCCGCTTCCGGCGCGACCAGCCGAGCGTCGTCCCCGGCAGCGTCACCTGCCATCGTCCGCAGCACCGACCCGAGATCCCGCGCCGTGCGCGCGACCGGGCCGGCTACTCCGGCGGGCGGCAGGAATGCCTCGCCGGGCTCGCCGGCGATGCGTCCGAACGAGGGCCGCAGCCCGAACACGTTGTTCCAACCCGGCGGATTGCGCAACGACCCCATGAAGTCGCTGCCGTCGGCGACCGGCAGCATCCGCAGTGCCACCGCGACCGCAGCGCCGCCACTGCTGCCGCCGGCGCACTTCGTCCGGTCGTATGCGTTGCGGGTTGTGCCGAAGACGTTGTTGTAGGTGTGCGATCCCAGCCCGAATTCGGGTGTGTTCGTCTTGCCGATGAAGATCGCTCCCGCCGCGCGCAGGCGCGCGACGAACGCAGAGTCTGCGGCCGCCGGCTCGACGTCGAAGGGCGGTCGGAAGAATCCTGCCGAGGTCTTCATGCCTGCCACGTCGGCCAGGTCCTTCACTGCGTGCGGCAGACCGTGCATCCAACCGTCGTACTGCCCGGCGTCGAGCCGACGGTCCTTCTCGGCGGCCTCGGCCAGCAGTTCGTCCCTCGGCCGCAGGCTCACGACCGCGTTCACGTGCGGGTTGATCCGTTCGATCAAGTCGAGGTGCGCGTTCATCACCTCGACGCACGACACCGATCGTCCGCGAATGGCGGCCGACAGCTCAGTCGCGTCGCGAAACTCGAGCACGGTGATCAGTCGATGCCGAACAGCGTCTTCAGCGGTTCGATCGCGAAGTAGACGGCGAACACGACCGCGACAACCCACAGCAACGGGTGCACCGTGCGGGCCTTGCCGGTGCACCCGCGGATGACGACCCAGCTGATGAAGCCGGCGCCGACACCGTTGGTGATCGAGTACGTGAACGGCATGAGGACGATCGTCAGGAACGCAGGGACGGCGACGCCGAGGTCGCGGAAGTCGATGTGCCGCACCTGACCCATCAGCAGCACGCCGACGACGACGAGCGCGGGTGCCGCTGCCTCGGACGGCACGATCTGCGCGATCGGCGACAGGAAGATCGTCACGACGAACAGCAGCCCGGTCGTGATGCTCGCCAGCCCGGTGCGTGCGCCGTCGCCGATGCCGGACGCGGACTCGACGTAGGTGGTCGCGGAGGAGGCGCCGGCCGCGCCACCGCCCACCGCTGCGAGCCCGTCGACGAACAGCACCGGACCGATGCGCGGCAGGCTGCCCTTGTCGTCCAGCAGCCCGGCCTCGCTACCGAGGCCGATCGTCGTGCCCATCACGTCGAAGAAGTCCGACAGCACCAGCGAGAAGACGATCACGATGCCGGACACGATGCCGACCGCGGAGAATCCGCCGCCGAGCGAGAAGTGTCCGAGCAGGCTCAGGTCGGGTGCGCCGAACTTCTTGCCGTCGAAGCTGGGCACGTTCAGTTGCCAGCCGTTCGGGTTCGACTTCGCGTCGTAGGCGCCCACGTTCCCGATCGCCTCGATGATGATCGCGAGGACGGTCGAGAACGCGATGCCGATCAGGATCGCGCCGCGCACGTTGCGCACCATCAGCACCGCGATGACGAGCACGCCGAGGACGAACACGAGCGTGGGCCAGCCGCGCAGGTTGCCGTCCGCCCCGAGTTGCACCGGAGTCCCCGCTCCGGCGCGGACGAACCCGGCGTCGACGAAACCGATGAGCGCGATGAACAGCCCGATGCCGGCGGCGATCGCACTCTTCAGCTCACGCGGGATGGCGAGGAACACCGCGGTGCGGAACCCGGTGAGCACGAGGACGGTGATGACCAGGCCCTCGATCACCACCATCCCCATCGCGGCGGGCCACGACATCCGCGAGGCGACCTGGAATGCGACGAAGGCGTTCAGTCCGAGACCGGTGGCCAGGGCGAACGGGTAGCGGCCGACGATGCCCATCAGGAGCGTGAAGAACGCGGCGACCAGCGCGGTGACGCCGGCGACCGCGGTCAGGTTCGGTGCCGAGTGGCTGCCGCCGAGGAAGTTGCCGTCGGCGTCCTGCGCCGTGCCGATGATGATCGGGTTCAGCACGACGATGTAGACCATCGTGACGAAGGTGACCAGTCCGCCGCGCAGTTCGCGGGCGACCGTGCTGCCGCGTTCGGAGATCTCGAAGAATCGGTCCAGTGCGCCCTGCGGCGTGCGAGTCTGGTCCGGTCGCGTCTCGATGTCGCTCACGCGCCGGACTATGCCGCATCTCATGGCTGGCGCACAGCAGGGCTCGCTGATGCCCCGCGGTCCGGTTCCCGTAGTTGGCCCCGCTGCAGGGTCTCCGTCGGCGTGTCGCCCTGCACGAAGGCCAAATGTGTCGCACCGCCACGCCCGCGCTGCCAGGCTGGGCGCCGTGGCCGTATCTCCCGATCGCACCGCTTCGCCCAGCTATGGGACCACCTTCGACGCCGGCCGGCCCGGCTGGCTCGGTGGCCTGGGCAACGTCCGCAACGTCGTCCGCCAGGAGCTGATCGCGCGACAACTCGACCGTAATCTGACGGCATCGGCGGCGCGGATCCTCGATGTCGGGGCGGGGCAGGGTACGCAGTCGATCCGGCTGGCCCGGCGCGGCCACCGAGTCGTGGCCGTCGAACCCGACCCGGCGATGCGCGATGCATTCGCTGCCGCGCTGTCTGACGAGGACGAGCATGTGCGCGAACGCGTCAGCGTGCGCGCCGGTTCGGTCGACGATCTTGGCGCAGCGACGTCCGGTGAACTCTTCGAAGCGGTGTTGTCGTACGGCGTGCTCATGTACCTGCCCGAGAGCGCGCAGACGGTGGCCGCGTTGGCCGCGCTCGTCGCGCCCGGCGGCCTGCTCGCGCTCGCCGTCCGCACCACGGTGTCGGCCGTGTGGCGGCAAGCTGCCCGGCAGGACTGGACGGGCACCCTCGATGCGTTGCGCGAACTCGACTCAGCCAAGCGGGACGGTCGCGACATGCGCTACACCAACGAGATCGGCGCACCGGCGCGTGCCGACGACTTCGATCAACTTGTGGCGAGCGCGGCCGCGTCCGGTCTCGTGCTCGAGCGCTGGTACGGCGTGCGGATCGCCGTCGACCTCGCGGAACTCGACCCGGCCCCGCCGGACGATCCGGCCGAACTCGCGGCACTGCTCGAGGTCGAGGAACGCCTCGGCGAGACCGATCCGTACCGGGCGCTGGGTCAGCTCACCCATCTTGTCCTGCGCCGCCCGCCCACCTGATTTGGTATCGGATCGCCATCACGATCATGAAAATCCGGTCAGCCGATACCAAAACAAGGAGCTGAGGGCTCATTCGACCGGCTGGCGGTGGGACAATTTTGTCGGCGCGACTGAAAGGATTCGGAGAGTCGGTGCAGAAGTAGTACTTAGGTTAGGCAACCCTAAGTCAATGTGGCAGAGTGCTGTTCATGAGCCTCTCCGCGACTCTGCTGCTCGGCTTCATCGCCGGCGTCACCATCGTGCTCGGCCTGCCGATCGGGCGGCTGCGCCGTCCTGCCCCGACGCTGCGGGTGATGCTCAACTCCGTGGCCGTCGGCGTGCTGCTGTTCCTCTTCTGGGACGTCGCATCAGCGGCGTGGGAGCCGATCGACTCCGCGCTGGCCAGCGTGCACGACGGCGACGGCGGACTCGGTCGCGCCGTCGGTTACGGCCTGCTGTTCGCGGCCGGTCTCGGCGTCGGGCTGGTCGGGCTCGGCCTGTGGGACCGGCACATGAGCGCGGTCGGACGGAACCGGGGGAGCGGCGGACCGGGCGCGATGGCCGTCACCGAGCACGCCGGTCGCGTGCGTGGCATCGCCGCGTGGTCGCCCGCGCGTCGACTGGCGCTGCTCATCGCGATCGGCATCGGCCTGCACAACTTCGCCGAAGGGCTGGCCATCGGCCAGTCGGCAGCGAGCAACGACATTGCGCTGGCCACCGTGCTCGTCATCGGATTCGCACTGCACAACGCGACCGAGGGCTTCGGCATCGTCGCCCCACTGGCCGCGGACAAGGACATCGACGGCGTCGACATCCGGCCGAGTTGGGGGTTCCTGTTCGCGATGGCCGCGATCGGCGGTGGCCCGACGTTCATCGGCACCTGGGTCGGGCACAGCGTCACCTCCGAGCCGGTGAGCGTGGCCTTCCTGACCCTGGCCGCCGGCTCGATCATCTACGTCGTCGCGCAGCTGCTGGGCGTGGCTGCTCGCGCGAAGCGGATGGACCTTGTCGCCGTCGGGCTGCTGATCGGGATCCTCGCCGGCTTCATCACCGACGCGATCGTCTCAGCCGGCGGCGCGTAGCCCGTCCGTCCGGGCGCGGTCTGCACCGAGCGCTGCGGCCAGTGTCGTGTCGGCGTAGGCGTCGCCCAGCACGCCGCGCAACTGCAGTTCCGGCGTCAGCCTTCGCGTGATCAGCGGCAGATCGATCGACGTGCTGGCGGGCAGCAGTCGGTACGTGTCCTGCGGGCCGTCGAGCAGCAGGTCGGCGAGCTGGCCCGGGGTGCCCACGAAGGTCTCCGCGCCGGGCTCGACCGGTCGTCGCGCCACGTCGTCGAGATGGTGCCGCCGCGCACGAGCCGCCGACGCGGTGATGTCGAGGAACACCACGAGGTCGCGCACTCCGACCAGAGACTCGTCGGCAGCGGTCGGGCTCGAAACGAGGACGACCGGACGGCCCTTGGGCGGCGTCGGTGTCGCGGCCGGCCCGAGCACGCTGAAGCGTTCGCCGACGAATGCGATGTAGTGCAGCGTGTCGGCGTCGACGAGATGCCGGGCCGTGCTTGGCGCGGCCGACGCGAGCTCGTCCCACACCGCATGCAACGACGCGGCGTAGGACGCGGCGTCGTGGGGCACATTGCGCAGGTGGATGCCGGCGCGGCCCGCGCTCACCGCGTCGAGTGTCGCAATCGCCTGCGCCACGTGGAACGGATCGGCGTGCGTGACGTCGACACTCGGCACGACACCGATGTGCGAGATCTGGGCCGCGACCCGTGATGCGAGCAGGACTGCGTCCAAGCGGGGTGCCGGCGCGTCGGCGACCACGTCGTCGATCGTCACGAATTCGAGCAGGCCGCGCTCGGCCTCGGCGACCGAGTCGATCCAGAACTGCGCGGACGTGGTGTCAGGTCGGCCCTCGCTGGCGGCAGCGGGATGCCAGCCGGCCCCGTTGAGTCCGACTCCGAGGTGCAACTGTGCAGCGGTCATACGGCATTGTATCTACTGCAAATAGGAAAACTAGACATTGCTCACGCCGGGATGTTCAGCACTTTGCCTTCGCCGTACGACGACACCCAGATGCGACCCGACGCGACGACCAGATCCACGTTGGCCCGGTCGTCCAGCGCGAAGGCCTTGCCAAGGTCCTGTTTGTGCTCGATCGCGGGATCGGTGCCGATTCGCACTCGGTAGATCGTCGGTCCGGTGGTCGCGACGACGTAGAGCGTTCCGCTGTGTACGCGTTCGCCGTCCGGTTCGCCGGCGACGTGCAGGCTCGCCGTCACCCGCAGTGTGTTCTCGTCGACGCCGACGACACGGTTGGAACGGGTGCACGCGACCCACAGCGTGCCACCGGCATCGACGACGTCCTGCGCGCCGTCGCACACCTTGCCGCTGACCGTTCGCCGGCCCGAATTCGGGTCGACGCGCGTGATCGTGCCGTCGGTGACGTCGGCGACGAACAGGTCGTGCGCGCTCGCGGCGACCAGGCGCGGCTCCGCACCGAGCCGGTAGCTCGGCCCGACCCGTCCCGCCGGGCTGATCCGGGTCAGCTTCCTCGCCGCCTGGCGGACGACCCAGATCGCACCGAACGCGGCGGTGATCCCTTCCGGCTGCCCGGACATGCGGACTCGGTGCACGATCCGTCCCGAGGACGGATCGACCGCGACCACCTTGCCCGCGCCGAACACCGAGACCCACAAGGACGTGCCGTCGTACACGGCGCGCAGTGGCGTGTCACCGACGTGGACGCGGTGCAGCAACCGGCCCGTCCGCGCGTCGCGCGCCACGACGGCACCGGCCGCCGCTTCGACCGTCCACACCGTCGAACCGACGGCGGTGAGCCCGACCGGGCCTCTCGCGTCGATCCGCTGCGCGGGCCGCTCGGCGCGATGTACGGACGGAGCGGGCGGGGCACCGTGCGACGAGCACCCGGTCGCGGCCGCAACGACGAGTGCGGTGACGAGCATCGCCCGTCTCGTCACGACGATCCGCTGATGTCGGCCACCCACTGCTCGCGGGTGATCGCGTACTCGACCTCACCCAACTCGATACCAGGGATCGGATCGGGGAAGTCGACGTGGAAGGTGCGTACGTAGCGCAGGCCGACGCGCGCCATCGTCGCCCGGGACGCCTCGTTGACCGCCATCGTCTCGGCGAAGATGCGCCGCAGGCCGAGGTCGGCGAAGCCGTGCCGCACCAACTCGGTCGCTCCCTCGGCGGCCAGGCCCTGGCGCCAGTGCGCCGGCAACAGGCGATACCCGAGCTCGGCCTGCCCGGCCACCGGCCCTTGATCCGGGCGGTCGGGCGGCTCGAGGATCCACCAGCCGACGAACACCCCGTCCACCAGGCCGGCCCAGAACCCGAGACCGGGCACCGAATCAGCGACCCGCAGTCGTTGATCGTGCAGGCGTTCGACCTCGGCGCGCGAGCGCGGTACGCCGCTGCCCAGGTAGCGCATGACCTGCGGATCGGCGTCGAGTTCGACCTCGCCCTCGAGATGTTCGTCGGCGAGCGGGACGAGCCTGATGCGCGCGGTCTCGAGCGTCGCCTGGCTGGGATCACTGGCCACGGGCCGATTCGACCCGAGCGGCGCGGCGATGTCCAGTCGCCGCTACGCCGACGCGTCGGACGCGCGGTCGGTGATCGTCACGCAGCACCGTTCCGCGGACGGATCGAGCTGGGCGCACAGCTCATGCGGGCGCAATTCGTCGATCGCGCCGTTCACCAGGTCCAGGTTCATCCCGCACACGAGTGCGGTGTGCTCGGCCGCGAGCGCGTGGAACGGGCAGTTGTCGAGGGTGATCCGTTGCTCGTCCCGGCGCGGTGCGTAGCCGTGCTGGTCGAGCGCTTCGCACAGCACCTCGGCCGCGGTGATGTCCGAACCGACCACCGCGCGGGCCTCGGTGCCGATGCGCCGGCCGGTCACCGTGGCCGCCGATCGCAGGGCATCGGTGATGGGCAGCCCGTCCGATTCGCTGGCGGCGATCGCGTCGGCCATCACCTCCGCGGCCAGGTCGTAGCGGCGCTCGGGCAGGCTCAGCGCGATCTCGCGGTCGGAACGCCGGTAGATCTTGGCGGGACGGCCCGCGCCCGGGCCGCTGCGCCCGGCGGGGCGGCGGTATTCCGTCTCGAGCAGCCCGTCGGCCTCGAGCCGGTCGAGATGGAACTTCGCCACGTGATGGGCGACGCCGACTCCGGACGCTGCCTGCTCACGGCTCACGCCCTCGCGGCGGCCGGCGACGTAGCGGTAGAGCAACCGTCGCACCGGTTCGGCCAGCGCCGCCAGGTTGCCCAGCTGCCGATCGACGGCGGATTCGTGGCGGGACATCGGCACCGCACACCTCCCGGAACGTTCCGATTTGTAAAAGATACCTCTCTTGACGAAAGAAGCGTGGCCAGTCTAACGTCCTCAATATTCTCCGATAGAAGGGCCGGACGTATGACCGCGCTTCGAGTCGTCGCCGCGAACCCGCCGGTCGACCTGGCTGCCGCGGCGAGCGCGGTCCGCGACCTGCTGATCGCCCTGGGCCAGGACCCGGACGCGGAGCACCTGCGGCGCACCCCGCACCGCGTGGCCGCCGCCTACGCCGAGTTGTTCGCGCCGGCCGAGTTCGAGCTGACGACCTTCGCCAACGACGAGGGATACGACGAACTCGTCCTCGCACGCGACATCCCGTTCCGGTCCTTGTGTGAGCACCACATGCTGCCCTTCCACGGCGTGGCACATGTCGGCTACTTCCCGGACGAGCGGATCGTCGGGCTGTCGAAGCTGGCCCGCATGGTCGAGCGGTTCGCCGGCGGCCTGCAGGTGCAGGAGCGCCTGACCCAGCAGATCGCCGACGCGCTCGACGACTCGCTGCACCCGAAGGGTGTCGGCGTCGTTCTCGAGGCCGAGCACCAGTGCATGTCGATCCGCGGCGTCCGTGCGCACGACTCGCGAACGCTGACCTCGTCCCTACGCGGCCACCTACGCGAGAACGCGGCCGCGCGCCAAGAGTTCTTCGCCCTCACCCGCTGACCTGCGAGAAAGCCCACCCCCACTTGATTTGGTATCGACTTCCCAAAACGATCATGGAAATCCGGTCAGTCGATACCAAATCAAGATGGGGTTAGAAAGTAGTCGCTGAGGGTATACGCAGGGTGTATAGTCTCCGAGCATGACGGTGCCCTTCGCGTTGCTCGGTCTGCTCGAACGCGAGCCGAGCCACGGCTACGACCTCAAGCGTGACTACGACGCCCACTTCGGACGGGGCAAGCCGCTGCCGTTCGGCCAGGTGTACGCGACGCTCGGACGGCTCGCGCGCGACGGCAAGGTGATCGTCGGCGACGCCGAACCGGGCGCGGGCCCGGATCGCAAGCGCTACATCATCACCGAGCAGGGGGCCAGCGAGGTCGCCGCCTGGCTCGCCGAGCCGGTCGCACCCGAACCACATCTGCAGACCGTGCTGTTCGCGAAGGTCACCCTCGCCTTACTGCTCGACCGCTCGGCCGAGGGTTACCTCGACGCACAGCGCGCGGCACACCTGCAGCGCATGCGTGAGCTGACCGAGGTCAAGCGCACAGGCGGCATGGTCGATGCCCTGCTCGCCGACCACGCCCTGTTCCACCTCGAGGCCGATCTGCGGTGGATCGACCTCACCGTGGCCCGGCTCGCCGTCCTCGCGGCGGAGGTGCGGTCATGACCGCGCTGGTCGAAGCACGCGGGGTGTACTTCAGCTTCGGCGAGACCCCGGCGTTGCGTGGCGCGTCGATGACCGTGAGCGCCGGCGAGATCCTTGCCGTGATGGGCCCGAGCGGGTCGGGCAAGTCGACACTGTTGCACTGCCTGGCCGGCATCCTCGCGCCGGATCGCGGCGAGGTGCACTTCGCCGGTGCACGCATCGACGCGCTGCCTGAAGCGCAGCGCAGTGCTTTGCGGCGCGACCGGTTCGGCTTCGTGTTCCAGTTCGGCCAGCTGGTCCCCGAGCTGAGCGCGGAGGAGAACATCGCCTTGCCGCTCCTGCTCTCGGGCACGCGACGTGCGGACGCGCTCGAGCGCGCGCGCAGCTGGTTCCCGCGGCTCGATCTGGACGGGCTCGAGCAGCGCCGCTCGGGCGAGCTGTCCGGCGGCCAGGCGCAGCGGGTGGCGCTGGCACGCGGCCTGGTCGCCGAACCCGAGGTGCTGTTCGCCGACGAGCCGACCGGCGCGCTCGACTCGCTGGCCGGCGAGCAGGTGATGAACCTGCTCAGCTCACACGCCCGCGAACAGGGGACGACCGTCGTCCTGGTGACGCACGAGGCACGCGTCGCTGCGTACGCCGACCGCGAGGTGATCGTGCGCGACGGCGCCGTCACAGTGCTGACGCCTGCGAGCGCGTGACGTGATCGCATTCGCTTTGCGGTTGACGCTTCGCGGCGGTCGCGAGGCGCTCGCACGACTCATCGTCATCGCAGCCGCCGTGATGATCGGCGTCGCACTTCTGCTGACCGCGCTGGGCGGCATCCACGCGGTCCACGCGCAGAACAACCGGTACGCGTGGCTCGAGACGGGCACTGCGGGTGCGGCAGCACGCCACGCAGTGACGAACGTCGACCCGGAATGGTGGCTGCTCACAGCCGACGAGTACGACGGCCAGCAGATCGGCCGCGTCGACATCGCCGCGACCGGACCGTCCTCGCCGGTGCCGCCCGGGTTGTCGGAACTGCCGCGACCGGAGGAGTACTACGCCTCGCCGGCCTTGGCCGAGCTGATCCGCTCCGCGCCGCGCAGTCAGCTCGCAGACCGCTATCCCGGACGGATGATCGGCACGATCGGCGCTGCGGGCCTGCCCTCGCCGAGCACACTCGTGGTCGTGGTCGGCCGCTCTGCGAGCGCGCTCTCGTCCACGGATCGTGCGGTGCGCATCAGCCGCATCAGTACTACGCCGCCCGACCAGTGCAACGGGGCGTGCTACGCGATCGGATACAACAACAACAGCATCGACCTCATCCTGTCCGTGGTGACGGCCGCGATCCTGTTCCCGATTCTGATCTTCATCGGCACGGCGACCCGCCTCTCGGCAGCGCGCCGAAACCAGCGCTTCGCGGCGATGCGGCTCGTCGGCGCCACGCCACGACAGGTCGCGATCATTTCCAGCGTCGAGTCCACTCTGGCAACCGCGCTCGGCGTGGCAGCCGGATTCGCGCTCTTCCTGCTCACCCGGCCCTTGCTCGTGGACGTGCCGTTCACGGGCTCGAAGTTCTTCCCCGGTGATCTCTCGCTGTCGATCACCGACATCCTTGCCGTCGCCGTCGGCGTACCGATCGCGGCGGCGATCGCCGCACGAGTGGCGCTGCGCCGGGTGGTCGTCTCGCCGCTGGGTGTGAGCCGCCGGGTGACGCCGACCTCGCCGAAGCCGTGGCGGCTGATCCCGCTGCTGCTCGGGCTCGGCGAACTAGTCATGTTCGTCGTCATCGGCCGACCGCCGACGATCGACGGCCAGATCGCCGCATACCTGACCGGTGTGCTGCTCACGATGATCGGCCTCGTAGTCGCTGGTCCGTGGCTCACCATGATCGGTTCGCGAGCGTTGGTGCGCCGTGCGCGCCGACCGGCTTCGTTGATCGCGGCGCGGCGGCTCGCGGACAATCCGCACGCCGCGTTCCGTGCCGTGAGTGGTCTGGTGCTGAGCCTGTTCGTTGCCAGCATCGCGTTCGGGATCATCACGACCTTCGACAGCTATCGCGTGAGCGATGGCAGCTCGAGCGTCGCCGCCACCTCGACACTGGTCGCCGACCTGACGTCGTACGGCCCGCGGAGCCGGTCGGCGCCGATCGAGGCGCTCCCCGCCCGGGCACGACAGGCGCTGGGTCGGACGCCCGGCGTCGAGGGGATCGTCGAGATCCACGCGGGACCGGGCTTCGCACGACCCGACCAGGCCGGTCCACAAGGGTTCGTCACCTGTGCCGAACTGGCCACGGTGCCCCGGGTCGGGCACTGTCCGCCCGGTGCGCAGTCGGCCGTGGTCAGGGCCGGCTACCGGGACGGCTGGGAAGCCAATCCCGCGACGTTGTGGCCTGCCTCGGCCAGGTCGGCCGCCGAAGTTGACGCGCTGCCGATCGCGACGGTCGTTGTCGCGACCGACGGCAGCACCACGGCCATCGAACGTGCGCGCACCGTGCTCGAGAACGCGGTTGGTGTGGTTGTCGAGTTCGCGCCGACGACCATCGCGGAAGATCAGGCCCTCTCGGCCGACACCCAGCGGTCCAAGGGCTACCAACGGCTGGCCGACGTCGTGATCCTGACCAGCCTGCCGATTGCGGGCTGCACCCTCGCCGTAAGCATCGTCGCCGGGCTCAACGATCGCCGTCGCCCGTTCGGGCTGCTCCGACTGACCGGCGCACCGCTGGCGGTGCTGCGTCGCGTCATCGCGTTCGAGACTGCGGTACCGCTCCTGCTGAGCGCACTTGCGGCAACGGCGGCGGGCTTCGCGGCCGCGTACCTGTTCCTCCGCTCGCAACTGGGCGAGACCCTGCAGCCGCCAACGCTCGGTTACTACCTGGCCGTCGCCGCGGGCATCGTCGCCTCGCTTGCGCTGGTGGCGAGCACGCTGCCGGTGCTCGACCGGATCACCGGCCCGGAGGCGGCTCGCAACGACTGATCAGATCAGGTGACAGCTCCTCGACGTTGCGGGCACCGACGAGGCCGAGTTGTCGGACGAAGTCGTCGTGCACCGCGCTGAGCACCGAAGCGACACCGTCGCTGCCGCCGGCGGCGAGGCCCCACATCACCGGCCGCCCGATGAGCACCGCGCGAGCGCCGAGCGCGAGCGCGGCGAGGACGGCGGTGCCGTCGCGGATCCCGCCGTCGACGAGCACGTCGACCGAATCGGCGACGCGTGCGACGACCTCGGGCAGTGCGGCCGCGGTGCTGACCACACGTGCAGCTTGCCGTCGTCCGTGATTCGAAACGACCACGCCGGCGGCGCCGGCCGCGACGCAGTCGGCCGCGTCGTCGCCGCGCAGCACGCCTTTCACCAACACCGGCAGGCCACTGATGTCATGCAGCCAGCCGATCGCGTCGAGGTCGATCGTCGGGTCCTGGTCGGTGGCGCCATCGATCACCTCGAGATTGTCGAGGTTCGTGCGATGCACGGACCGGGTGTCTAGGCCGCGGCCGGCCTCGGTCTGGCTGCCGAGGAAGGGCGTGTCACCGGTGAGGACGAGCGCCGTCGCGCCGGCGGCGACCGCTCGACCGACGAGCTCCGCGGTCAGACCACGGTCACGGAACACGTAAACCTGCAGCCACCAGTCCGGACAGATCGCGCCGACGTCCGCGAATCGGGTCGCGCTGCGGGTCGACACGATGAACGGCACCCCGTGGCCGGCAATCGCCTGAGCGGTCGCGGCCTCGCCGTCGGAGTGGACGAAGCGCTGATAGCCGATCGGAGCGGCCAGCACCGGTGACGCGAACGGGTGCCCGAGCAGTGTCACCGAGGGATCGGCTCCGTCCACGTCGCGCAGCACGTGCGACCGTATCGCGAGCTGCTCCCACGCCACTGTGTCGGCGTCGACGTCGGCAGCGTCCGCGGTGGCCTGCAGCCAACCCCAGACCTCGTCCGGCAACGCGGCGCGGGCCCGGTCGCGGACCGCCTTCAGAACAGTGAGCACGCAGGTGACTGTAGGGAGTCGGTGCGGCCGGATGTCGCGCAGTGCGACCGGCAGACCTGCGCAGGTGAGACGCGCGAGCACACTGGACCGGTGAGTTCCCTCGCCGACGCCGTCGCCGACCGCGTGGTCGTCCTGGACGGCGGGTTGGCCACTGAGCTGGAGGCGCAGGGACACGACCTCTCTTCGGTGCTCTGGTCGGCACGCCTGTTGGCCGACGATCCGGACGCGATCCGCGCGGCGCACGCCGCGTACTTCGCCGCCGGCGCCGAAGTCGCGACGACGGCCAGCTATCAGGCGTCCTTCGACGGCCTGGCCGCCGTCGGCTCCGACCCGGCGGCCCTCATGCGACGCAGCGTCGAGTTGGCCGCACGCGCGCGCGACGAGCACGGGTCGGGATGGGTCGCCGCGTCGGTCGGGCCGTTCGGCGCAGTTCTCGCCGACGGTTCGGAGTACCGCGGCGACTACG
>DASXJN010000100.1:0-11539 GCA_036497365.1 Jatrophihabitantaceae bacterium | reverse complement strand
GCGTGAACGTCGCGTTGGCCGTCGCCGGAATGGCGGCGAACAGCAACGCGAGCACGGTGACCAGGGCGGTACGCACGGCAGGGTCAGCCCGCCTCGGACTCGGTGGGGACGGAGTCGGTGTCGTCGCGGCGCGAGGACGGGCGCCGCCAGATCGAGATGAGGACGTAGAGCACGAGCAGGCCCGGCAGGATGCGGGTCAGCGTGAGCTGGACGAGCGGCTGGCGCAGGAAGCGGATGGTCGCACCGATGCTGCGCAGCACGTGGTGCACGATCCAGACGTCGGTGTTCGGGGCCGAGCGGGCCGTCCACGGGTCGGGGCCGTTGTTGGCGTCGCCCTTCGTGCGGAACAGAACGGCGCCGGTCTTGGTGACGTGCACCCAGGTGACCCGGTGGCTCTCGACGTGGTGGTCGTCGACGGGGATGTGGTAGGTGATGATCTGGCCGACCCGCAGGCTGGCGCTCGGCTCCTGGGTGTCGACGATGACGTCGCCCGGGTTGATCGTCGGGACCATGCTGCCGGTGAGCATCGTCGCGGTGCGGTAGTGGAACACGCGCGGGCCGATCGTCATGCCGGCCAGGCAGAACGCGGCGACGAGCAGGGCGAGTGTGGCGACCATGGCGATCAGCCGGCCCGCGCTCCGACGAGCGAGCGACCGGGTCGCGGCTGGAACGACCGAAGCCGCAGGAGCCGGTGCCGCGACGCGGTGGCGACCCTTGGTGGGGCGCTCGGCGATGGCGGTCATTCGGCTCTCCTGCGGCAGCGTCGAAAGATTTGGCATCTGACGCCGGGTGGCCCGTCGGTGTCCCGACGGGCCACCCGGCTATACGGGGGGCTGGTGAAACCGGGGTGCATCAGATGGTGCGGGGTGGTGCCGCGGGGTCCTCGTGCTGGTTACTTGTTGGTCGCGGTGCGCTGCGTGCCGGTGAAGGCGAAGTTCACGACCGAGGCCTTGCTCTGGAAGGTGTTGTCGGCCGAGGTCGGCAGCGACACGGTGACGACCAGGTTGTCCGAGCTGGTGGCGGTCAGGGCCGAGAGGCCGGCGAGCGCCAGGTTCGAGCCGATGATCTGCTGCGAGGCGAGCACGGTGGTCTTGGTGCCGGAACAGGTATAGGTGTACGCGGGCGACGTGCCGGCCTCGGTCCACGCGTTCGAGCACTTCTCGATCTTGACCTGGAGGCCGTTGTTGGCGTCCGTGTCGAGCACCGAGCTGGTCGTCGCGTTCGTGGTGAGGGTGATCGCGGACAGGTTCTGGTCACCGGAGTTCGACAGGGTGACCGCACGCTGGATGGTGTCGCCCGGGACGATGCCGGTGGCGGCAACGGTGAGGCGGTTGGCGGCGGTGCCGGCCGTGCCGACACCGATCTGGACGCTGCCGGAGGACACCGACTCGCTGGCCGAGGTGGTCGAGGTGAACGAACCGAACGTGCCGAGGCCCGCGGCGCCCGCTGCGGCAGCGAGCAGAGCGGCGGACGCGAGCAGCTTCGCGCGGGTGGAGAGGACTGCGGACATTTCGAGCTCCCGAGGTTTGGGTGTCTGGTTTGAAGTCTTTCGAGGCCTTCACGCTGCGTGAAGTGCCAGTAAAGAAAGAATGGAGCCGATTCCTATACTCACGCGTAACTAACACTAAGAAGAGATTGAAGGTTCACCGAACCGTCTTGAGGAAAAGTGGAGCCGGCCTTCATATGGCCGGACAAAGCGCATCGAACCGGTCTTTTGCCGACGCTGAGTCGCGGATTCTCGTGTCCCGCTGTACCGGAGGCCGCCAACCTCGCTAACCTCGCGAACGTGACTGAGCACGATCGCGACGCCGTCGTTATCGAAGACGACCCGGATGTTCGCGCGCTGCTCGTCGAACTGTTGCAACAGAGCGGGTTCTCGGTAACCGACTGCTCAGCCGGCTCCGACGGGCTGCGCGCGGTCCGCGAGAAGGACCCCGACCTGGTCACCCTGGACCTCAATCTGCCCGATCTGGATGGCATCGAGGTCTGCCGGCGCCTGCGCGAGTCCAGCGAGGCCTACGTCATCATGCTGACGGCTCGTCCGGACGAGATCGACCGCCTCGTCGGGCTCGAGACCGGCGCCGATGACTACCTGACCAAGCCGTTCAGCCCGCGCGAGCTGCGCGCCCGGGTGGCGGCGATGATGCGCCGTCCGCGCCGGCGCGCCGCCGCGGCCGCCGACTCGGACGCAGCGGGCGGCGAGAGTCCCGAGATCATGCGACTCGGCGAGCTCGAGGTCGACCTCGAGGGGCGCCTCGCGCATCTCGAGGGTGCCGAGCTGCCGCTGACCCGGATCGAGTTCGATCTGCTGGCCACTCTGCTCAGCGGTCCGCGCCGGGTCTGGCCCCGCGAGACGCTGCTGCGCACGGTGTGGGGCACCGAATGGGCCGGCGACGGCCACCTCGTCGAAGTGCACATGGGCAACCTGCGGCGCAAGCTGGGTGACGATCCGCGCAACGGCCGGTACATCCGGACGGTGCGCGGCGTCGGCTATCGCCTCGGTTCCGGTGTGGCGTCGGATGGGGACTGACCGCCGACCTGAAAGTGCCCGTCTCGCCGCCCTGGCCGCCTACGACGTCATCGGTGCCGGCCCGGACGATCCGACCATCGCCGAGCTGACCTCGGTGTGCGAGCTGGCCGCGACCGTCATCGACGTGCCCAGCGCGGTGATCAACCTCTTCGATGACCGATTCCAGCACCAGGTGGCTGCCTGGGGCGCCGACCCGCGGCCGTGCCGGCGCGAGGAGTCGATGTGCCAGACCACGCTGGCCGCCGGCCACGACGTGGTGGTCCGCGATGCGAGCGCCGATCCGCGGTTCGCGTCCTCGCCCTGGGTGGACGGCCGGCTGGCCGAGATCCGGTTCTACTGCTCGTGCATCCTGCGCTCACCCGACGGGCACGCGATCGGCACGCTGTGCCTGTTCGACACCGTGCCCCGCGATCCCGACGAGGCCCAGATCCGCGCCGTCCGGTTGCTCACCCGCCGCGTCGTGGATGTGCTCGAGCTGCGCCTACGTAGCGCCCAGCTCGAGGCGCGCAACGACGAGCTGCTGCGCTCACAGGACCGGCTCGCCTCCTTCGCCGGCCAGATCAGTCACGACCTCAAGGCGCCGATCACGGCGATCCTCGGCTTCACCGAGCTGCTCGGCGACATGGAGGTCATCGCCAACGATGCGAGCGCCAACGGCTACGTCGGCCGCTGCGCGTCGGCCGCGCAGCGGATGCTCGCGATGATCGACGACCTGCTCGCCTTCGCCCGCGTCGGCGCGACGCACACGCCGGTGCCGAACGCACTCGACACCGTCGTCCCCGAGGCGCTGGCCGATCTCGGCGGGCTGGCCGACGTCGCGGACGTCAGCTGGTCCGGCCCCGACGTCACCGCCGACCCGAACGCGCTGCGTGCACTGCTGCGAAATCTGCTGAGCAACGCGATCAACTACCGCGGCAACGACCGGGCACGCATCTCGGTCACGACCGAGCAGGTCGCCGAGAGCCTGGTGCTGCGCGTGGTCGACCACGGACCGGGGATCCCGGCCGAGAGCCGAGATGAGGTCGTCCGGCCGTTGGTCCGGCTCCGTCGCGACGTCCCCGGTGCCGGACTGGGGCTGGCCGTCGTCGCCCGGATCGCCGTGGCGCACGGCGGTTCGTTGCGGTTGTCCGAGACGGCGGGCGGCGGCACGACCGCCACCGTCGTCCTGCCACGCTGACGAGCTGACGGCCCCGCTCGTCGGTGCCCTGGTCCGACGAGCGGGACCATCAGGTCCTGCTCACCCGCACCGCGACGCGCGCGGCGGCGGATGAGGCGAGTGTCAGGTGCCGATCCCCCGCATCGGCACCGCGTCACCTCGGTCGCGTCCCACCCACATGACCCGATGACAGTCCTCTCGCCGCGGTTGCTCCGCGCCGGGATGGAATCCAAGGTTCGGCACCGGCGTGCTCGAACGGTTCGTGCTGGAAGTGTTCATTTGGAGCGAGCAGATGTGCAGATAGCTCATTGCGCAGGTTCACGCCGAGCGTGCGAGCAGCTGGTCCACCCGGTGGACGAGCTCTCGCGGGCTGAACGGTTTCGGCAGGTAGTCGTCGCATCCGGCCGCGAACCCGGCAGCGACGTCGTCGCTCGAGGACTCCGCAGAGATGAGCAGGATCGGACGATCCGCGGTCTCGGCGCTGGCTTTCAGTTGGCGGCAGACCTCGAGGCCGGACAGGTCAGGCATCCGCACGTCGAGGACATACACCTCGGCGCCGTCCCGACGGCCGACTGCGAGGGCCGGGACGCCCCCTGCGACGGCTTCGGCACGGAAGCCGGCCTTGGTCAGGATCGTGGAGACGAGCGCCCGGATGTCCTCATCGTCGTCAGCAATCAAAATGCTGCTGGCGATGCCCATGTGGTGTCTGCCTCCGGCCGATGACGTCCTTGCTGTGTAAGGCGGGTGGCGGCCGGCTCCCCCCGCAGGACCGGCCGCAACACCCAGATCAACTGTGCTGTCCGAAACTCAGAACGCGGGCTATGCGCCGAACAAGGTTGGCGAGGTTCTGCCTCAAGTGCCAGTCAAGCCGCCCGAAGACGGCACAGTCGCGACCAAACCGGCCGATAGGAGCCGAAATCGACTCAAGACGCCAGCATCCGCCATCCACCGGGCGTGCCGACGAGGTCGCGCCGCAGGAACAGCACCCGGACCCAGATCGCGGCGAAGATCGCGCCGACGACCAGCATCGTCAGGAGCCAGATCCCGGTGAGCAGGAAGACCACCTGAAGCACCGACCCGACCCCGATGCCCCAGGGCCGCCGCTGCAGGCCCGCCGCGGCGACCATCACGACGGCCAGCACGATCAACAGGACGGTCCGGGTCACGCCGAGCCCACCGTCGCTGAAGGCCAGCGCGCGCGGGACGAGCAGGGTCACGACTGCCTCGAGCCCGAGCAGCGCCGCGAGCGCACCACGGGTGGCACGGTCGGCGCGCCGGGCGCGTTCGGCTCGAATGTCGTCGTCGACGCCCTGATCCGGCGGAGGTGTCGTCACGAGGCTGTCACGAGGTTCGTCACCGGTCGTCACCCGGAAGCGCCGAGCAGCGTGCGTGCCTCACCGGCGGTCACCACCGAGCCGGTCACGAGAACACCGGTGCCGGAGATGATGTCGTCGCCGGTCTCCTCGGCCAACCGAACGGCCGTCTCGATCGCGTCGTCGAGCCGAGCCTCGACGGTCACCCGGTCGGAGCCGAACACCTCGACCGCTGCCGCGGCGAGCGCGTCCACGCCCAGCGCGCGGATCGAGCTGTTCTGGGTGACCACGATCTCGTCCGCCAGCGGCTCGAGGACTTCGAGCATGCCGCGGACGTCCTTGTCGGTCAGGGTGGCGACCACGCCGATCAGCCGGCGGAAGTCGAACGCCTCGCCGACCGCGGCCACGGTGGCGGCCATGCCGGCCGGGTTGTGCGCGGCGTCGACGAGGATCGTCGGAGCAGAACGCACCGCTTCGAGGCGCCCGGGCGAGCGGACGGCGGCGAACGCGGCACGCACCGTGTCGATGTTGATCGGTCCGGTCTCGGCGCCCGCGCCGAAGAGGGCCTCGACCGCGGCCAGCGCGCACACCGCGTTCTCGGCCTGGTGCGCGCCGTGCAGCGGCAGGAAGACCTGGTCGTAGACACCGCCGAGACCCTGCAGCGTGAGCACCTGCCCGCCGACGGCGACATCGCGTTGCAGCACACCGAATTCGAGTCCCTCGCGGGCCACGTGGGCGCCGACCTCGGCGGCCCGAAGGAGCAACTGCTCGGCCGCTTCCGGCGGTTGCGCGGCCAGGATGGCCGACGCGTTCGCCTTGATGATGCCGGCCTTCTCCTTGGCGATCACATCGACGCTCGACCCGAGGTACTGCATGTGGTCGAGCCCGATCGGCGTGACGACGGCGACCTCGGCGTCGATGGTGTTGGTCGCATCCCATTCGCCGCCGAGTCCGACCTCAACGACCGCGACGTCGATCGGTGTGTCGGCGAAGATCGAGTAGGCGAGCGCGACCATCGCCTCGAAGAAGCTGACCTTGATGTCGAACTGCCCGTCGACGAGTTCGAGATACGGCGCGAGTTCGCGGTATCCCTCGACGAACGTGCGCGGGTCGACAGGTTCGCCGTCGACCACGATCCGCTCGGTGATGTTCGTCAGATGCGGGCTGGTGAACCGTCCGGTGCGCACGCCGAAGCCGCGCAGCAGTTCGTCGATCATCCGGGCTGTCGTGGTCTTGCCGTTCGTGCCGGTGAGATGGATCGATCGGTAGTTGCGTTGCGGCGACCCGAGCAGGTCGAGCAGGGCTTCGATGCGCTCCCGGGTCGGATGCATCCGACCCTCGCCCCAGCGAGTGGTGACCTCGGCCTCGACCTTGCGCAGTAGCGCGACGTACCGGTCGCGTTCGGTCTCAGGCACCGGACGAAGACTCCAGTCGGGTCAGCGCGTCGAGCGCGCCTTCGACGCGGTCGATGTCGGCCTCGGCAGCAGCCAATCGATCGCGCACCTTGGCGATCGCCGCTTCGGGCGCCTTGCTGACGAAGTTGTCATTGAGCAGCTTGCCGGTGTTGACGTCACGCTCCTTCTGCGCCGCGGCCAGGGCCTTCGTCAGCCGCGCGCGTTCCGCATCGATGTCGATCGCCCCGGACAGGTCGAAGTCCACGCGGACACCGACGGCGGTCGTGAGGGACGCCGTGGCGCTGAACCCGGTACCGGGCTCATCGAGGCGCAGTAGGGCACGCACCGCGGGCTCGTCGACGTCGCCTCCGGTCAACCGCGCGGGCACGCGTTGTGACGGTTTGACGCCCTGCGCGGAGCGGAACTGGCGCACCTCGGTGACCACCGTCTGCAACGCCTTGATCGCCGTTTCGGCAGCGGCGTCGGCGCGGGCGACGTCGGCTGTCGGCCAGTCGGCGATCACGACCGACTCGCCGCCGGTGAGCGAGGTCCACAGAGCCTCGGTCACGAACGGCACGAACGGATGCAGCAGCCGCAGCAGCGTGTCCAGCACCTCGCCGAGCACCCGCCGCGTGGTGTCGGCGGTCGTACCGGACAAGGAGAGTTTCGCGAGTTCGATGTACCAGTCGCACACATCATCCCAGGCGAAGTGGTAGAGCAGGTCGCCGATCTTCGCGAACTCGTACCGCTCGTAGAGTGCGTCGACCTCGGTCACGACGGCCTGCAAGCGCGACAGGATCCACGCGTCGGCACCGGTGACATCGGAAGGCCGCTCGCCCTGCACGGTCGCACCGCTGATCAACGCGAACCGCGTCGCGTTCCACAACTTGGTGCAGAAGTTGCGCGCACCGACGACCCACTCCTCGTTGATCGCCTGGTCGGCGCCGGGATTCGCGCCCAGCAGTAACGACATGCGCACCGCGTCCGCGCCGTACGAGTCCATCCACAGCAACGGATCGACGACATTGCCTTTGGACTTCGACATCTTCTTGCCCGAACTGTCACGCACGAGCCCGGTCAGCAACACCGTCTTGAACGGCACATCGTCCATTGCATACAGGCCGAACAGCATCATCCGAACGACCCAGAAGAACAAGATGTCGTACCCCGTGACGAGCACAGTGGTCGGGTAGTAACGCTGCAGCTCGGTCGTGTCGTCCGGCCAGCCCAGCGTCGAGAAGGGCCACAGTGCGGACGAGAACCAGGTGTCGAGCACGTCCTCGTCCTGCGTCCAGCCGGCGGGCGGTTCGTCGTCCGGGCCGACGCACACCTCGTCACCGTCCGGTGAGTACCAGACCGGAATGCGGTGCCCCCACCACAGCTGACGGCTGATGCACCAGTCGCGTAGGCCGTCCACCCACTGGAAGTAACGCGGCGTCATGCTCTCGGGCTCGAAGGACATGCGCCCGTCGCGCACCGCGTCGCCGGCGGCCCGGGCGAGGGTTTCGACTCGCACCCACCATTGCAGCGAGAGGCGCGGCTCGATCGTGGTGTCGCAGCGCGAGCAGTGCCCGACCGAGTGCATGTACGGCCGCTTCTCGGCGACGATGCGACCCTCTTCGCGCAGCGCGGCGACGATCGCGAATCGCGCTTCGAGACGGTCGAGACCCTGGAACGGCCCCGGTGCCGTGATGACGGCGCGTTCGTCCATGACCGTCGGCATCGGCAGGTTGTGCCGGCGGCCGATCTCGAAGTCGTTCGGGTCGTGCGCAGGAGTCACCTTCACCGCGCCGGTGCCGAAGGACGGGTCGACGTGTTCGTCGGCGATCACCGGGATGGTGCGGTTGGTCAGCGGCAACATCACCTCGGAACCGATGAGATGTTTGTAGCGGTCGTCGTCAGGGTGCACCGCGACGGCCGTGTCACCGAGCATCGTCTCGGCACGCGTGGTCGCCACGACGACCGACTTGGCGCCGTCGCCGTACCGGATCGACACGAGTTCGCCGGGTTCCTCCGAGTGATCCACCTCGGCGTCGCTGAGCGCGGTCAGATCACGCGGACACCAGTTGATGATCCGTTCGGCGCGATAGATCAGGTCGTTGTCGTAGAGGCTCTTGAAGATCGTCTGCACGGCGCGCGAAAGACCTTCGTCCATGGTGAACCGCTCGCGGGTCCAGTCCACGCCGTCGCCGAGGCGGCGCATCTGGCCGAGGATCTGCCCGCCGTAGCGTTCCTTCCACTCCCACGCCCTGCTGACGAAGTCGTCGCGCGAGTAGTCGAAGCGGCCCTTGCCCTCGGCCTCGACCAGGTAGCGCTCGACGAGGGCGTGCACCGCGATGCTCGCGTGGTCCATGCCGGGCAGCCACAGCACGTCGAAGCCGCGCATGCGGGCGCGACGGGTCAGCGCGTCCATCATCGAGTGCTGCAACGCATGGCCGAGGTGGAGGCTGCCGGTCACGTTCGGCGGCGGGATGACGATGGAATAGGGCGGCTTGTCGCTCTTCGGATCCGCGGTGAAGTAACCCCGTTCCTCCCACCGCTCGTACAGCGGGCCCTCTACCTCAGCCGGCGCGTAGTGCGTCGGGAGGTCGGGGCGCGAGGCGGCGGTATCGGTCACGGGACCAATTCTATGGACGGCCCCCCGCGGGATATCCGTTGCCTTGGCGCGCGCTGCGGACGACCATTCGCGCCATGACGCTGGCCATCACCACCGACACCACGGCGCTGCAGCAGCTGGCGCACGCGGTGGTCGCGGCCGACCCGGTGCGCAACACCGTGTTCGGCGCGATCGCGTTCGGTGCCGGCCAGGACGACGCCGCCGGCTGGGCCGCGCAACCGGACCACGATCCGGGCCTGCTCGTGGCGCGGTCACAGCCTTACACCGCGGTGACATTCACGTGCGGGTGGCCGCTCGACCGGCTCGACGAGGTGGCCGCCGCGCTCGCCGACCTCGATCCGCCCCCGGCTGCCGTCGCCGGGCCTACCGACACGGTCGAATACATCGCCGCCGCCCTGCACTGCTCGGTCACCTCGCGGATGGACGAACGGCTGTTCCAGCTGGACGAACTCGACACGCCGATCGACGTGCCCGGCAGCGCCCGGCTGGCTGAAACCTCCGACGCAGGCTTTCTCGCGGAGTGGTACACCGCCTTCGCCATCGAGGCGTTCGGCCGGCTGCCTCCCGGGTTCGACGCGCGCAAGATGGTCGAACGCGGCGTCGTCCGTTCGCGCGCGTGGTTGTGGCTCGACGACCGCGGCGAGCCGCGTTCGTTCGCCGTGCGGCATCCGGCGGTGAGCGGCGCGGCGCGCATCGGCCCGGTCTTCACGCCCGTTCCGTTCCGCGGGCACGGGTACGGTTCGGCCGCGACCGCCGCAGCGACGCAGGACATCCTGGACGACGGCGCGACACCGTGCCTGTTCACGGACCTGAGCAACCCGACGTCCAATCGGATCTACCAGGCGCTCGGCTACCGTCCGGTGCTCGACCGCACGATGTTGCGCTTCGATTAGGCGTCGGCGCGCGCGCGATCCTGGTCGAGCCAGCGCTGGAAAGCGTCGAACGAGTACGGCCTGCCGAGGAAGGCAGTGACGAGGTCGGCCGCATCGGCCAGGCCGCCCGGCGCGAGCACCGTGTCGCGGTAACGCGCCGCGACGGTGGTGTCGAACAGCTGTTGCGGGTCGAACGCCGAGAACAGGTCCTTGGCGATCACCTTGCTCCACATGTACGTGTAGTAGCCCGAGGTGTATCCCGCGAGGTGGCCGAACGACGTGTGGAAGTGCGTGCCGTCGATGTAGTCGAACAGATCGTAGGCCGCCTGGATCTCGCGCACTGCCGCGGTCAGATCACGCGGCCGGTCGCGGTGCAGTAGATACGACAGCGCGGAGTAGAAGATCTGCGAGCGGACGAAGGTGCCCTTGCCGAACTGTTCGGCCGCCTGCATGCGCTCGACCAGCTCACGCGGAACGGGCTCGCCGTCCGCGTTGACCGCAAACGTGCGCAGGACGTCGGCATCCCACGCCCATTCCTCGAGCATCTGCGACGGTGCCTCGACGAAGTCCCACTCGGTGGCGACGCCCGAGAACCGCGCATACCGCTGCCGTCCGGCGAGTACGTGGTGCACGAGGTGACCGAACTCGTGGAAGAAGGTGACGACCTCGCGGTGCTGCATCAAGCCGCGCGAGAAGTTACAGGCGAGCACGCCTTCGGGCAGTTGCCGGCCGGTCACGCCCAGCGTCAGATCGAACTGCGCGGCGTGCTTGAACTTGCCTTCCCGCGGATGCAGGTCGAGATAGATCCGGCCGAGCAGTTCGTCGGCCAGATACACGTCGTACACACTGACGTCCTCGTGCCAGGCCGCGACATCGTCGCGCTGGTCGTAGCGCAGTCCGAACAGCCGTGCCGTGGCGTCGAGCAATCCGGTGCGCACGCGGTCGAACTCGAAGTAGCGGCGTAGCTCGGTCGCATCGACGTCGAAGTCCTCGCGGCGGATCTGCTCCTCGTAGAACACAAGGTCGGCGCGCGGCACCGACGTGGCGGCCGGGTCGTCGCGCCGAACCCGGTCGAGCAGCATGTCGTAGTCGCGATGGGCTGCGATGTCGGACGCTGCGGTGATCTTGTCGATGAATTCGATGATCGCGTCGCCGGTGCCGACCATCTTGGCCTCGACGTCGTAGTCGGGCCAGCTGGCATAGCCCAGCAGTGTTGCGAGCTCGGCGCGTAGGTCGAGCATCTCGGTCAGTACGGCATCATTCTGCGGCCACGCGCGGTTGAGGAACTCGGCGTGGATGTCGTGTCGCGCCTGCTTGTCGCGGGCGAAGGTCCGGAACGGCATGACATCGGGATAGTCGGTGGTGATGGTCACCAGGCCGTCGGCACCGGGTTGATGCGCGGCGACGAAGTCGTCCGGGAGCCCGTCGAGCTGTTCGGGCCGGATCTTGATCGAGCGGACGTCGTCGCGGATCGCACGCCCGAAGTCCTGACCCACGACGGTGAGCCGATCGGCGATCTCACGCACGCGAGCGCGAACCGCGTCGTCGCGGTCGACCCCGCTGCGGCGGAAGTCGCGCAGCACGTGCGCACGCAGCCGCTGCCGTTGATCATCGCCACCGTCTTCCGTGCCTGCGACGACGTCATAGAGCTGGCGAT
>DASXJN010000099.1:0-19871 GCA_036497365.1 Jatrophihabitantaceae bacterium | reverse complement strand
GTCGTCCCGACATCTGGCAGCCCGAGGAGATCTTCTGGGGACCGGAGGACAGCTGGCTCGGCGACGAGCGCTACAGCGGTGACCGGGACCTGTCCGGCCACCTCGGTGCTGTCCAAATGGGTCTGATCTATGTCAACCCGGAAGGCCCGAACGGCGAGCCGGATCCGCTCAAGGCCGCACACGACATCCGCGAGACCTTTGCGCGGATGGCGATGAACGACGAAGAGACCGTGGCCCTCATCGCCGGCGGCCACACCTTCGGCAAGACACACGGAGCCGGTTCCGGGGACTACGTCGGCCCCGAACCCGAGGCTGCGCCCCTCGAGCAACAGGGCCTCGGCTGGCTCAACACGTACGGCACCGGCAAGGGTGCGGACGCGATCACGAGCGGCCTCGAGGTCACCTGGTCGCAGACGCCCACGCAGTGGTCGAGCCGCTTCCTGCAGAACTTGTTCAACTACGAGTGGGAGCTGACCAAGAGCCCGGCCGGCGCGTGGCAGTGGACGGCCAAGGACGCCGAGGCGGACGTCCCGGGACCGGCCGACCCGGACGACAAGCGCAAGCCAACGATGCTGACCACTGACCTCGCGCTGCGCGTCGACCCGATCTACGGGCCGATCTCGAAGCGCTACCTGGACAACCCGGACGAGTTCGGGCTGGCCTTCGCGAAGGCCTGGTACAAGTTGTTGCACCGCGACATGGGTCCGCTCTCGCGCTATCTCGGCCCGTGGATCGCGGAGCCGCAGCTCTGGCAGGACCCGGTGCCGGCGCTCGAGGGTGAGTCGATCGGCGACGCCGAGATCGCCGATCTGAAGGCGAAGCTGCTCGACTCAGGTCTGAGCATCCAGCAACTGGTGCTCACCGCGTGGGCCTCGGCGTCGAGCTTCCGCGCCACGGACAAGCGTGGTGGTGCCAACGGCGCACGCATCAGGCTCGAGCCGCAGAAGGGCTGGGCGGCCAACGACCCGACGGAGCTCGCCTCGGCGCTCGAGAAGCTCGAGCAGATCGCGTCGGACTTCAACTCCTCCGGCGGCAAGCAGGTCTCCCTCGCCGACCTGATCGTGCTCGGCGGGTGCGCCGCGGTCGAGAAGGCGGCCAAGGACGCCGGACAGGACGTCACGGTTGCGTTCACACCTGGTCGTACCGACGCGACCCAGGAGTCGACCGATACGGACTCGTTCACTGTTCTCGAACCCAAGGCCGACGGATTCCGCAACTATCTCCAGTCGGGAAGCAAGCTGTCGCCCGAGACGCTGCTCGTCGAGAAGTCCTACTTGCTCGACCTGTCGGCGCCGGAGATGACGGCACTCATCGGCGGTATGCGCGCGCTCGGCGCGAACGCCGGCGGCACGAAGCACGGCGTGTTCACTGACCGGCCCGGCGTGCTGACGAATGACTTCTTCACGAACCTGCTCGACATGAGCACGACGTGGAAGACGTCGACTGCGGACGCGAACGTCATCGAAGGCCGCGGACGCGACTCGGACGACGTGAAGTGGACGGCCACCACCGCCGATCTGGTGTTCGGCTCGAACTCGCAGCTTCGCGCGATTGCCGAGGTCTACGCACAGGACCAGGCGCGGTTCGCGAGCGACTTCGCCCGGGCGTGGAGCAAGGTCATGGAACTCGATCGGTTCGACCTGCGCTGACACCTCACGATTGACAGCTCGGGCTCGGCCGCACCGGCGGCCGGGCCCGAGTCGTTTCGAAGCCGGCTAGAGCGCGTCGGCGTCCAGCGGCGAGCCGCCCTGCCAGCCGTGCCAACTCTCGATCTCGACGTGCACGCTGACCCGCGGCCGCTCGCGGTTGCGGTACGCCTGGCCGGTGTAATGGGTGGCAAGCCGGTCGATGTCGCGCAGGCCTTCGTCGTCCTCGATGGACTTCACGCGACCGCGCACGCTCACGTGGGTGTACCAGTCGTCGGCGAGCGCGGTGAGCGATACGCGCGGATCGCGCTTCAGGTGATTCAGCCGGGCCCGCTTGGCGTCGAGCCCGAGCAGGATCGTCCCGTCGTCTTCGAGCAGGTACCACGTCGCCACACTCACGGGTGCACCGTCCTTGGCGACGGTTGCCATCACGGCGGGGTTGGGTCGAGCGAGAAACTCGAGCACTTTCTGCGGCAGGGGGGTTGACGGCACCGAGCGACCTCCATCATCGACTGATCTGGCGGATGCGGCTTCCATTGTCCCTCGCGGTCGATGCCCGATTTGCGCGATTCCGGAACCTCCCTGACGATCGAAGTCCGGCCAGGAGAGGATCCGAACCCGATGCGTCTGCTCGCGCTCGCCACTGTGCTCTTCGCTGCGCTCGTGTCCGCGGCGCCGGCCGGAGCTGCGAGCTTCGACCCCGCCGTCGAGGCGCAGAACTTCTCGATCACGTTGCAACGCCAGGCCGAGTACGACACTCCCGCCTACCAGGCGCTACTCGCCCAGGTCGGCACCCAGAACGCAGCCGCCGCAGTGGCGCTCCAGGCCAGCGATCCCGGCCGGTTCTTCACCAACAACCTGTGCTGGTCACTGCAGAACGGGTGCGCCGGCGATGTCCGGCTCTATGACTGGCGTCCCAAGCACTACGGGTTGGTCAAGCCGGTGCTCTTCACGGCACGGGACGGTGCGACGTTGTCCGGCCACGTGTGGGCGACGAGGTCCGGGCCGGCCAAGCGTGCGGGCATCGTCATCACCGACGGCTCGGTGCAGGCCGATGAGCAGCTGTACTGGTTCGCCGCGCAGACACTCGCGAAGGCCGGTTATGTGGTGCTGACCTTCGACCCGCAGGGCCAGGGGCAGAGCGACACGTTGGGCGAAGGCGCGGACGCACAGGAAGGCGTGCCGGCCCAGACCGACGGCCGCCCGTTCTACGACGGCACCGAGGACGCCCTCGACTTCTTCCTGTCGACACCTCGGCATCCCTACCGTCCGGTGCCGAGTTGTTCGACCGGCACGAGCCACGCAGCCAAGCAGAAGTCTCGGGTCAAGGCCGGCCTCGACACTGCCTACAACCCGTACTGGAGGCGCATCGAGCGATCCGAGATCGGCCTGGCCGGACACTCGTACGGCGCGGCCGGCGTCTCGTACATCGCGCAGTGGGACAAGCGCGTGAAGGCGGTCGTGGCGTGGGACAACCTCGGCGGTCCGGGTCCGGACGCCGGGTCGGTCCCCGGGCAGCAGGGCCGCAGCCTCGGTGAGGCGGACTGCCCGGCCGATCCCGCCGACCGGACGACCGTGCCGATCCGTCGTCCCGGGCTCGGCATCTCGGCCGACTACGGCCTGCCACCCACGCCGAACACCAGCGAGCCTGATCCGATGGCCAAGTCGACCGCGTCGCTGGAGTACACGAAGGCCGGCGTCGACACCGGCGAGATCATCATTCGCGGCGGGTCGCACCTGGACTTCTCCTACATCCCGAACGCTGCCTTCGGCGCTTCACTGCGCGGCGCCGACCTGACCGACTGGTACACGACGGCGTGGTTCGACAAGTACCTGAAGCACGATCCGTCCGCCGACCACCGCCTGCTGAGCACCCGGTGGCGGCACGACAAGACCGAAGCGGCCGTTGACCCGAATGGCGACGGCAACGCCTTCTCCTTCTACTACCCCTCGCGTCTCGACATCCACCGCGCGAACGGCGCGCATGTCGACTGCGAGAACCTGCGTGCCGGGTGCGCGGCGCTCACAGCGCATGACGGGTACTCGGGCAGGTACTCGTATCTGAAGATCGACACGAGTCGGGACGGCAGCTGACGACAAGTCACTCTGCGGGGGGTGGATCGAAGGTCACGTCGATCTCTTCGAATCCCTTCGCGCGTTGCGCACGCGCCTGGTCGGCGTAGGCGGCCTCGTCGGCCGGTGTGAGGGTCACATCGTCGGTGAACGGAGTAAGCAGCGCTCGCGGGTACAGCTTCAGCTCGCGGACCGCGTTGAACTCGACGGCGAGCACCACGATCAGCGCGCCGAGGTAGATCCAGGCGATCAACCCGAGTACGAAGGCGAAGACCGAGTTGACGGCGCTCGCGTTCGTCACGACATGCTTGACGTAGGTCGCACCGAACAGTTGCAAGACCTGCCAGATGACCGCCGCCGCAACAGCGCCCGGCAACGTACATCGCCAGCTGATCTCACGTGCGGTCGCAATCTTCAGACCGAGCGTGAACACCAGGGCATTCGCCGTCATCGAAACAATCACCAAGAGGATCTGCAGCCCGGTACCCAACCGAGTGCCGAAGCCTTCCGCGGTGCTCGACAGCGCCGACAGGATCGTTGTGCCGATGATCGCCAGTCCGACCACGAGCAGGAGCAGCACGCTGCGCAACCGCGCCTTCAACGGATTAGGCCGCTGATTGCGCGGCACGCGCCAGATCACGTTCATCGCGTTCTGGCCGGCCTGCGCTACGCCGAGCCCGCCGTACAGGGTGCCGAGGATGCCGATGGCAAGCGCCGCGCCGCTGCCGCTCACTCCCTTCGGGTCGGTGAGTTCGGCGCCGATGACCGGAAACTGGCCGAGTGCCGAATTCAGCACGTCGAGTTGCAGCTTCGGATCGCCCTCGAGCGCGAAGTTGAGGATCGTCGACAGCAACAGCAGCAGGGGAAACAGCGAGACGATCGCGTAATACGTGATCAGGGCAGCGAGATAGTTTCCCTGGTCGTCGAAGAACTTGTAGAGCACAGCGATCGGCAGGCCCGCCCGCGGATGGTCGCGCTGGTAACGGTCGAGCCGTTCCACGAAGGACATGTGCCCACCTACCCGACCCGAATCACCGACAAGTCCAGCCTAGGTGGCGGGCGGAGACCGTCTCGAAAGGTTGCCTCAGAACGTCTTGTGCAGCACCAGCGGGTACACCGGGCCCGCGCCGGCCTCGCGCAACAACGCCGCGGCGACGGTGAGCGTGAATCCACTGCGCGTCGTGTCGTCGAGGAGCAGCACCGGGCCATTCGAGACGTCTCCGTCGATCGACAATCGCGTCAGCGCACCACGCGCCGACTCGACGTTCGTGCTCGCGTCGCGCTGGAACCCGGGGCCATCCGCGCGCAGCGGTGACGCGACGCTCATCCGGCCGAGCCCGGCGAGCCGGCCGGCGAGGTCAGCGAGCAACCTCTGATGCGTGCGGGACGGCACCCACGTGACCCAGGACGGCCGCCCGGCCGGCCAGCCCCATCGCTTGAGTACCTCGACGAGGCCGTCGAATACGTCGTCGGTTACCGGTTCGTCACGAGCCAACGCCGCGGAGACTGCGTCGAGCCAGGCAGGATCCTCCGCGAGCGCCAGCGCGCGTCCGGGTTCGGCGCGGGCCGACTCGGCGATCTTGCCGCGGCGCGGAGCGCCGGACGGCCACATCTTGCGCGGCTCGATCTCTACTGTCTGCGACCGCAGATGTGCCAGCGCGGCGCGCACGGTGTCGGGTGACGGCTTGTCGAGCGGAAGCCGGCCGGTGCACACCGCGCATCGACCGCAGTCGGCATCCGGCGGATCGTCCAGTTCGGTGCGCAGTTGCCGCATCAGGCAACTCGTAGATTCCTCGTAGCGCAACATCGCCGCTTGCTCACGCTTGCGCGCTGCGGCGATCGCGGCGTAGCGCTGGGCGTCGTACGTCCAGGCCGTGCCGGTCGCGACCCAGCCGCCGTCGGCGCGTTGCACCGCGCCGTCGACATCGAGGACCTTGAGCAGCGTCTCGAGCCGGGTGCGACGAAGCCCGGAGTCGGCTTCGAGGCGCGGCAGCGACATCGGTGCGTCGGCGAGCAGTTCGAGGACGCGATACACGCGGTCTTCGGTCGGAAACGCGGTGCTGTCGAAGAACGCCCAGATCTTCGTCTCGGCGGTCGTCGGCAGAAGCACGGCCTGTGCGACGTCGAGTGCACGGCCGGCGCGGCCGACCTGTTGGTAGTACGCGATGGGCGACGGCGGTGCGCCGAGGTTGACGACGAAGCCGAGGGTCGGGTGGTCGAGGCCCATGCCGAGCGACGACGTCGCGACCACTGCCTGCAGTTCGTGGGCGAGCAGGCGCTTCTCGATGAGGGCGCGCTCGTCCGGCGGGGTGGCCGACGAATACGCGGCGACGGCGTGGCCGCGATCGGCGAGGAACGATGCCAGGCGGGTCGTCTCGGCGACGGTGAGCGTGTAGATCAAGCCCGACCCCGGCAGTGCGCCGCCGAGCGCGTCGGCGATCCACGCGTATGCGCCGGCGAGGTCGTCGGTCGGCGCGACCGACAGGGCGAGGCTCTCGCGGTCGAGAGAACCGCGCAGGGTGAGCGTGTCGGTGCCGAGTTGCGCAGCCACGTCGGCGCTGACCCGGTCGTTCGCGGTGGCCGTGGTGGCGAGCACCGGTGTGCCCGGCGGCAATCCGGCCAGCACGTCGCGGATGCGGCGGTAGTCGGGCCGGAAGTCCGAGCCCCAGTCCGACACGCAGTGCGCTTCGTCCACGACCAGTAAGCCGATGCGGGGCGCGAGATCTGGCAGCACCCGTGAGCGAAAGCCCGCCGAGTTGAGCCGTTCCGGCGAGATCAGCAGCACGTCGACCTCGTCCGCGGCGATCTGTGCCTCGATCGTCGACCAGTCGTCGATGTTCGCGCTGTTCAACGTGACCGCACGCAATCCGGACCGGACGGCGGCGGCGACCTGGTCGCGCATCAGGGCGAGCAGCGGCGAGATGACCAGCGCCGGGCCCGATCCCTGGCCACGGCGCAGGCCGGCGGCGATCCAGTAGACCGCCGACTTGCCCCAGCCGGTGCGTTGCACCACGACGACCTTGCGGTGCTGCGCGACCAGCGCGTCGATCGCCGTCCACTGATCGTCCCGCAGCACGGCGGCCGGCCCGGCCAGCCGGACGAGGTGCTGCTGGGCGGTCTCGCGCAACTCGGTCACCTGCCCCATGCTGCCCGTCGGCACCGACAGTCCCGGTCCTAGGGTGAGGAGATGGAGTATCGGCAGCTGGGCAGGTCGGGGCTTCGCGTCTCGACGATCACACTCGGGACGATGGGTTTCGGCGGCACCGGATTCGCCGAGGCCGTCGGCAAGATCCAGGTGGACGGGGCACGGCGACAGTTGGAACTGGCCCGCGACGCGGGTGTCAACCTGGTCGACACCGCCGACGTGTACTCGACCGGGCTCGCCGAGCAGATCCTCGGTGAGGCTCTCGGCAAGGACCGCGACGACTGGCTGGTCGCGACCAAGGTGCGCATGGCGATGGGTGACGGTCCGAACGACGCCGGGCTGTCGCGGCATCACATCATCCGCGGCGCCGAGGCCAGCTTGCGCCGGCTGGGCACCGACTGGATCGACCTGTACCAGGTACACGAGTGGGACGGCCACACACCGCTCGACGAGACGCTCGGCGCGCTCGACACGCTGGTGCAGTCGGGCAAGGTGCGCTACGTCGGCGCGTCCAACTATGCGGGCTGGCAACTGATGAAGGCGCTCGGCGTCGCCGACCACCACGACTACGAGCGGTTCGTCAGCCAGCAGATCTACTACTCGCTGCAGGCGCGTGACGCCGAGGACGAACTCGTGCCGCTGTCGGTCGACCAGGGTGTGGGCATTCTGGTGTGGAGCCCGATCGCCGGCGGTCTGCTGTCAGGCAAGTACCGGCGCGGTGTCGACGCGCCGGAGGGCAGCCGGCACGTGGGCGACTGGAGCGAGCCGCCGATCTACGACGAGGACAAGCTGTACGACACGATCGAGAAGCTCGTCTCGATCGGCGAGGCGCACGAAGTCTCGGCCGCACAGGTGGCCCTCGCCTGGCTGATCGCCAAGCCGGGTGTCACGTCGGTGATCGTCGGTGCGCGCACCGAGGAGCAGCTCAGCGACAACCTGGCCAGCGCGTCCCTGACCCTCACCGAGGACGAGATCGACCAGCTCGACGAGGTGAGCGCGCAGCCGCTGCGGTACCCGCACTGGCACCAGGCCAACACGTCCGGTGATCGGTTGAGCGAGGCCGACCTGACCCTGCTGCGCCGGCACCTGAGCTGATCGTCGGGCCGCCTCTCCGCAGCGTCACCCGCACCACGTTTCCTCGGCAATGCCCGGTTCACCCCGGAAAACCGGTCATCCAAGAGGAAAAGGTGATCGCTTTCGCCCGTGGCGCGAGTCACCCCACACCAGCTTGCCAAAACTAAGACGACCGGTCATATTGGAACGATGCCGCGCCCGAGCGTCCGCAATCACCTGGTCGAATCGGCCCTGGAGCAATTCCACAGCCGGGGCTTCCACAACTGCTCGGTGGAGGACATCACCCGCTCCGCCGGAGTGCCCAAGGGCTCGTTCTACAACCACTTCGCCAGCAAGGACGCGCTCGTCATCGAAGCGCTGCACCAGTACCAGGTGCGCTCGGTCTGGCGGACGAGCGAGGACGACGACCTGCCGCCGCTGGTCCGGCTGCGCCACCGGTTCGAGGCACTGCGCGTCGCGTTCGCCGAGCGGGACTACACGCGCGGGTGCCTGATCGGGAACATGGGCGCCGAGCTCGCCGACCTGAACCCGGACGTCCGTACCGAGGTGAAGGCGAGCCTCGACTTCCGCAGCAACTGCGCCGCTGAGTTCATCCGCGACGCGCGCAAGCGCGGCGAGGCCGGTGGGACGCAAGACCCGGAGATTCTCGGCCGGTTGCTGATCGACGCGTGGGAGGGCGCGGTCCTGCGCGCCAAGGTCGACAAGTCCGCGCGTGCCCTCGACGACTTCTTCGTCCTGTTCGACTCAATGGTTGGGAGCGCATGATGCGCCGGTCTTCGCTGCTGTCCCGCACCGCGACGTTCTGGGTGATCGTCGCCGCCTACTTGATGCTGATGATCTCGGCCAGCACGCCGTCGCCGCTCTACGTCGTGTACCAGGCCAAGTGGCACTTCCCCACTTCGACGCTCACCGTCATCTTCGGCGTGTACGCGATCGCGTTGCTCACGTCGTTGCTCACCGTCGGTGGCCTGTCCGACTTCGTCGGACGCCGACCGGTGCTGCTGGCCGGTCTCGGCCTGCTCGGCATCGCGATGATCGTCTTCGCCGGCGCGCGTGACGTCGCCTGGCTCTACGTCGCCCGCGTGTTGCAAGGTCTTGCCGCCGGCGCCCTCATCGGCACGCTCAGCGCGGGCATCCTCGACCTCGCCCCGGTCGGCAAGGTGCGCCTGGCCACGCTGCTCAACGCGCTCATCCCGAGCATCGGCCTCGGCGCGGGCGCCCTGATCGCCGGTGTCTTCGCCGAATGGGCGCCGAACCCGACGCTCACTGTCTACCTGTTCGTCGCCGCAGCGCTGGCCGTGCTGCTCGCCCTGCTCGTATTCGCTCCGGAGTCCGAAGCCGCACGTGACGGCGCGCTCGCCTCGCTGATGCCACGCATGCGCATCGCACCGCGGATACGGGGCCGGTTCCTGCGCGCCGCGCCTGCGCTGTTCGCGCCCTGGGCGCAGATGGGGCTGACCCTTTCACTGCTCGTGTCGGTCGCCGCGTTGCGCTTCGGCGTGATCAACCGCTTCGAGTCCGGGCTGCTCGTCGTCGCGGTGTGCCTGGCCGGCACCGTCTCCGGTTTCGCGCTGCGTGACGTTGCTCCGGGCCGGGCGACCAACCTCGGCGCGGCGGCACTGATCGCCGGCACTGCGGTCACGTTGCTCGGCGTGCACGACTCGTCGCTCGCCACGTTCGTCACCGGTTCGGCGATCGGCGGCCTCGGCCTGGGCGCGTCAATGAGCGGTTCGCTGCGCACGATGGCCGCGATGCCCAAGCCGGACGAGCGGGGCGAGTTCTTCGCCGGTGTCTACGTGGTCGGGTACCTCGCGTTCTCGGTCCCGGCCGTGATCGCCGGATTCGCCGCTACGCACTTCGGCCTGGTCGACACGACCTACGTCTACGGCGTCGGCGTCGCGGTGCTGGCGCTGTCCGTGCTGCTCCAGGCGGCTCCGTCCGTCTCGTTCGGTCGACGGCCCGTCCCGGTCGAGGTGCGCTGCGGCGACTGATCCGCGTCCGAAACCTCGGCTGTCGGCACCGTATCGGCTCGGTGCCGGTCGGGCGGCATAAGCAAGACGAGCAAGGCGATCACGGCCGCGAGCACGACGACGGCGATGAAGACGTCGTGCACCGCATGCGCGAGCGCCACGGCACCGACATGCCCGGTCTGCAGGGCGGTCGCGTCGCCGATCACCGCGTTCGCGATCGCACCGAAGACGGCGACTCCCAGCGCACTGCCCAGCGATCGGCTGAACAGATTGTTGCCCGTCACGACACCACGCTGATGCCATTCGACGGTCGACTGCGCGGCGATCAGGGTCGGCGTGGCCGACAGCCCCATGCCCAGCCCGATCACGAAGCACATTCCGCCGACCTGGTAGACGTTCGACGACGCGTCCAGAACCAACAGCAGTAGCGCTCCGGCGACGACCAGCGCGGCGCCGATCAACGAAGTGATGCGGAACCCGACCCGCAGGTACAGCCGGCCGGACTGCGATGCCGACAGCGGCCAGCCGACCGTCAGCGTCGCGAGGGCGAACCCGGCTACGAGCGGACCGGTGCCGAGCGAGTCCTGCACGTAGGTCGGGATGTACGAGCTCAACCCGAGGACGATCGCGCCGACAGCGGCCGACACCAAACTGGTCGTCACGAGCAGTCGGCGTCGCCACACCCACAGCGGCAGCACCGGTTCGGGCGCCCGGCGCTCGACGAGCAGGAAGACGCCGAGGAACAGCGCGCCGACACCGAGGATCACCACGCTCTGCGCTGAGTCCCACGACCACGCCTGTCCGCCCTCGAGGACACCCAGGATCACCAACGTGAGACCGCCGGTCAGCAGGCACGCGCCGCGATAGTCGATGGTCGGGTGCGAACGGACCACCCGTTCGTGGAACTTGGTGACGATCATGAAGCCGGCGAGCAAGCAGAGCGGGATGTTGATGAAGAAGATCCACCGCCAGCTGGCGTACTCGCTGAAGACGCCGCCGAGCGTCGGCCCGATGACAGCCGACATGCCCCACACGCTCGCGACGTAGCCCTGCACCTTCGCACGCTCCTCGAGCGAGTACAGGTCGCCCACGATCGTGATCGCCATCGGCTGGATCGCACCGGCACCCAGCCCTTGCACGGCGCGGAACGCGATGAGTAGGCCGATGTTCCACGCCGCCCCGGCCATGATCGAGCCGAGCAGGAAAAGGCTGATGCCGAACAGCATCACCGGCTTGCGTCCGAACAGATCGGCCAGCTTGCCGTAGACGGGGACTGTCACCGCCTGGGCGAGCAGATAGATCGAGAACAGCCACGGGAACTCGGCAAATCCACCGATGTTGCTGACGATGGACGGCACCGCCGTCGCGATGATCGTCGAGTCGATCGCGACGAGCGCCGTCGCGAGCATCAACGCGAGGAGGATGGGCCCGCGCTCGGAGCGCAGGCCGACCGTACTGCGGCTCACCTCAGTCCGGTGTCTGGGTCGAGCGTTCCTTGGTCTCTTCAGGATGTTCGGTGCGCTCGTCCGAATCCCCGAGGATCACCTCGGCCTGCAGTTCCGGATCCTCGCTGCCCGCTCGCTCTTCCTCAGGGAGCAGGTGTTGACCGCGGCTCTCGACGCGCTCCTCGTCAGGTGATTCGGTCATGGCACCCACGCTACCGACGCCGAGGCAGGGATCGTGTTGGATCTAGGGCATGTTCTCGGCCGTATCAGCGATCGTCCCCGCCGGACCGGGCAGGTTCGCCGCGGAGGTGAGCTCCGACTGGACGATCGCCGGCAGACCCAACGGCGGGTACCTGCTCGCGATGCTCGGGCGCGGAGCCGTCGTCGCCGGCGGGCATCCCCATGTGATCGCGGCGAGTGCGCACTACCTGCGCCCGCCCGACACCGGACCGGTCGAGATCACCGTCGACGTCCTGCGCGCAGGACGCACCGCGACCCAGTCGCGCTCGCGGATGTGGCAGGACGAGCAGGTCTGCGTCGAAGCGCTCGTCACCACCAGCACGCTCGACGCCGACGCGAAGCCGTACTGGACGGCCGGCCTCGACCAGGCAGACATCGCTCCGCGCGAGCAGAGCTTTCGTGTGCCGCCGGTGACGCCCACCGGCATGTCCGTGCCGATCATGAATCAAGTGGACCTGCGGCTCGACCCGGCCGACACCGGCTTCGCCCGTGGCACGCCGAGCGGCCGCGGCGTGTTGCGGGGCTGGCTCGAACTGCCGGGCGGCGAGCCGTTCGACCCGGTCGCGCTGCTTTATGCGATCGACGCGTTCCCGCCGGCGACCTTCGAGGTCGAGGCGACCGGCTGGGTGCCGACGCTTGAACTCACCGGTTACGTGCGCGCACTGCCCGAGCCCGGCCCGGTGCAGATCCTGCACAAGGCGCAGGTGATCGACGCGCAACGGGTGGACGAGGTCTGCTTCGTCTGGGACGTTGGCGGCCGCCTGGTCGCCCAGGGCACCCAGCTGGCCGGGATCAGACTCGGCTGAGAGCGGTCCGGCTGAGCACGGTACGTAGGCTGTCGCTCATGAACATCGCGATCGAGACGAGCACGGACGATGCCGGTCGGGCCCTGCTTGCCGTTTCCGGCGCCATCGACCTGCAGACCAGGGTTCGGTTGCTCGAGGCCGGTCACGAGGCGCTCGCCTCGTCGCCGTCGCGGCTCGTGCTCGATCTGGACGACGTGAGCTTCATCGACTCGACCGGCATCGGCGCGCTGGTCGAACTCGGGCACGACGCGGCTGACGGTGGTGGCGGTCTGGTGCTGCGTGACCCGTCGCGCCGAGTGATGCGGATCCTCGAGATCAGCGGCCTGGTGGACGCCTGGGAACTCGAGACCACCGTCTGACGCGCTTCGAATCAGCGGTTCAACAGCCCGCCGAGTCCGCCGATGCCTTCGCGTGGCTGCTCGCCGGGACTCGTCTCGGCGACCCACTGCGCGAACGCCTCCGGGTTGCGCGACTGCAGCAGCACCCGACCGGGCCCGTAGAAGTCGAACACCCAACCCTCGCCCGACTTCATCGACTGGATCGAACGGCCCTGCGCGGCACGCCGCATCTGGAACCGCACCCCGAGGTCGTACGCGACGACGTGTCCGGTGTCGATGGTGACCACGTCGTTGGGCTCGAGATCCATGACGTCGACCGCGCCGTAGATGCTCACCAGCGCCTCGCCCTGGCCGCTGGCCCGGAAGCCGAAGCCGCCCTCGCCGCCGAACAAGTTCGCCATGCCGCCCCACTGGGTGTCGACCTCGACGCCGTGGGAATTGGCGATCCAGCTGCCGCGCCGCAAGAAGAACGGACGATCCGGCGTGACATCGATCGACACGGTGTCACCGGGCAACACACCCGCGACGTCGACCCAGCCACCCTGCGCGGGCGCGGTGTACGTGGTGACGAAGAACGAACCGCCGCCGAGCATGCTGCGCTTGAGGCCGGCCATGACCCCGCCGTGGGCCTTGGACTCGAGCACGACGCCTGCGCTGTGCGCGATCATCGCGCCGGCCTCGACGCGCAGCGGCTCGCCGCCGGCGAGCACGCACCGCGCGACGGTGAAGGACGGGTTGTGGCGAAGCTGTACCTGCATGACGGGAGCCTAGCTCTCGCGCTTCAGCGGCTGAGCTGCGCCGCGGCAGCCGCGATCGCCGCCCCGGTCATGTCCAGCGCCGGCTCGTCCGTCTGCCAGGAGCGCACGTCGTCGAGGTAGCGGCTGCCCTGCCCGTCGAACGGCTTGAAGCTCTTCACCGAGCAGTGCCGCATGCCGTCCTGGAATCCGCCGAGCCCGCCCTGAAACAGGCCCTTGCTGTTGGGGCCGTTGACCACCGCGCCGGTCGCGATCGGCTTCGACCCGTCGAGCGATCCGCTCAAGTTGGCGACCTGGTGCTGCATGCAGTGCGGGAAGGTCTGCCCGACGCCGACCATGAAGCTCACACCCCACGCGTTGGTGCCGAACAGCCAGTCGCGCTCGAGGGACGCGAGGTCGTCGAACGTCGACCTGCCGGTGAGCCGGTGGTACCAGCCGGCCATCGCGATCACGCCGAACGTGTGCGCGTCGACGTCGAACTCGTCCACATTGCCGGAGGCGCCGAACTGGTCGTGATCGGCATGCTTGGCCGCGCCACGCAACTGCCGCGCGAGGTCGCCGATCAGCTGCTTCTTCCCGACGGCGAGATCGCTGATCGGGTGCTTGCGGATCGCGGTGACGAGATCGGCGTGCGCCAGCGCACTGTCGTCGTAGAGATTGAACGTGTCACCGCGCTCGTGCTGGAAGTAGCCCTTCGCCCAGTGCGCCGATTGACGCAACCAGTGCGCCGGCGAGTGATGCAGACGTTCGGCGGCCAGCGCGGCCTCGGCGGTGCCGAGTTCCATGTCGTCGCGCCAGGTGTCCTCCGGGTAGAAGTCGTTGGGCAGCGCGGTCGTCAACGGGTTGGGCGGCGACGCGGTGTCGGCGAGCTTCAGGATCGAGACGGCCTGGTGGTACTCGTCCGCAGCCTGCTTCTTGGGATCGACCTGCGCGGCGAGCGCGAACGCCGCCGCGACCCGACCGGCGAGATTCGGGCTGATCGGCGTGCCCGGCTTGGCCGCCTCGAACACGGGACGATGGCTGGTGGCGTACTTCAGCTTCGGGTCGGTGTTCTTGTCGTCCTTCTGAGGCAGGCGGAACAGGTCGTGGTCGCCGAACCACTTGCCGTTCGACGTGCCGTTGCCGGTGCCGACCTGCACGTAGAGCGTCTTGGTCTTCGGCCGCCACATCTTCTCGAGCCAGCGCAGCCCGTAGTGCGCCTCGGCCTTCAGGCTCGCCGGCGCGTGCTTGCCGAGTTCGCGCTGCGCGGACAGCAGGATGTCGTCGCCGAACGCCGCGGTGTGCGTGAACTTGAGGAAATCGCCCGCGTCGAACCATCCGCCCGAGACGTTCACCGGGCCGCCGATCTTCGTCAGTTTCGGGTCGGTGATCTCGTCCGTGTTCGGGTTGAAGTGCGGGGTCTTGTAGACGTCGGCATGTGCGTCGTGCAGGTGCGACGGCTTGCGGTGCAACGCACCGGGAATGACATCCTTGCCGTCGCGCTGTACCTGGTAGAAGTTCACCCCGTCGCCGAGCACGGTGCGGTAGAGCGACGACATCGAGCGCACTCTGATCGGCTCGCGCACGGTCGGTGTGCTGTGCACGACGAGCGTGTACCGGCCGCTCTTGTGCAGCTCCGAGAAGCGCACCGCATACGTGTGCCGGTACGTGGCGTTCCACGAGCCGCGGTCGGTCGTGCCGACGGTGCCGTGCCGTACGACCGAGCCGTGGCGCCGGATGTCGAACCGCACGCCGCCGGACTCGGCCGAGGTCATCAGCACGGCCCACTTCGATTCGTGCGGCAGGTAGCCGGCCTGGTCGACGCGCAGGTGTGCCTTCGGCGCAGCGGCGGCGCCTGCGGTCCGCTCCAGCGCAGCCTGGCCCAGCATCGTGACGGCGGCAGCCGTCAGCAGCGCTCCGGTTCGACGCAGCACGTCCCCTCCAGTAGTTAGGAACCCTTACTTATGCTGCGTACGATCCTTTCACCGGCCCGGGGCAGGCACAAGCATCAGCTCTCCTGGATCCATGCGACCGAGCGCGTTCCGGAGCCGTCCGGAACGTTGTGCGAACCGACCGCGATGCAGTGCTCGGGTGTCGCACACGCCACCGCTGCGGGGTCGCTGTGGTGGCTGTCGAAAGTCGGACCGCTGTACACGCGTGGCCGGTCCTTGCTGCCGATGTGAACGGTGAACTGCGTGACGTCGGTAAGCGGCCCGTCCCCGTCGATCGACGGCGTGCCCTGGTAACCGAACGCGACGCACGTCGGTTGATCGCCACAGAACACCGAGCCCAGTATCGACTCGTTCGCGTATGGGTCCGGCACCGCGGCGAAGACCGACTGCTGACCGGCATCGGTGATCCGGGTGACCGTGGCGGCGTACTTCCACTGCGATCCCTGCGACGACTTGAAGGTCGTCTCGAGTCCACCAACGGCGTAACACGTGCCGCCGGTAACGCAATCGACCGACGGGAAGTCCCACCGCACGAGCGACGTATGGTGCGACGCGATCGAGGCGGGCGGTGCGAACTCGTGGTCGGTCCACGTCCCGTCTTTGTAGCGCTCGAAGAACGCGTACGGCGGGCCGTTGTCGTCCTCCGAGTCATCCGCCGGCTCGAAGCGGTAGCCAACGGCCACGCACGACACTGCCGAGCTGCACGCAACCCCGTCCATCGTGACGTTGAACTGCGGACCGCTGAGCTGCACCGGCAGGTTTTTCACAGTCGCCCTGTCCGAGCCGGTCAGCGGGATGTCGATCGCAATCGGCTGCTTGCGACCGTTACGCCCCACCGCGACACACTGGGTTGTCGATCCGCAGGTCACCGCGAGGTTGTCGAAGGTGTTGTAGGCAGCGGCGTGCACCAGCGCCGGGCTGCGCTCGACCCACGCGCCGTTCGCGTAGGTGTCGATGACCAGTCGCTTCGAAGCGCCGACCCCGACCCGGAACCAGCCGACGACCGCGCACTTGTCCTCGAAGCACGCCGCGTCAGTGATCGGCTGGCGGTTCTTAGCCTCCCAGTCCGCCGGCATCGGCGGGTGAACAGTCGTCCAACTCTGGCCCGAGCCGACCGCGACGAGCGGCTGCACGACCGGGGCCGGCCCCGACCAGTCGACATCACTTCCGAACGCGACGCACGTGTTCGCCGCGCTGCAGGCAACCCGACGCAGCACGGCGTCTTTGAACGCTCCGGGATCGGACGGCGGCGTCACGGTCGCTTGCGCCCAGTCGCCGCTGTCCTGCTCGACGTCGATCAACGGCACGTTGTCGCGCGCCGAGGGATCGTCCGTCTTGTCGCCGACCGCGTAACACGTGCCGGATTCGCAGTCGGCCCCGAAGAACTCCGTATCGCCGTCGGCGGTGCCGGGGACGGAATCGACGAGCTGCCACGGCTCGGATGCCGCGTAGGTGTAGCGGCTGTGCTCGTTGGGAATCGAGCTGCCCGCCAGATTCGTCACAACTACGTCGTACGAACCGGCCGCCATGGGAGGAACGGTCACCAATATTTTGGCGTCGGATTCAACGGCGACACCGACGCCGGTCGCGCCGATCGTGCCCGAGGAGACGGTGCGAAAATGTTTGCCGGTCAGCTCGATGTGCACGTTGCCCGCCGGTTCGCCGACGCCGGGCTTGATCGAGGTGATGACCGGTGGCGGGGTGTAGACGAAAACGATGCTCTTGGGCGACTTCCCGGCGTTGGTGACCACCCGGACCCGAACCGTCCCGGTCGGGTGCGCCGGCACGGTGACCTTGAGCTGCTTCGACGAGAGCCGAGTGACGTGCGTGGCGCGCTTGCTGCCGAAGAGGACCCGCTTGACGCCGGTGAAGCCGTGCCCCTGGATGGTCACCCGGCCGCCGCCCGCTGGTAGGGAACCGCTCGCTGAGACGAACCGGACGGCAGGCAGCGCAGCCGCCTGGGCCGGCGTCGCGGCGGCCACACTCAGGCCGATCGACAGCACAGCGAGGATTCCGGTCGTGATACTTGCCCGTGGCGCCATGATCGCTTTGTACTTTGGTCCGCCTGTGCCGCCCCTGAGCAGTACATCTAGCTCTTGGGTGCGAAATGCCGGCCCTCTCGCTGGGTAGAACGCCCAACGTGACCTCGGACGCGCGCGAGTTCCAGCGATCGATCGGCCCGCTCCCTGCCACGGCGATCAACATGACGCAGATGTGTGGCATCGGGCCGTTCATCACCATCCCGATCATGATCAGCACGATGGGTGGGCCACAAGCCGTTCTCGGATGGATCGTCGGCGCCTTGCTCGCCATCACCGACGGGCTGGTCTGGGCCGAACTCGGCGCGGCGATGCCGGGCGCGGGCGGCACGTACGTCTACCTCCGCGAGGCGTTCCAGTACCGCACAGGCAAGCTCATGCCGTTCCTGTTCGCCTGGACCGCCGTCATCAGCATTCCGTTGATCATGTCGACGGGCGTCATCGGGATCGTCCAGTACCTCGGCTTCTACTTCCCGAACCTCACCTGGGCGCAGAGCCATCTGATCGGCCTTGCGGTCGTGGTGCTCGTCGTCATCGCGCTCTACCGTCGCATCGAGTCGATCCGCGTGCTCACCACCGGACTTTGGCTGGTCATGCTCGCGACGGTGGTCTTCGTGATCGCTGCATGCATGTCGCACTTCAGCGCGCACCTCGCGTTCACCTACCCGCCCGGCGCGTTCCATCTGGACGGCGGTTTCTTCGCCGGGCTGGGCGCGGGCCTGCTCATTGCCGTCTACGACTATCTCGGTTACAACACAGTCGCCTACATGGGTGACGAACTGAAGCGACCCGGGCGCACCATGCCTCGCGCGATCATCTACTCGATCATCGGGATCATGGTGATCTACCTGTTCCTCAACGTCGGCGTGGTGGGCGTCGTGCCGTGGCAGCAGGTCGCGCACTCCGATTCGGTCGCCTCGCTCGCCGTCACCACTGCATGGGGTCACACCGCGGCGGACATCGTGACGGCGCTGATCGTGATCACCGCGTTCGCGTCGGTGCTCACCGGTTTGCTCGGCGGTTCGCGGGTGCCGTTCAACGCCGCGCGCGATCATGTCTTCTTCGGCATCTTCGGACGCCTGCACGAGAAGCATCGCTTCCCGCACGTCGCCCTGCTCGTCATGGGTGTGATCACCGCGCTGGGGTCGTTGCTCAACCTCACGACCGTGATCAACATGCTCACGACGGTCGCCGTGCTCGTCCAGTCGATCGCACAGATCTTCGCGCTGACCGTCCTTCGACGCCGCCAGCGCGACCTGCACCGTCCGTACCGGCAATGGCTCTACCCGATACCAAGCCTGCTCGCGCTCGCGGGCTGGATCTATGTCTACAAGTCCGCGACGTGGCAGTCGATCTGGCTCTCGTTGGTGTGGATCGGCGGTGGCCTGCTGTTCTTCCTCGGCTGGGCACGGGTCAATCGGGCCTGGCCGTTCGGGCCGATCGCGGTGTCGGAGGTCTACCTCGACCTGCAGCGGACGGACGAGAGCGAGACCGCCGGGCATGCGCACGCCGCGCCCAGGTAGCTTCGCGCGCATGTACGTGCTGATCGTGTGTGGCGGCAATACCTGCCGCTCGCCGATGGCCGAGGCGATTCTGCAGCGTCTCGCTGACGACCGCGGCCTCGAGTGGACCATCGGGTCCGCCGGAGTGCGCGCCGAAACCGCCACGGCACCGCAAGCAGTCCGAGCCCTGCGGCGACGCGGTCTCGAGCCAACGAGTCGGCCAGTGCAACTCACGGAACAGTTGGTGCGAGATGCATCCGTCGTCTTCTGCATGACCGGAAGCCAGCGCTCGCTTGTTGCCGCCGCCATGCCCGGGAGCGCAGCGAAGATCCATACGTGGGCCGCGTTCATCGCGCAGCGCGCCGGCGCCGGCGCCGGCGACCAGCCGCCCGGTCTGACCATTCCGGATTCTGGTGCGGACGCGGCAAGGTACGACGTTGCCGACCCGATCGGGCAGTCTGACGAGATCTACGAGCAGACCGCGGCAACGATTGAATACCTGGCTGCGATGACCGTCGAGGTCTTGACGCACGCCGGCCCGACTCCCTGACCTTCAGAACGGTGGCGGATCGTCATCGTCGGGTTGCGTGTCGAGGGTGGTGTCTCTCGGTAGCTGATCGGGGGGTTTGTCGTAGGTCTGGCCGGACGGGCTGACCCAGCGGTAGGTGCCATCGGGTGCTCGTTCGACGTTCCAGCCGCAGTCGTGTTTGAGGTGGTGGTGTCGGCCGCATTCGGGGGCGAGGTTGTCGTGGCTGGTTGCCCCGCCGTGGGCCCAGTCGCGAACATGGTCGAGTTCGCAGGTTCGGGAGTCGCGGTTGCAGCCGGGTCCGCGGCAGGTGTGGTCGCGGGCGGTGATGAAGTCGACCAGATCCTGCGGCGGCTGATACACAGTTCGGCCGTAGTCGAT
>DASXJN010000098.1:0-7620 GCA_036497365.1 Jatrophihabitantaceae bacterium | reverse complement strand
TGGCCCGTGAACTCGGCCTTTGTTACACGACGCTCGCGCTCGTGACCGACCTGGACGCCGGCGTCGAGGCCGGCGAGGGCGTGACGCACGACGAGGTGCTCGCGGCGTTCGCGGCGAACCTGCCCCGGATGCGCGAACTGTTGGTGTCGACGCTCGGGCGCTTGCCGGGTGCGCAGGGCGACTGTCCCTGTGGCGATCGCAGCGGCCTGCCGGACCGCTGAACCGGGGTGACGGCCGTCTCGGTGATCGCCGTCGCTCCGGCCTGATTTCGCGAGCTGCCGCTCGTTAACCTGGGTAGAAGTACCTCCGACACTATGTCGCAAGCGACGGTCTCGTCGCCCTATCCCGATCAGAAAGGTCTGTTTCGCCATGCCCGCATGCCGTTGGCTCGCCACCGTCGTTGTTCTCGGCGCCGGAGCGGTCATCGTCCCGATAACCGCGCCGGCGGGCGCCTCGTCGGCTCCGTGCGTCGCGCACGGATCGTTGCCGGGGCACGTCGCGTTGGGTAGCAACGCGGTGGTCGTGCGCTCGGCGCTGCGCGGTTCGTCCACCTGTCACCACCAGCGCACCGACAACGGCGCGACGGCGACGCTGCGCCGTCCGGGTGCGCCGGACGAGCAATTGCGCTGGCGGCACTTCGGCTCCGTGCAGAAGGTGAAGCTGTACGCCAACATCGATGCGCCCGGCCACTACCGCCTGGCCGGCGGCAACGTGCAGGTGTACGGGCACGACTATCGGCAGGTCGACTACCGGTGGCGCAAAACGTCGATGACCGTGAAGCGCGCCGCCCGATTCGTGCACACGCGAGAGTCGAACGGCACGATCGGTGGTCGGGCCGAGCGTTACCTGAAGTTCGGTTGGCGAGGCTACGGGCGCGTGTGCGTGGCGCTGGAACGTGGCGGCCGGCACCACTGGCGCACGGTGACCACGCGCCGCACGGACAGGCACGGACGGGTGCGATTCACCGTTTCGCCCGGCGCTCGCTACCGGCTGAGCTTCGCGAAGTCGACACGCGTATGGGGCGCACGATCGGGCTCGGTGCGCGGCTAACGCACCGCCGCGCGCCAGCCTCCCGGCCCGGGGTGCAGCGGTTGCCGCATCATGTGCGCAGGGTCGTTCCAGCGGCCGCGAATACGCGCCACCGGCTCGTCCGCCGCGCCGCCGGAAGCCGACACGACTGCAGTGACGACGGCGAGTTCTTCGGCCGTCGGTTCACCGCGGACGACGCGCAGCACCGGCCCTTCGCTCATAACGGAATGTTCCCGTGCTTTTTCGGCGGCCGCGTCTCGCGCTTGTTGCGTAGCATCCGCAGCGCACGGACGACGTACGAGCGGGTTTCCGACGGCATGATCACCGAGTCGATGTAGCCGCGCTCGGCCGCGACGTACGGATTGACGAGGGTGTCTTCGTACTCGGTGACGAGTCGGGCGCGCACCGCTTCCGGGTCGTCGGCCTTGCCGATCTCCTTGCGGTACAGGATGTTCGCCGCGCCCTGCGCGCCCATCACCGCGATCTGCGCGGTCGGCCAGGCGATATTGATGTCGGCGCCGAGGTGCTTCGAGCCCATCACGTCGTACGCGCCCCCGAACGCCTTGCGCGTGATCACGGTGACCTTCGGGACGGTCGCCTCGGCGTAGGCGTAGATGAGATTCGCACCGCGGCGGATGATGCCCTGGTGCTCCTGGTCGACACCGGGCAGGAAGCCGGGCACGTCGACCAGCGTGAGGATCGGAACGTTGAACGCGTCGCAGGTGCGCACGAAGCGCGCCGCCTTCTCGGAGGCGTCGATGTCGAGGCAGCCGGCGAACTGCGTCGGCTGATTCGCCACGATGCCGACCGGATGCCCCTCGATCCGTCCGAAACCCACCACGATGTTCGGCGCGAACAGCGCGTGCACCTCGAAGAAGTCACCGTCGTCGATCAGGTGCTCGATGACCTCGTGCATGTCGTACGGCTGGTTCGCCGAGTCGGGCATGAACGTGTCGAGGAACGCGTCGTCGCTGGTAACGCTGTCGACCTCGTCCGTCGCGGCCGTGTCGTACACGGGGAGCGGGTCGAGATTGTTGCTGGGCAGGTACGACAGCAGCGTCTTGACGTAGTTGATCGCGTCGTCCTCATCCGAGGCGAGGTAGTGCGCATTTCCGCTCTTCGTGTTGTGCGTGCGCGCGCCGCCGAGCTCCTAGAGCGTGACGTCCTCGCCGGTGACGGTGCGGACGACGTCCGGACCGGTGATGAACATCTGCGAGGTCTGGTCGACCATCACCACGAAGTCGGTGAGCGCGGGAGAGTAGACGTGACCGCCGGCGGCGGCACCCATGATCAGTGAGATCTGCGGAATGACGCCGGACGCGTGCACCGTGCGGTTGAAGATGTCGCCGTACAGGCCGAGGCTGACGACGCCTTCCTGGATGCGCGCGCCGCCGCCCTCGTTGATCCCGACGACAGGGCAGCCCATCTTCATCGCGAAGTCGAGCACCTTGACGATCTTCTCGCCGTAGACCTCGCCGAGCGCACCGCCGAACACCGTGACGTCCTGGCTGAACACGCAGACCGGCCGGCCGTCGACCGTCCCGTAGCCGGTGACCACGCCGTCGCCGAACGGTCGGTTCTTCTGCATGCCGAAGTTCGTCGAGCGGTGGCGCGCCAGTTCGTCCAGTTCCATGAAGGAGCCTTCGTCGAGCAGCGCCTCGATGCGCTCGCGCGCGGTCTTCTTGCCCTTCGCGTGCTGCTTCTCTACCGCGCGCTCCGATCCGGCGTGCACGGCCTCGTCGTAACGACGGCTCAGATCGGCGAGTTTCCCGGCCGTGGTGTGTGGGTCGAGGCTCGGATCGTCGGGCTGGACTGCCATGTTTGCGAGCCTAGTTCGGTAGCGACGCGCCCGGATTCCGAGGTGACCGATCTCGCCGCTTTGCGAAGTAACGTGGTCGTGTGACGCGCGGGGTTCTTGATTCGGACGCCTTGCGGAGCGCCCTCGCCGAGCGGTGGGCGCGTGTCGACGTGGTGGACGAGACCGAGTCGACCAATGCCGATCTCATGCACCAGAGCGATGCACCCGATCGCAGCGTGCTCGTCGCCGAGCACCAGCGCTCGGGACGCGGACGGCTCGACCGCTCGTGGGAATCGCCCGCACGCGCCGGACTCACCTTCTCGGTGCTGCTTCGTCCGTCCGCGCCGATCGCGACCTGGGGCTGGTTGCCACTCATGGCCGGCGTGGCTCTGTACGACGCCGTGGACGAGGTGACCTCGGTCGATGTCGCCTTGAAGTGGCCGAACGATTTGCTGCACCGCGCGTCCGAGCAGAAGCTGGCCGGCATCCTCGCGCAGACCAGCGGCGAGGCGGTCGTGATCGGTGTCGGCCTGAACGTCACGACCACTCGGGACGAGCTGCCCGTCCCGGGGGCGACGTCGCTGGAACTGTGCGGCGCCACAGAGCTCGATCGCACTCAGCTACTCGGCGCGATCCTGGCACGGATCGATGCCAGGGCGGCGCAGTGGAGCGACGTCGGCGGCGACGCCGAGGCGTGCGGGTTGGCCTCGGCGTATCGCGCGGCGTGCGCAACGCTCGGCCGCGAGGTGACCGTAACGACCACCGCAGGTACGGCGGTGACCGGCACCGCGCGGGGGATCGACCACGACGGACGATTGCAGGTCGACGTCGGCGGGCAGGTCGAGGTGGTCGGCGCCGGCGACGTGGAGCATCTTCGTCCGGCCGAGTAGCTGGATAGGCCGGTCGCGGGCCGCTACCGTATGCCAGACCGGCCAGTCCGTGGCCCCAGGAGGTAAACGGTGCCGTATCCCGAGAAACTGCTTGCCGACGACGAGCAGGTGGTCAAGCATCTGCATCCGAGCTGGATCACCATTGCGCCCGGGTTCATCGCATTCGTGGTGTTGTGCGCCGCAGCCGGCGTCGGTATCGCGTTCGCGCCGGACAAGGGCACATCGCACAACGTCGTGCTCATCATCATCGCGGTCGTGTGGTTCATCCTGGTGTGCTGGCTGTTCATCCGGCCGCTGATCACCTGGCGCACCTCGCACTACGTGTTCACCACGCACCGCGTGCTCATCCGCCGTGGGTTGCTCAAGCAGACCGGTCGTGACATCGCGCTGCAGCGCATCAGCGACGTCGGGTTCGAGCAGACGCTGTGGGATCGCATGGTGCGCGCCGGCACGCTCACGATCGAGTCGGCGAGCGAGCACGGCCAGGAGATGCTCAAGAACGTCCCGAACTCCTCCGAGCAGCAGCAACTGCTGAACCGGCTGATCGAGCAGGACGGCGAGCGCCGTGCCCGCAACGCCTACGGCGGCGGACAGAACTTGCCGCCGCAGGGTCAGCAGGGGTACCCGCAGCAGGGCAACCAGCAGGGCAACCAGCAGCAGGGTGGCGGCTACCAGCCGACCCAGCCCCAGCCGCCCTACCAACAAGGCTGACCCCGTCGGCCCTCTCTTGCTTGATCAACAGGCCCGACGTGCCCCATGAGGGCGTTTCGGGCCTGTTGATCAAGCAGTGGAATCGGGTCGGGCTGAGCTGAGCCGCAAAGACAACGATGTCAGCGGAGTGACCAGGCCCCCCGGCCGGCCACTCCGCTGACACCTGTAGCACGCATCCGCGGGGGGACGCGCGTTTCAGTGCGCGGAGGGAGCGAGTTTCACTCCACACCGCGACTTGGCATCGGTGCTGACGGCGGCGACCGCGGCTTGGACCTTGGCCACGTCGACGCCCTTGACGGCGGACGGATCGCCGTTCGCCTGCACGAGCTTGATGATCAAGTCACCGAGGACCTTCCATGACGGCGCGACATTCGCCGGCGCGACACGCTCGAGATCGTTGATGAACGCAGTCGTCACGCCGTGCAATGTCGGATCGCTCGCCGACGCGTTCGGCAGGATCGACTTGCCCGCCTTCAGCGTCTGCTCGAGCATGCCGCAGTAGCCGGATCCGTTCTGCCACCACTTTGCCGCCGCGACAGCCTTTGCCGCGGCAGCGTCGGTGGTGACCACGCCCTGCGCCGGTGCGGCGTTCGGCGCGCTCGGCACGGTGGCCGCCGGATGCGACGACGAGCAACCCGCCGTCGCTACGCCGGCCACGGCCAGCGCCGCGACGATGGTCCGGCGCATCACGGCGCGCTCGTCGAGGACGGGGACGGGGACGGGGCGACGCCCCCATCGGCCGCAACCGGTGCGGCCGCGGCGACCGGAGCGACGAACGCCTCCATCGTCAGCTCCAGGTTCGACGTTCCACCTGCCAAGGCATGCGTGGTCGTCGCCTTCGGTTGCGGAGCGGTGAGCGTGATGTCCGTAATGAGCACTGCTCTCGGTTGTACCGACTGCAGCTGGGTGATGAACTTGCTCAACCGGTCCCGCGAACCGGACACCGTGGCGGTGAGCGGAATCGAGAACACGCCGCTCGACGGAGCCACCGTGCTGGTCGACGACGCCGACGGCGCGGGCGACGGGGAATCCGTGCTGGCGGTCGTGGCACTCACCGGTGGCGTCACGGCTGTGGCAGTGCCGGCCGTGAGGTTCGTCAATGTCGTACCGGTCTGGTTACTCAGTGCCTGCAGCGTTCGCAGGAACGCCGGCATCCCGCTCGTGCTCGGCAGGGCGAGCTGAGCGACGTGCAACTGCTCCTTGTACGAGGTCAGCTTCGCGTATTCGGCATTGAGCGCAGAGATGCGGCTCTGCAGCCCGAGGTTGTTCGTCTGCGCGGATGCGATGCTGTCGTTCACAGAGCTCGTGTGCGAGCGCTGCGGGCTGATCAGGAAGAAGTACGACACGAGGATGAGGACGAAGGCGACGACACCGGATCCGATCAACCACATCTTCTCTGTGGGGGTGCGTTCCATGATCACTGCCCTCCCGTCGGTGCAGCGGAGGGCTCGGTCGTCGCCGGCGGCGTCACGGCCTTGAAGAGGCCACCGAGCGCATCGGTCGTCAGTGACAGCGAGACGTTGAAGGTCAACTGCTTTCCGTCGTCCGTGACGCTGGCAGGATCGACGACGGCCAGTCCCTTGACGAGAGACAGCCGATCGACGAAGGCGGCAACGGAACGGTAGTCAGTCGCCGTGCCACTCACCTTCAGCGTGCCGACAAGTTGCAGGCCGGTGTTGTTCAGCGGCTGGATGGCGGCGGCTGCGTCGGCGTCGACACTGCCGATGAGCGAACTGATTGTGACGTCCGGGCCGGCACTCTTCTGCAGGATTGCCATCAGATTGGCCCACTGAAGGTCGTCGGTCATCGCGAGGGTCAGCTTGCTCTTGATCGACTCGGTGTCCGCCTGGGCCTGCACGAGTGGTGCGAACTTCTGCTGCTGTGTGGTGAGTTGGTCGGTCGCAAATTGCTCCGACGCGAGATTGTCGCTGGCCTGGCGGGTCTGCCACCACGAGTAGCCGTAGCCAACCGCGATGAGGGCTACGAGCAGCGCGATGCCGAGTGCGATCTTCCGCTTGAGTTGTGAGAGACGCCTGGTAGCGATGATCTCGTCGGGAAGCAGGTTGGCCGAGATCCGCTGGAGATGGAAGCCGCCTTGGCCGCCCGGTTCGGGCGACGGCGGCGCCGGGTTCGGGGAATCGAGTAGTGCGGTCATCATGCCGCTCGCAAGGTGAGACCGATGGCCACGGCCGCCGAAGCGCTGAACTTGCCGAGATGGTCGTGCCGGCCGCCGCGGCGCGAGTCGCCGACGTACTGCAGCGGGTCGACGACCGCGGTGGCGATGTTGGTCGCGCGGTGCAACTGCTCGGTGAGGCCGGGCAGGAGTGAGGCGCCGCCGACGAGGCAGAGCCGGGCGACCCTCTGATCGGGGTGCGCTCCGGTGTAGTAGCTGATCGAGGAGCGGATCTCGTTGATCAGCGGCCGGATTGCCTCTTCGATCACGTCGGCGCTTTCCGGGCCCTCACCACGAACCAGTCCGACCCGGCACTTGAGCATCTCGGCGTCGGCCATGCTCATGTTCAGTCGCTCCGACATCAGCTTCGTGATCTCGTAGCCCCCCCGCGGGATGGTTCGGACGATGTGCGGGATGCCGGCCGTATGGATCACGATGTTTGTGCCCGTCGCGCCGATGTCGACGATGGCTTCGGTGCCGGGGATCGGCTGCGCCGCTGCGCGGAGAGCCGCGAAGCACGACAGGTCGACCTGCTCGACGTGCAGGCCGGCCTTCTCGACGGCATGCACGGTGTCGATGATCGCTTCCTTCGGTGCCGCGACCAGCAGGCCACGGATCGTGTCTTTCTTCTCGGCCTTTTCCAAGGGATGGAAGTCGAGCACAGCTTGTTCGACCGGCAACGGCAGCACGTCGCTCACCTGGAAGGGGAGCGCCTGCCGCAACTCCTTGGCCGGCAGGTTTGAGATCTCGACCTCGCGAACGACAACCTGCTGGTGGGTGACGCCGATTACGACCGACTTCGACTTGAAGTCGTGACTCGTCCAGAGTTGGCGGATGGCTTGGGTGACGGCACGTTCGTCCTTGACGACGCCGCCGACGATCGCGCCTTCGGGCATTGCGGCTTGACCGAAGTTGTGGATGATCGGCCGATCCTTGCGGGTGACTTCGATGGCTCGGATCGAGACCGATCCGATGTCGAGCCCGATTGGGGCTAGCGCGGGCATGGGGTTCTCCTTGGG
>DASXJN010000097.1:0-12906 GCA_036497365.1 Jatrophihabitantaceae bacterium | reverse complement strand
ATCCGTCGACGATGAGGAACACATCACCGAAAGCGTCGTCGCCGTGGTGACCGGCCCGCTTGAGCTGCCGGTAGGAGGCCATCGTCTCGATGCCGTTCGCGCGGAAGCGTTCCTCGCGATCGGCGAGCACGGACGACACCTCGGCGACCATGCGCCGGACCAGATCAGGATTCGAGCGCGGAGCGATGCCACCGACATGCGGCAGGCCGGCCGCCGTGGCGAGTGAGCCACCACCCAGGTCGATGCCGTAGATCTGCACCTCGCGCGGTGTGTGCGTCAGCGCGAGCGCGGTGATGATGTCGCGTAACACCGTGCTCTTGCCGCTCTGCGGACCGCCCACGACCGCGCCGTGACCGGCCGCGCCCGAGAAGTCGAGCAGGAACTGGTCGCGGCGCTGCTCGTAGGGACGATCGACGATGCCGACGGGCACGACCAGCCGTCCGTTCCCGCCCCAACCGTCCGGCGCCAATCCGCGCTCCGGCACCGTCGTCAGCGGGGGCAGCATGCTGTCCAGCGACGGCGACTCGGCCAGCGGCGGCAGCCACACCTCGTGCGCCGGCATCCCGCGGCCCTGCAGCTTCTCGACGACGACATCCAGGACGCTCTTTTCGATCGCGTCGCGGCGAGCGGGCACCGGCACGGGTTCCTCGACGAACTCGTCCGGTGTCTCGGGCGCGTCGATCGGATCGCTCAGGAACGGCAGCGGCCGGCGGGAGAACGGTCCGGCTGTTCCCACCGGGACGGTGTCGCGCCGGTACGCACCAGACACGTACGCCGCCTTGAACCGGACGAGCGTCGAGACGTCGAACTTCAAATAGCCCGAGCCGGGGATCGAGGGCAGTTCGTAGGCATCGGCAACGCCGAGGACGGCGCGCGACTCCGCGGCCGAGAACGTCTTCAGACCGATGCGGTACGACAGGTGGCTGTCCAGACCACGCAACTTGCCCTCTTCGAGCCGTTGCGACGCGAGCAGCAGGTGCATCGACAGCGAACGGCCCAGCCGCCCGATCGCGACGAACAGTTCGGCGAACTCGGGTTTCTGCGTGAGCATCTCGGTGAACTCGTCGCACACGATCAGCAGGGAGGGCAGCGGGTCGAGCGGTGCACCGGCCTCCCGCGCACGCTCGTACTCGCGCACGTTGGCGAAGTTGCCGGCGTTCTTCAACAGCTCCTGGCGGCGGTTCATCTCACCGGCGAGCGCATCGTGCATGCGGTCGACGAGGGTCAGGTCGTCCTGCAGGTTCGTGATGACCGCCGCGGTGTGCGGCAGGTCGTTGAGGCCGAGGAAGGTCGCGCCGCCCTTGAAGTCGACCAGGATGAAGTTCACTGCGCTGGGCGAATGCGTCATCGCCATGCCCAGCACCAGGGTGCGCAACAGCTCGGACTTGCCCGAACCGGTCGCGCCGATGACCAGGCCGTGCGGGCCCATCCCCTCGAGCGCGGCTTCCTTGATGTCGAGCTCGACGGCCTCGCCGTGCTCCCCCACACCGATCGGGATGCGCAGCCGGTCGCGAACGGTGCGCGGGCGCCACAGCTGTTCGGCGCGCACGTTCTCGGGATCGCCGACGCCGAGCATGTCCACCAGCTCGGCCGAGGTGAGCAGCGGCTGCTCGTCCGCCACCTCCGCCGCACCGACCCGCCACGGCGCCATCCGGCGGGCCGTCGCGTCGGCTTCGTCGACCGACAACGCGTCCGGCCTGCCGAGGACCTCCACGCCGTTGCGGCCCACCGCACCCAACTGGCCGTTCTCGACGACCAGCCGCAGCCCGCGGCGGGTGGCGAGCCGGCCGATCGAACTCGACAGATCGATGATCGTCACGCCGAGCAGGCCGTCCTCGAGCAGGACGCGCTCCTCGAGGCTCACCGCGCCGCCGTCGATGACGATGACGATGTGCGGCTGGTCCGGCAGCGGTGTGGCGTCACGGTTGAAGCGCGCCCGCGGCGTCATCTCGGCGCTGAGCCATTCCTCGAGTTCGACGAGCGAGCCCGCGACGAGCCGCCGTGTGCCGACCGCATCGCTCTCACGCGGATCCTGCGAGTGCGGTAACCACTTCACCCAGTCCCAGTCGACGCGGCTCGGTCCGGACGTCACGACGCCGACGATGAGTTGGTCGGGCGCGTGGAAGATCGCCAGCTCGCTGACCATCGCCCGGACGAGATCGCGTACGGCTGCGTGATCGCCGCGCACGTCGATCGCGGGGAACGCGCGCAGCTTGACGGCGACCGGCAGATCCTCCACCAGCGAATGGCTGCGCACGAGCCGCCGGAGAGCCACCGCGCCGATGGGGTCGAGACTCTCGACCAGCCCGGTCTGCGGCGGACGGAGCTGGCGGGCCAGCCGTTGCGGGCCGACACCGACGCGCACGGTGCTGAAGTCCCGGTCGGCGGATCGCCGCTCCCACATCCGCCGCTCGCCGGCCATCGACCACAGCGAACGCGGATCGGGATGCGACCAGAGCAGGCTCGTGCGCTGGGCGGCCCGCGTGCGCTCGATGTCGTGGCGCACCTGTTCGATGTAGCGCAGGTAGTCCTTGCGGTCGGTGTCGATCTGCGTCTTGCGGCCGGTGCGCCGGCCACCCATCCCGCCGCTCATCATGCCGACGGTCGACAGCATGATGATCGCGCCCATGCCGAGCGACGCGGGGCTGAAGCCGCCGATGAAGATGAACCCGGCCGAGCCGAGGATCATCACACCGGGCAGCAGGAACTGCATGACGTTGCCCGGCAACAGCCGCGGAATCTCGGGCGGTGGCTCGAGCGGGAACTCGCCACTCGGCAGCACGGGCACCGGCAAGCGGGGCCGGCGGCGGAACGTGCGAGTCGCCACGTCAGGTTCGCCCTTCGTCAACTTCGGCGAGGCGCGACCATGATCGAAGCAGCCGCGGGCCATATAGTAGGCCGCCGGCAGAGGAGGATGCGGCGTGACATCGATCGAATCGCGGTCTTACTGCCGAGTGGTCGTCATCGCGCCGTCCACTCGAGTCGATCTCGCCCTACCCGCCGACGTCCCGATCATCGACCTGTTGCCGATGCTGCTCCAGTACTCCGGTGAGCTGCACGACGACGGCGGCGGGCAGCACGGCGGCTGGAAGCTGCTTCGGGTCGGGTACGGGGAACTCGAGGGCGGTCGCACGCTGCGCTCCCTCGACGTCGCCGACGGCGAGGTGCTGCGGCTCGTCGCGCGCGAGGAGCGCGAGATCGCCCCCGTGTTCGACGACATCGTCGACGCGATCGCCGCGGCACGGCGCGACCGGATCAACATGCGCAGCGTCAATCCCGGTCTCGGCGCGGGCGTCATCGCCTTCGCGATGGCAGTGGCCGCGCTGACGGTGTTCTATCGCGGCGCCGACGTGGTAGATGCCTACATCGCCGGTGGTGTCGCCCTTGCCCTGCTCGGACTGGCCACCGTTGTCGCCAAGGGTGCGGGCGATCGCGTCCTCGCCACCGCGACCGCCGCCAGCGGCCTGCCGTTCACGTTCGTGTGCGGGCTCAACGCGGTGACCGGCGACTTCGGACGGTGGGGCGTGCTGTTGGGTGCGTCGATCGCGTTCGTCTACGCGCTGGGTGCCCAACTCGCCCTCGGCACCGGGACCGTGGTGTTCGCCGGTGCCGCGACCACCGCGCTGCTCACCGCGTTGAGCGCGCTCGTCTCCGGCTTGGCCGACGTGACCCCGTTGCAGGTCGTCGCGGGGACGATCGTGGTCGCGCTCGGCGCGCTGTCGATGCTCCCCCGTCTCGCCGTCCGGCTGGCCCGGCTGCCGCTGTCGACCGTTCCCACCACGAGTGAGGATCTGCAGGCTACCGACGACCTCGGCGACATCGACGATGTCAGCGCGCGTGCGCGGCTGGCCGGCGAATACCTGACCGGCACGCAGATCGGCTGCGCGGTGACCATCGCGTTCACCGCACTGGTGTTGACGGTGCATCTCTCGGTGATGTCGATCGCGCTGGCCGCGACGGCATTGGTCGCGATGGCGTTGCGCGCCCGGTCGGTCGCCAGCCTCGGCGGACGGATCGCACTGATCGGATCAGCAGTCGCCAGCGGCGCGGTCGCCGCGGCCTCGCTGACGTTCGCCAAGCGGGCCGGCAACAGCATCGGTCTGCTCGTCACCGAACTCGTGTTGGGTGCCTTCGCGCTGCTGCTTGCGACGGCGCGTTCGCGCCGGCGGTCCTCGCCACAGACGATGCGCCTGATCGACTTCTTCGAATCCGCCGTGCTCATCGCGGTGTTGCCGCTCGCTGTCGGCGTGATGGGGTTGTACTCGATTCTGAGACATCTGTGATGCGCGCTCGTCGGTGTCGGTGATGCGTGCGCGGATCGCGTCGGGCGTCGCCGTAGCGCTGCTGGTCGTGTCGTCCGGGCTGGTCGCCGCGGGCGCGGCGCTACCGCCCATCCCGCCGCAGCCGCCGTTCCACTACAAGCGCACGACGAAGTGCGTGCAGCTCGCGAACACCAGGTCGACGCTGAAGTCCGGTGTCTCGTGGGCGCAGCAGCAGCTCGACTACACCGCCCTCTGGCAGCTCGGGGTGCGCGGTCGAGGCAGCCGGATCGCGGTGATCGACACCGGCGTGAATCCGGTCTCTGCATTCACCGGACGATTGATGTCCGGCGGCGACTACGTGGTCGCGGGCGGCGACGGGCAGCAGGACTGCGACGGCCACGGCACGCTCGTCGCCGGACTCATTGCCGCCGCTCCGGACCAGCAGACCGGCTTCGCCGGGGTGGCACCGGGCGCACAGATCCTGCCGATCCGGCAGAGCAGTGACTACTACGGATTGCGGCATCCGAAGAACGCGCAGCAGCAGAACCAGACCGCCGGGAACACGACCTCGCTGGCGGCTGCCATCGAGTACGCGGTCGCGCGCGGTGCAACGGTCATCAACATCTCCGAGGCGAGCTGCACCGATCCGAGCAACGGCATCGACCCTTCGATACAGCCGGCTGTCGACGACGCGGTGCGCAACAAGGTGGTAGTCGTCGCCTCTGCCGGCAACGTCGACGACAACACGGCATGCAAGCAGCAGAACACACCGGGCAAGCAGCCGGTGACCTATCCCTCGCCGGCCGATCTCGACAACGTCCTCTCGGTCGCCGCGGTCGATGAGAACGGCGATGTCGCGCCATTCTCGCTCGCCGGCCCGTGGGTGGACGTCGCGGCGCCGGGTGTCGACATCATCTCGACGAATCCGGTGGTCGGGGGCACCGGTCAGATCAACGAGTTCATCACCTCCTCCGGGGTGAACACGCTGCAGGGCACGAGCTTCGCCGCACCGTACGTCGCCGGGCTCGCCGCGTTGATCCAGGAGCGCTTCCCGGGTATCACCGCGCAGGGGGTGATCCGCCGCATCGAGCAGACGGCCGAACATCCGTCCGCACCGGGCGGGCGCAACGAGTACATCGGCTACGGCATGATCGACCCTGCCGCCGCGTTGACCGCGGTGTTGCCCGGCGACAACGGCGTCACCCCTACGCCGCGGTCCGGGCCGCAGACGTTGCCTGCGGCGCATCCCCATCACGACACGTCCGGCACTCGCCGGCGCATCGCGCTCTACAGCGCACTGGGGTTGCTCGTGCTCTGTGTGGTCGTCGGGATCGCGCTCGGCACCGTCCGGCGTACGCGTCGTCGCCGCGGCGACCGGGTGGCCCCGGCGGCGCGGGAGAGTTCGCTACGAACCGGGGCCGGCGCTGGACGAGGTCGGAGCGGGTAGCCCACTCGCCGACGAGCCCGTCTCGGGGTAGAAGTGCACCGCGGTATCCGGATCCAGCGTGGGGCCCTTGGGCAGCAGGTTGATCAGCTCGGGTGCGCTGTTCGACGGCTTCACGTTCAGGCCGAGGTAGCTCAGCGCAAGCGGGTCGACCACAGGGTAGGCGACGCCGTCGTCGGTGACGACGTACAGCGCCCGTGCACCGGAGTCCTGCCCCGCGGTCGCGGTCGTCAGTACTGCGCCCTTGCCCGGGCGCAGATAGACCGCGTCGACGGTCGACGGGCCTGGTCGCGTCACCGTTACCGGCTTGCCGTGCCCGGGCACCGGCACGCGCTTCAGGGCGAACACCTGCGCGACGTCGTGGTTCGCGCTGCGGTACACGCAAGCGACGTTGTACGGGCTGAGCCCGACAATGGTCGGCGCGCGCGGCGGATACCTGCTCACGTCGATGCTGTCCGCCTGCGGCGCCTTCCGCAACGCGATCGGTGACACGAGTGGCACCGGCTTGGTCACGTCGAACTGAGCGCGGATCAGATCACCGATCAGCGGCGTGATCGGTTCGACGCCGTTGCTCAGCGCCACGAAGACCGCGCGGGTGCCGTCCGATCGCTTGAGCGCGAAGACGTCGCCGATACGTACGCCGAGTGCGGTCGCCCACGACGGCTGAGTGCCGACGCCGCTCACCGGCGGGACGACGAAGTCCGGCGCCGCGGGGATGAGATTCAGCAAGGCGGTACTGATCGGCCGTGGCGTGACCGCGGAGCCGAGTGAGAAGGCCTGGCGGATCGTGTGATCGGACAGGTCGATCTTCGACCGTAGGCCGTCCCACACGAGGTAGGTCGTCGTACCGCCGTCCGGAGTGACGACCAGCGCGCCGGTCGTTCCGAGCGCGCCGACGTGCGGCACGTGATTACCGAGCAATGCGGTGGTCGTCAGCTTCGGCGGGCTGTTCGGCGGGAGCGCGCTGCTCACGGTCGCCTCGTCGCAGACCGTCCACTTGGGCCGCACGAGCGCCGATTGGCTCGGCAGTACGTTCGGCGCGCCGGGGATGCCCAGCATGGGTCCGCGCGGTTCGGTGCCGATCGCGTCGCTGTCGACCGTCGTTCGGCTCGGCGGCGAATCGCCGCTCTGTCCGCGTCCGGCGGCTAGCAGCGCGGACGACAGATTCATCGCCGGATACAGCCGTCCGTCGCGCGACACGTAGACGCCGCCGGTGTCGCTGTCGATGACGACCGAGGCGTCACCGATGGTCGGTGCCGGGTTGATGAATCCGTAGACGGCGAAGCCGCCCAACGCGAGGGCGGCGATGATGATCGAGACGATGATCGAGAGGTTCAGCCGGCGGCGGACACGATCACCGCGTAGCAGCGCGTCGCCGTCCGACACTGCCGATTCGAGCCGCCGGACGCCGAAGCGGTACGCCTGCGCCTGCCACTTGGTCGGTGACTCGGCGGCCATCGCTCGGCTCCGCTCTCGATCTCGATCTAGCTGGACGGGCTTACATATAACATCACGGCAATGACCTCAACGGCGCCCGGCCGTGCCGATTCGGCCGCGGGGAACGGCGATGCGCCTTCCTCGGGTGGTCGGCGCCGACGGTCTTCACGCGAGCCGGCCGCATTCGGGCGGCTGCGCCCGCCGCGCCGGCGACGCCCCGGGCTGAGCCTGATCGGCATTCCGTTGGGGCTGGTCGTAGAACTCGAGTTGCTCGCGTTGTGCGTCCTGCTCGTGTTGGCCAAACGTCCGCTGGTGAGTGCCATCGCGATCGCCATCGGAGTGCTGATCGTCGTGCTCGGACTGCTTCGCGTACACAGCATCCGCGTGGGCACGTGGCTGTGGTTGCGGATCGGATACCTGTTCCGGCATCGCGAAACCCTTGTCGCGGCAGCCGAATACGCCGGCGAGCGACGCGATGAGGTCGACCGGGTGGACGTGCCGCCCGAACTGCACGCGTTCTTCCCGGGCATGACGCTGTGGGAGGCGCGCACACACGACGGCGACCGGCTCGGCATCGTCCAGTGGTTCGGCACGTGTGCGGCGACGCTTCGCGTCGCGCCGGCGGGCGGGATCGTGCGGCACCGCAACACGACCGACAACATGCCGATCGAGTCGATCCTGGCGGCGCTGGAAGGTCAGGGTCTCGCGCTCGACTCGGTGCAGGTGCTCACCCAGACGATCGTCGGCGAACTCGACGCACAACTGACGCCGTTGCTCGGCGCTGCCAATGCCGAACTCGGCGGCGCTGCCGCGAGGGTGCGGAACCGGGCGGCGTTCGTCACCGTGCGGCTCGACCCGTCCAGCGCTGCTGCCGCGATCACCGCGCGCGGCGGCGGCAACGTGGGCATCGCGCGAGTGTTGTCGGCGGCGCTGAGCCGGATCCAGGCGGCCGCCGGCCAAGCCGACCTGCAGGCCGAAGTGCTCGACGCCGACGAGGCGGGCCGGGTGATCGCGGAGAGCTTCTACCACCAGGCCACGCCGTACGACCCGATCATCAGATGGACCGAGTCGATCACGTCGATCTCGTCCACGCGAATGGCGCATCGCAGTTTCGCGCTGACCGACATCCGTCGTCCGGTGCTGAGCGAGGTGCCGGTCGGGAACGTCTTCGCCTACGCGTTGGCCACGCAGGCCAAGCCGCTCGACGACGGCGGCTGGTCGACCCGCACTGTCGTGCGGCTCACCTGCCGCTCGGGACCGTCATTGACCCGCGCCGCGCGCGAGTTGCGCAGCAACGCGCGGCGCGTCGGCATCACGCTGCAGCCGTTGGACGCAGCGCAGTACCTGGGCGTGCGCGCGACCGTGCCGATCGGCGGCGTGTGATGCCGGGCAACGACCTGTCGTTCGCCGGTGACGAGATCGCGCCCTCGCTGTATGCGAAGTCCGACCAGCTGACCTACCTGGCCGGCAATGTGTTCACCGGCGGGATGGTGCTCGGCACGACGGCGTCGCGCGGCGAGATCACCGTCGACATGATCCGCGCGGTACCCACCCGGGTGACCCTGCTGTGCGCCGATCCCTGGCTGGCCCGGCTGCTCACGGTTCGCGTCGCCGGGATGGGTTCGACGGCGGTCGTGGCGACCGACCGTCCGACCGCGTGGGAGTACTTCGTCAACGTCATCGGCGGGCAGAAGCCGATCGCGAGCGTGCGCATCGATCACACCGAGGCGCTGCCGGCACCGAGCGTGGGCGCACCACTCGTGGTGATCGAGGACGCGCGCGACGTGCCGCCTGAGACGTATGCGCCGCGCGTCGCGTGGCAGACCACGATCCACGTCCGCGCCGGTGTCAACGAGCGCTCGCGCACACTGCTCGACAGCTCGCACGTCGTGCTCGTCTGCCGGCTCGGACCGGACTCCGCCGGGGCCGTCTCGGCCGGTCTCGGCCTCGGCGACAGCGGCGAGCAGACCGTCCTCGAACTCGGCGACCACGAGGTGCTGGTCATCGCCGACCGGCGCGCGCACCGCGTGACGGTGCTGCCGACGCCCACCGAGCGCCGCATGATCTAACCCTCGCCGCTACCCGCTCCCCGCTCCCCGCACACCCCACCCCCATCCTTGATTTGGTATCGACTGACCAGATTTCCATGATCGAAATGGTCAGCCGGTACCAAATCAGGTGGGTGGGTGGGGTCCGGCAGGTGGGTGGTGTGGGATCCGGTGGGTGCCGGTCAGGCGGTGGGACGGAAGAAGCCCTCGAACGCGTCGCCGGCGTTGGACGTGCGGAGCGGGACGATGTGCACGACGTCGCCGGTGTGCGGCGCCTCGATCATGTGCCCGTTGCCGACGTACATGGCCACGTGCCCGTCCCACACGACAAGATCGCCCGGTGCCAGGTTCGACTGCGCGACCCGCTCGCCGATGTTCTGCGCAGCGGCGTCGTGCGGCAGGCTGATGCCCTCCTTGCCGTAGGCCCACTGGGTGAGGCCGCTGCAGTCGAAGCCGCGTCCAGCCGTCTCACCGCCCCAGACGTAGGGGACGCCGAGCTGGGTGAGGGCCTCACGCACGGCGCCGGCCGCCCTGGCGTTCGGCGCGGCGACCGCACCGAGCCCGTCCGGCAGCTTGACCTGCACGCCCTGACCGAACTTGACCGGCGGCGCGGTGCCGACGTTCGGGTTGGCCGAGGCCGGCGCCGAGGCAGGCGCGGTGGTGGCGCCGCTGCCACCGGAGCCGTTGTTGGTCGTGGTGAACGTGCGCTTGCCGTTGCGGTCCGCCTCCTCGATCGCCGCCTGCACGGCGTCGATCGAGCGCGAGACGTCGCGCAGCAGCGTCTCGGCCTTGGTGAACTCCTGCCGCAGGCGATCGCCGAGCGACGAAACGGCGGAACTGAGCGCGGCCGCCCCGCCGTTCTGGCCGAACATGCTGGCGCTCGCGTTGAGGTCGAGCCCATCACCGACTCCACCGATGCGGCCGGCCTCCGAGCCGGCGGCACTGCGGAACGCGTCGAGCTGATGCAGGTTGTACGAAATCGTCGAAGCCATCTCAGCGCCCCTCAGTACCCAACGTAGCTTCCGCCGCTGTTCACCGCGGCCACGCCGGGCACGTTGCTCAGCGAGCCGTAGCGCGCGATCGCGTAACGCACGCCGGCGACGATGTTGTCGACCGGGTTCCAGACGTCCTTGTGCCCGGGCAGCGCGTACTGGTCGAAGGTCGAGTCGATCGTCTGCATCAGGCCCTTGGACGGATGTCCCGCGGCCGCGTTCGAGTCCCAGTTGTTCTGCGCATGCGGGTTCCCGCTCGACTCGTGCTGGATGATCATGTTGATGTCGGCGGAGTTGAGCGCACTCGCCGGCACGCCCTGCGCCTCGAGCAACTTCTTGGCCTGGTCGATCCACTGCGCGACGTTGCCGGTAGGCATCGCGGCCGGCGGCCCACCTGAACTCGGGGCGCCAACACCACCCGTCACGGTTGCACCACTCGCGCCGGAGCCGGCGGCTGCCGGCGACGTGCCCGGGTCGAGCCCATGCGGAATCGGGTTCCATTGGATCGGCTTGCCTGGCGGCGGCAGGTAGGTGGTGTCCTTCGCGGCGGTGAGGTCCAAAAAGGCCGGCGCCGTCATCGCCGCGTGCACTGCCGAGGCGGCGTGCTCGAGGTCGGCGACGAGCTTGTGCACCACCGGTTCGGCCTCGGCGCACCCTTCACCGACCAGCTTGCGGACGACCGCGTCGTACTGGTCGGCGGTGTCTGGGTCGCTCTTCAGATGCGCGGCCTCGTCGGCGGCGTCGAGGATGCGGCCGGCGATCGCGTTGAGTTGGTCCTTCGCGCTGGACACCGACGTGGCGGCCTGTTGCAGCGTGGTCGCGGCATGCTCCATGCCGGCGTGCAGCGCACTGCCGGCCGAACCGAATCGGTTCATGTAGCCGCTGAACGCGTGTGCGGCCGTCCCGTGCCAGGCGTCGCCGACCTCGGTCGCCGCCTTACTGATCGTGCGAGCAGTTTCTTGGGCCTTGCTCGCGGTTGCTTGCAATCTGCCGGCTAGATCACCGACAGCTCCCGGATCGCCATCGACTTGGGTCCATAGCGCGGCAAACTCGCCGCCCCCGGGCAAGGCGGCAACAGCATCGGCGAGCGCCACGGCTGTGCCTCCGTCTCGAATGTCTCACAGTGGAAGTGGGATTGCGGATTGGATAGAGCTGGACGTGCGGTGGGTTCAGAAGGTGCACAGGGGGTATGCCCGCTGCGTGCTCGGGTCACACCGTCCATACCTCGCACCCTAGAAGTGCCGGACGAGTCGGGCAAATGTTTCGTATCAGCGGTTTGCGATGCGCTGGGCCCGGATCCGGTAGGCCGCGAGCAACGCATGTACGTATCGAAGCTCGCCAAGCTGGCGGCGCGTGCCCGGCAGTTCGACCGGACCCAGCGTGGTGAGCGCGATGATCTGGCCGGTCTGCGCGGCGCCGGAGTCGGAGTCGACCTGCACCTCGAAGCCCTCGACGTCGGCCCACTCCACCGAACTGCGCTTGAACCAGGTGCGCAGCTGCAGCTGGCGCTCGTTGATCGCGACCGACGACGCGCCGGCGCGCAACGTCGCTTTGGGACGCAGCGACATCGGTTCCAGCGACAGGTCGCTGACGAATTGCGGCGTGGACGGCGGCGCGGCTCCGACCGGTGGACGTACCGCCCAGACCGGCACCGGCGGCGGCTGGGGTGCCGGCGCCCCAACTGGCGGCGGCTCGGGTTCGGGCTGGGGCCCGGGTTCGGGCTGCGATTCGGCGGGCGGCTCGACGGGCGGTTCGGCACCCAAGGGACCGTGGCGCGGCGCGTAGTCGGCCGCGCTGAGCGGTCCGCCGGGCCCGGCAGCGGGCAGGAACTCGTCGTCGATCTCGATCGGTATGCGCCGCCGTCCGCGCGGAGCGGGCGGGGCGAACCGCGTCCAATCGCTGGGCGCGACCTGCGTCGGCGCGACCGGCGGTGGTGCCCATTGCGCCGGCGGCGGCGCGACCTCGGCGACCGGCGCCCGGGCGGCAGGCGGTTCCGGAGCGCTCGCCGGCAGCGGTGGCGGCTCGGCCGGCGCCGCATCCGGTGCGGGCGGCATCCAGTCAGCCGTGGTGGTGAGCGTCGGCGTCGTCCAGTCGCCGATCGTCACGGGGGCGGCCGGTGGTGCGGGCGGTTGCGGCACCTGCTCCGGCTCCGGCGCTCGGGTGGTCGGGAACACCGGATTGATCGGTCCGCTCGGCGCGAGCGTCGACGGCAAGCCGCGCGGCACCTCATCCGGCAGTCTCGTCACCGTCGGGCCTGCGCCGTCACCGAGCGGGCCGGGATCGCGGATGAGGAACTGGGTGCGATTCCAGCCTTGGGCGATCTCGACGTCGGCCAGTTCTGCGGCGAACTCGACCGCGGTCGGTGGGCGCTGGGCCTTCTCCTTCGACATCGCCCGGATGAGCAGATCGGACAGCGCCATGGGCACGTCCTGACCGGACAGTGGGCGCACCGGGTCGCGCAGGATGCGCAGGATCACCGACGCAGGCGACTCCCCGTCGTAGGCGCGGAACGCGGACTGCCCGGCGATGAGCTGGTACAGCGAGGAGGCGAGCTCGTACACGTCGGTGGCCGCGGACGTGCCGCCGCCCTCGAGCAGTTCCGGCGCCGCGTGCAGTGTGGTGAAGTCGAACAGGCCGGCCGTGGTCTGCGTCGCCGACTGCTGCATGGCCACGCCGAAGTCGGCGAGCGCAGGCTCGCCGAAGTCGGTCACCAGGATGTTCTG
>DASXJN010000096.1:0-1779 GCA_036497365.1 Jatrophihabitantaceae bacterium | reverse complement strand
CGAGCAGCTTCTCGATCTGGGTGCGCGCGGCGGTACCCACCTCGCGCAGCCTGGCACCGCCCTTACCGATTACGATGCCCTTCTGACTGTCGCGTTCGACGTAGAGGATGGCGTGCACGTCGATGAGATCGTCGCGGCCCTCGTGCGGGCTGACCTCCTCGATGACGACGGCCAGTGAGTGCGGCAGCTCCTCGCGCACACCTTCCAGCGCGGCCTCGCGGATCAGCTCGGCCATCAGCACTTCCTCGGGCTCGTCGGTGAGCTCCCCGTCGGGGTAGAACGCCGGGCCGGGCGGCAGCCGAGCGGCGAGCAGATCGGTCAAGACGTCGATGTTCTCGCCCGTGGTCGCCGACACCGGAACTATCTCGCTGTCCGGCCCAACGAGCTCGCTCACCGCGAGCAGCTGAGCGGCGACCCGGTCCCTCGACACCTTGTCGGTCTTGGTCACGAGGCCCACCAGCGTGGTTTTCGGCGCGATCGCGCGGATCTGCTCGACGATCCACCTGTCGCCGGGGCCGATCTTCTCGTCGGCCGGGATGCACAGCCCGATGATGTCGACCTCCGAATACGTGCCCTTCACCAGGTCGTTGAGCCGCTGGCCCAGCAGTGTGCGCGGCCGGTGCAGGCCGGGAGTGTCGACGAGGATGATCTGGAAGTTCTCGCGGTGCACGATGCCGCGAATCGTGTGCCGGGTGGTCTGCGGGCGGTTCGAGGTGATCGCCACCTTCGCGCCGACCAGCGCATTGGTCAGTGTCGACTTTCCCGTGTTCGGTCTGCCGACAAAGCAGACGAAGCCGGAACGGAACTCGGTCACAACACAGCGCCTGCTCGGTCGGTGACGATGACCGTCGCGTCGGCCGACAGCTCGCGCACCGCGGCCACGCCCGCGTCGTCGGCCGAGCCGCCCACCAACACGGCGGCCTCCACACCGGTCGCGCCGCTCGACACCGCCGCGGTGACGGCAGCCTGCAGCGCCGTCAGCCGCAGGGCAGCCAACGCGACGGGCGCGCCGGCATAGGTGCGGCCGTCCAGGTCGCGAACCGCAGCTCCGCTGGGCGCCTCCGCCCTGGCCATCGCGCCACGGGCCAGCACCACCAGTTTGGCGTCCTCAGCGTCGAGCTCGGTCATACGCGCTCCTGTTCTGCGGCCTCGGTCGGGCTGACCAGCACGGTGCCGACCCGGACCCGGCCGCGATGATCCGGCCCGCCTTCGGCGCGCAGTCGAAGCTTGTCCCACGTCACCTCGGCGCCGGGCAACGGGACACGGCCCAGCTCAAGGGCCAGCAGGCCGCCGACGGTATCCACGTCGAGATCCTCGTCGAATTCGATGTCGTACAGCTCGCCGAGATCCTCGATGGGCAGCCGCGCCGACACCCGGAAATGCTTGTCGCCCAAGTCTTCCACCGGTGCGACCTCGTCGGTGTCGTATTCGTCGGCGATCTCACCGACGATCTCCTCAAGCACGTCCTCGATGGTGACGAGGCCCGCGATGGCGCCGTACTCGTCGACAAGCAGCACCATGTGGACACGGTCACGCTGCATCTCACGGAGCAGCGCGTCGAGCGGTTTGGAGTCGGGGACGAACACCGCAGTGCGCATCACCTCGGACACCTTCGTGTCACGTCCGCCATTGGTGGAGTAGTACGTCTTTTGCACAAGGTCTTTGAGGTAGACCACACCGATCACGTCGTCGACGTTCTCGCCGATCACCGGAATGCGCGAGTGACCGCTGCGAACCGCCAACGAGGTCGCTTGGCCCGCCGTTTTGTCACTTTCAATC
>DASXJN010000095.1:0-19067 GCA_036497365.1 Jatrophihabitantaceae bacterium | reverse complement strand
CCGACACCGAGCGGTTTGTTACAGGGCGGTCGGTTACCGGCCGAGCAGCAGGGCGCAGAACATCGCGTCGGTGCCGTGCCGGTGCGGCCACAGCTGCACGGTAGGCCCGTCGTCGAGGTCGGGCACGCCCGGGAACATCGGCCGGGCATCGAGCAGGTCGCGACCGGCGACGATATCGCGCGTCTCGGCGAGGTGCGGCGAGCAGGTCACGTAGGCGACGATGCCGCCGGGGCGGACCAGCCGCAGCGCGGCATCGAGCAGCTCACCCTGCAGCGCGGCCAAGGTCGGCACGTCGTCCGGATCGCGGCGCCAGCGTGCCTCCGGGCGGCGGCGTAGCGCGCCGAGCCCGGTGCACGGCGCGTCGACCAGTACCCGGTCGTAGCCGCCGTCGCGGGACGGGAAGTCCCGGGCGTCCCCGGTGACCACCTCGACCTGCCACGGCGCGGTCGCCTGGCGGACGAGCTTCGCGCGGTGCTCGCGCAACTCGTTCGCGGTGACGGTTGCACCGCGCTCCGCGGCCAGCGCGGCGAGCAGCGCCGTCTTGCCGCCCGGGCCGGCGCACAGGTCGAGCCATCGCTCGTCCCGTCCGTCCAGCGGTGCCGTGGCCAGCGCGATCGCACACAGCTGGCTGCCCTCGTCCTGCACCGCGGCGCGGTGCTCGCGCACCGCGGCGAGATCGCCGGGGTCGCCGCCGTCGAGGCGCACCGCGTAGGGCGACCACGGGCCGGGCGTGCCGCCGAGTTCGGCACGATCGCAGCGGCCCGGCCAGGCGACCAGGTGTGTCTGGGGGCGCTCGTCGTCGGCCTCGAGAGCACGCGCCGTCTCGTCCGACGAGTCGCCGAGGGCCTCGGCGAAAGCGGCCGCGATCCATTCCGGGTGCGCGGTACGCAGTGCGAGTTGCCGCAGCGGCGTGCGGCCTCTACCCAGCCGATCGGTCCACTGCGCCCAGTCCGAGCGGGTGATCTTGCGGAGCACCGCATTGACGAATCCGGCAGCGCGCGCATTGCCCGTCGCCCGGGCGAGGTCGACGGTGGTGGCGACCGCGGCATGCGGCGGGATGCGCGTGCGCAGCAGCTGATAGGCGCCCAGCCGAAGCAGGTCGCGCACCGCAGGCTGTACCTCCGCGAGCGGACGGTCGACGCAGGCGGCGATGATCTCGTCGAGCGTGCCCGCGGCGCGCACCGTGCCGTAGCCGAGCTCGGTGGCCAGCGCCGCGTCGCGCCCGGCCAACCCGGCCGTGTCGATCAGGGGCGGCAGCGCGAGGTTGGCGTACGCACCGTCGGCGTCGACCGCGCGGAGCAGCTGGAACGCGACGGTGCGGGAGGGGTCAGCCAACGTGCTCGCCGTCCGCGATGCGCGCCCCGCGCGCCCAGTCGGCCGCGGGCATCGGCCGTTTGCCCGGCGGCTGCACCCAGCCGAGTTCGACCTCGACCGTGGCGGTGCCGACGGCCACGCCGGCGCGCTCGATCCGCAGCGCACCGGAGGCCAAGTCGTTGGCGCCGCGCAAGCGCACCGGGCCGAGCTTGAGCCGCTCGTCGCGGAATGTCGTCCATGCACCGGGGGCCGGGCTGCATGCCCGCACCAGCCGGTCCACGTGCCGTCCGGGCAAGTCCCACCGCACCTCGGCGTCCGCCACGGTGATCTTGCCGGCGACCGACACTCCGTCGGCGGGCTGCGGGACGGGGACGAGCGAGCCGTCGGCGATGCCGTCCATCGTCGCCAGCAGCAGCCCCGCACCGGAGACGGCCAGCCGCTCGAGCAGGTCACCGCTCGTGTCGTCCGGACGGATCGCCTCGGTCACGACGCCGAACACCGGTCCGGTGTCGAGGCCGGCCTCGATCTGGAACGTGGACGCGCCGGTGATCTCGTCGCCGTGCAGGATCGCGTGCTGTACGGGGGCGGCACCGCGCCAGGCGGGCAACAACGAGAAGTGCAGGTTGATCCATCCGTGCGGCGGCACCTCGAGCGTCCGTGTCGGCAACAACGCGCCATAGGCGACGACCGGGCACGCGTCGACGCGCAGCTCGCGCAGCGTTTCGAGGAAATCGGCGTCGCCGGGCTTGGCCGGCGTCAGGACGGGAATGCCGGCTGCGGACGCCAGATCGGCGACCGGGGACGACGTGACCCGGCGGCCGCGCCCGGACCGCGCCGGCGGACGGGTGACCGCTGCGACCACCTCGTGATCCGGCGAGTCGAGCAGCGCACGTAACGACGGGACGGCCGCGGCCGGCGTCCCTGCGAAGGCGAGCCGCATCTACGCTCGTCCTCGCTGGCGCTCGTCCTCGCGGCAACGCCGTCTGATGCCGATTGTTCGCTCGCTCACGCGTGCGGACTGACTTTCACGACGGGACGACTCAGGCCGGACCACTCCGCTTCGCGAATGGCCTTCATCGCCGCCTTGCGGGTTTCGGTGTCGAGCCGGTCGAGGAACAGCACGCCGTCGAGGTGATCGGTTTCGTGCTGGATGCAGCGGGCCAGCCGCGCGGTGCCCTCGACGGTGATCGGGTCGCCGTACATGTTCTGGCCGTGGGCGACGACGTTCGCGCGTCGCCGGCAGTCGAAGGCCAGCCCAGGGATCGACAGGCATCCCTCGTCGCCATCCTGCACCTCGTCGTCCGGGAAGTGCAGGACCGGGTTGATCAGATGGCCGGCCTGCTCGTCGTCGACGTGGTAGACGAACACCCTCAGGCTCACGCCGATCTGCGGAGCGGCCAGTCCGGCCCCCGGCGCGGCGAGCATCGTCTCTTCGAGGTCCTTGACGAGCTGGCGGATCTCGAGGTCGAAATCGGTCACCCGATCGGCCGCGGTGCGCAGCACCGGGTCGCCGAACAGCCGAATTGGGACAACGGTCACGCGAACATCGTACGGAACCGGGTAGCCGGAATGACGTGTCACTAGTTAGGATGTCTAACGAACGAAAGGAACTCTGTGCGCCATTCCGAAGCCCACGACCGGCGGGTCGCCCTGTCGGTCACGACCGTCGGGATCCTGGCCGCGACGCTCAACTCGTCGATCCTGCTGATCTCGCTACCCGCGATCTTCAAAGGGCTCGGCCTGAATCCGCTCGCGCCGGAGAACATCTCCTACCTGCTCTGGATGCTGATGGGCTTCCTGCTGGTCACCGCGGTGCTGGTGGTGACCTTCGGCCGCCTCGGCGACCAGTACGGCCGGGCGAAGTTGTTCAACCTCGGCTTCCTGATCTTTGCGATCGGCTCGATCGGCTGCGCCGTCGTGCCGAACAGCGGCGGTGCCGGCGCCCTCGAGATCATCATCATGCGGATCGTGCAGGGCATCGGCGGCGCGATGTTGTTCGCCAACTCCACCGCGATCATCACCGACGTCTTCCCGCCCGACCGCCGCGGCTTCGCCCTCGGCGTCAACCAGGTGTCGGCGCTGGCCGGGTCGTTCCTGGGCCTGATCATCGGCGGGGTGCTGTCCGAGTGGGACTGGCGCGCAGTGTTCTGGGTGAGCGTCCCGGTGGGCGTGTGGGGCACCTGGATGGGCTACCGCACGCTGCACGACAAGCCACGCGATCGATCCCGCAAGATCGTCATCGACTGGTGGGGCAACCTCACGTTCGGCATCGGGCTGATCGCCCTGCTCATCGGCATCACCTACGGCCTGCAGCCCTACGGCGGCCACACCATGGGCTGGACGTCGCCGCGGGTGCTGGCCGAGGTGATCGGCGGAGCCGTTCTGCTCGCCGTGTTCGTCGCAATCGAGACGCGGGTCAGCGACCCGATGTTCAACATGCGGCTGTTCAAGGTGCGTGCCTTCGCCGCGGGCCAAGCGGTCAACCTGCTGGCGGCGATGTCGCGCGGCGGGCTGCAGTTCATGCTGATCATCTGGCTGCAGGGCATCTGGCTGCCGCTGCACGGCTACAGCTACGCCGACACACCGCTGTGGGCCGGCATCTACATGCTGCCGCTCACCCTCGGCTTCCTCCTGGCCGGACCGGCGTCGGGTGCGATCTCGGACCGGTTCGGCGCCCGCGCGTTCGCCACCGGCGGGCTGGTGCTCACCGCAGCGACCTTCGGCGGGCTGATCCTCCTGCCGGCCAACTTCAACTACGTCCTGTTCGCGGCGTTGCTGGCGTTCAACGGCATCGGCATGGGGCTGATGGCGGCTCCGAACTCGGCAGCGATCATGAATGCCGTCCCGGCGGCGCAGCGAGGCGCCGCCTCAGGAATCCGCGCCACCGGAATGAACGCCGGCATGGTGCTGTCGATGGGCGGCTTCTTCACGCTCATGGCGGTCGGTCTGGCCAGCACGCTGCCCGGCGCGATGTCGAGCGGCCTCATCGGTGCCGGCGTGACGCCGGCTGCGGCGAACGGGGCGTCGCACGCCTCGCCGGTCGGCCTGCTGTTCGCCGCCTTCCTCGGCGACAACCCGGTGAAGGCGCTCGTCCCCAATCCCGGCCCACATGCCGACCTCACCAAGATCTACGGCCAGGACTTCTTTCCGAATCTGATCTCGGACCCGTTCCGGCACGGGCTGGCCATCGCGTTCACGGCCGCGATCATCATGTTGCTGATCGCCGCCGGCGCCTCGCTCATGCGTGGCGAGCGCTACATCCACGAGGACGCCCACATCGGCTCCGTCGCCGAGGCGACCGCCCGCGAGGGCGACGCCCTGGCCGTCCCGGCGCTGCCGGGCGAGGAGGTCGCCTACGACGACGCGCTGGCCGGACGGTCGACGCCGACCTGACGATCGTCGGGCTGCCGCTCGCGCAGCAGGCGTTTGATCTCGACCATCTCGCGCTCGACGCGGTCCAGTTGCGCATGGACGGCCTGCAGGTCGCGCCGGGTGGCGGTCTGATCGGCTTCCTCCTGGGCGCGCACCTTCTCGATGAGCCACGTGGCAAACGATGCGGTGACCGCACCCACGAGTGCGACGCCGCTGGCCATGAGCAGTACGGCGACGAGCCGTCCCTCGCCGGTGACCGGGAACCGGTCGCCGTAGCCGACGGTGAAGATCGTCACCGCGGCCCACCACATGGCATCCGAGAACGTGGTGATGTTCGCGCCGGAGTGCCCGCGCTCGGCGTCATACACCGCGAGCGCACCGCAGAAGATGAACAGCACGGCACCGCTCGCGCCGTACACGATCACCCTGCCGCGGAGCGAGTCCAGCGCCCAGCGATTCAGGGAGCGCAGCAGGTAGACCAGCCGGAACACCCGCAGCGCGCGCAGGAACGGGACGATGAGCACGACGATGTCGAACGCGTGCCGCCACGCGTACCGGCGTCGATGCGTCGCCAGCACCAGGCGGACCACGAACTCGACGGCGAACAATGCCCAGATGAGGTAGTCCACGACGCGCAGCGCGTTGTGCCAGCCGGGGCCGATCCCGGTCGCGAGCACGTCGGTCGTGTAGACGGCCAGGAACACGATCGCGAGCAGCGCCATCGGCCACTCCATCGAACGTTGCCAGGCCTCGACCCTGGCTTCGTCCGCTGTGCTCTTGCCGGCGGTCATGGCGCCAGTCTGCCGGTTCGGCTTGATCAACAGGCCCGAACCGTTGGAAGTCAACGGCTCCGGCGTCGTGATCAGCCGGGTTTGCGGGGCCCTCGTTTTCGGCCGGACGGCGACGGAGACTCGGTCGGCTTCGTGTCGAGGGCCGCGATGCGCTCCTCGATCCGGTTCAGCTGCTCACGCAGCGCGAGCAGGTCTGCGCGGGTGGCCTGCTCGTTCGCGGTCTCTTCGTCGCGCAGCTGGTCGACCAGCCACGCGGCGAACGACGCGGTCACCACACCGAACAGTCCGACGCCGGCGACCATCAGACCGATGCCGACGCACCGACCCTCGACCGTGACCGGGAACCGGTCGCCGTACCCGACGGTGCAGATGGTGACAACTGACCACCAGATGGCGTCCCAGAAGGTCTCGATGTTCGCGCCCGGATGCCCGCGCTCGGACTGCAGCACGGCCAGCGATGCACAGAAGATGAGCAGCACGGCCGTGAACGCGCCGTAGACCACCACCCGTCCGCGCAGCGAATTGGCCATCCGCCGGTTGAGCATGCGCATGAGCATCAGCACGCGCATGATGCGCAGCGGGCGCAGCATCGGCAGCGCGATCATCACGACGTCGGCCGAATGCCGCCATACGTAGCGCGTGTGGCGCCTGGCCAGGAAGACCCGGACGAGAAACTCGAGCGCGAACAGCGCCCATACCGACCACAGCACGTCGTTGACCGACGTCCGCCAGGAGTGATCGAGCCCGTGGCCGAGCACCTGAACCGAGTACGCGGCCAGATAGACCAGCGCGAGCGCGGCGAGCGGCCACTCGGCGCGGCCCTGCCAGGCCGCGACCCGGGGGCCCTCGGCTCGGCGGTCGGCGCGTTCGGCGCCGCCGCCGAGCATGGAGACGGCGCGGCCCGCCCGCCGGCGGAACCGGCGGAACGGCGTTACCTCGGTCTCAGCATCCATTTCGAAAACCGATGGTATCTGGATTATCTCGGTAGGCCAAACTAGAGTCGGCTGTGATGCCCCGCTTGAGCCGAGTCGAGAGCCAGGCGCGCACGCGCGCGCAGCTGGTCGATACCGCGCGCGCCATGTTCCTGCGCGACGGCTACTTCGCGACGTCGTTGGAGAAGGTGGCCGACCAGGCCGGCTACTCCAAGGGCGCGGTTTACTCGAACTTCGCCAGCAAGGACGAGCTGTGCCTGGCCGTCCTCGACACACTGCTCGCGCAGAGCGCCGCCGACCTGCTCGCCGCGGTGGCCAAGCGCAAGCGGTTCGCGGGAAAGCTGGCCGCGTTCGAGAGGTGGGCCACCCGGGTGATCGACGATGCAGGCTGGATCACGCTCGAGATCGAGTTCGCCAGCCAGAGCCGGGGCAATCCCGAACTGCGCACCGCGTTCGCCGAGCGCTTCGGCGCGCTGCGCGCCGCCATCGCGATGGTGATCCGCTCAGGGGTGCAGGAGTCCGGCCGGCGAACCGCACTGCCTGCCGACGACCTGGCCACCACGGTGCTCAGCGTCGGGCTCGGCCTGGCCCTGCAGCGTTCCTTCGACCCGTCGGTGTCTCTGCACACGCTGACCGACACCACGCGGCTGATCGTCGGGCTGCCGCCGCGCGGCACGCGTCGGCTCACACCGGCGACTGCGGATCCAGCACCGTCCTGACCGACTCGGCGGCCTTGCGCGCCGAGCGCGTCGCGGCGGCCGCCTTGACCGCGGTCGCGAGCGCGGCGCCCGACGAGCGCGGCACGCGAAGCAATATCCGTTCGGCGTCCTTCTCGGCGGGCACCGGGCCGATGACCTCGGCGTCAGCCGGTAGGTCGGCCGCCGCGAGCAGGTCCGCCACCGCGGCGGCGCTGCCGGTCAACGCCGCCATCCGGACGGCGGGCGGGAAGCCCAGCTCGGCGCGGTCGGCCAGTTCGCGGGCCGCGAATCCGGCGGGGTCCCAGCGCACCAGCGCCTGGACGGCCGGGACGGCGGCGTCGGCGTTGACCACGACCGTCCCGCCGGGCCGGACGAGGGCGGCGGCGGTCATCCACCGGCGCAGCGTTTCCTCGCCGGCCCGCAGGTCGGCCCGCGCGAGCAGGGCCCAGCCGTCGAGCAGCAGCGCGGCGCCGTAGCCACCCTCGACCACCGGCTCGGCGCCAGGAGTGGCGACCACGAGATCGGGACGGGCCTCGACCTCGGCGAGCACCCGGTCTCCCCCGCTGGTGCGGACTGCGGCGCCCGGAAATGCCCGGCCCAACTCCTCCGCGGTGCGTCGGGCGCCGACCACCACGGCGCGCATCGCCCGTCCACCGCAGGTCGGACAGCGCCAGTCGCCGGCCGGACGGCCGCACCACCGGCACCGCGCGACGGCGCCCTGAGCCGCCGCGGCGAGCGGGCCGGAGCAGGCCTGGCACCGCGCCGGCGTGCGGTCGCGCGCGCAGGCCAGCGCGGGCACGTAGCCGCGCCGGGGCACCTGCACGAGGACCGGCGACCCGGCGGCGAGCGCGTCGCGGGTCGTGCGCCAGGCCAGGCTCGGCAGCCGTGCCGCGGCCGCCGCCGGATCGCGTGCCTGCTCTGCCTCGTCGCCGGTGACCACCGCACGGGGCGCCACCGCCCGCACCGCCGGACGGTCTGCGGCGATCTCGTGTGCCCAGCCCTGGTCGACCAACTGCTGCGCCTCGGCAGTGCGGGCGAAGCCGCCGAGCAGTAGCGCGGTGCGGGCCAGGGACGACCTCAGCACCAAGACGTCGCGGGTGTGGGCGTAGGGCGCGCGCGGTTCGTCGTAGAGGTCGTCCCCGTCGTCCCACATCGCGAGCAGGCCGAGGTCGGCGACCGGGGCGTACGCGGCGGCCCGCGTGCCGATCACCGCGCGCACCGCCCCACGCTTGGCCGCCAGCCACCGGCGGTATCGCTCGGCCGGACCGAGATCGGCCGACAGCGCGACGTGCGCGTCCTTGCCCAGGGCAACTGTCAGCGCCGCGTCGAGCCGGGCCAGATCTCGGGCATCGGGGACGACCGCGATCGCCCCGCGTCCGGCCGCTACGGCCGTGTGCATGGCGTCGGACAGGCGGGCCGGCCAGTCCTCGCCGGGCAGCGCGGACCAGATCGCCCGGGCCGGGCGGCCGTCCGCCACCGCGGTCAGGAACGACCCGCCGGCGCGGTACCGGTCGAACCCGTGGACCCGGGGTGGCGCCGGCCGCGCGACCGGTGCCGTCTCGGCCGCCTCGGCGCGGGCGTGGCGCGACGGCACGCCCAGCCGGACGACGTCGACGAAGCTGCCCGCCCAGCGGTCGGCGACCGCACGGAACAGTGCCGTGGTGTGCGGGGTGAGCACCGGTTCACCGCCGACGGCCCGCTCGACGAACGCGAGCCGGCCGGGATGGTCTGTGTCAGTGGCGCGCTCGATCACATATGCATCGACCAGCCGGCCCGAGAACCGCACCCGCACCCGTGCACCGACCTGTACGTCGGCGTCCAGGTCGTCCGGGACCTGGTAGTCGAAGAGCCGGTCGAGGTGTGGCAGCGCAACGTCGACGTAGAGCCGCGCCACCGGATCCCGGTCGGCCGGTCGGCGCTGCTTCGGTGTCACGCGGGCAGCATGCCAGCTGCCCCAGACCGTTTCCGCCCCACCTTGTTTTGGTACCGAGTCACCATTTCGATCATGAAAAGCTGGTCAGTCGATACCAAATCAAGTGAGGGGGTGGGGTGGGTTAGCCCTCGACGAGCTTCTTCAGCTGGTCGGCGCGGTCGGTGCGCTCCCAGGTGAAGTCGGCCAGCTCACGGCCGAAGTGGCCGTACGCGGCGGTCTGCGCGTAGATCGGCCGCTTGAGGTCGAGGTCGCGGATGATCGCGGCCGGGCGCAGGTCGAAGGTCTGCAGCACCGCGTCGCTGATCTTGCTCGGATCGGCCGTTTCGGTGCCGAACGTCTCGATGAACAGCCCGACCGGGGTCGCCTTGCCGATGGCATAGGCCACCTGCACCTCGCATTTGGTCGCGAGGCCGCCCGCCACGATGTTCTTGGCCACCCAGCGCATCGCGTAGGCGGCGGACCGGTCGACCTTGGACGGGTCCTTGCCCGAGAACGCCCCGCCGCCGTGCCGCGCGTAGCCGCCGTAGGTGTCGACGATGATCTTGCGGCCGGTCAGGCCGGCGTCGCCCATCGGGCCGCCGATCTCGAACCGTCCGGTCGGGTTCACCAGCAACCGGTAGTCGCCGGAATCAAGCCCGAACTCCGCGACGACGGGCCGGATGACGTGCTCCTCGATGTCCGGCTTGAGCAGCGTGTCGAGGTCGATGTCGGCGGCGTGCTGGCTCGACACGACCACGGTGTCGAGACGCACCGGCCGGTCGTCGACGTACTCCACGGTCACCTGGGTCTTGCCGTCCGGGCGCAGGTACGGGACGGTGCCGTCCTTGCGCACCTCGCTCAGCCGCTGGGCGAGCCGGTGCGCGAGCAGGATCGGCAACGGCATCAGTTCGTCGGTCTCGTTCACCGCGAAACCGAACATGAGGCCCTGGTCGCCCGCGCCCTGGCGGTCCAGCGGGTCCTCGACGCTCTCGCCGGTGCGCGCCTCGTAGGCGGTGTCGACGCCCTGGGCGATGTCGGCCGACTGCGACCCGATCGACACGCTGACTCCGCAGGACGCGCCGTCGAAGCCCTTGCGGGACGAGTCGTAGCCGATCTCGAGGATCCGCTCGCGCACGATCGTGGGGATGTCGACGTAGGCCTCGGTGGTGACCTCGCCCGCGACGTGCACCTGGCCGGTGGTGATCAGCGTCTCGACGGCGACCCGGCTCGCCGGGTCGGCGGAGAGCAACGCGTCCAGGATCGAGTCGCTGATCTGATCGGCGATCTTGTCCGGATGCCCCTCGGTGACGGACTCGGATGTAAACAGGCGTCGGCTCACGGCGAGGAAGTCTACTTAGCCGACCTCGGGGCAGGACCGGCGCGATGCCGTCCGCGGCTCAGAATTTCGTCGAGTGGCGCGATATGACTACGAGTGGCGCGTAATATCGCGCCACTCGTACCGGAACGCGCCACTCAACGTGGGGAGGCGGATGCGCCGGGCAGGCGTGCCGCGATCGCGTCACACAGCGCGGCCGCCAGCACGGCCTTCGGCCCGAACGGCACATCGACCTCGCTGCCGTCGGCGCCGAGCAGCACCGCGGCGTTGTCGGCCTGTCCGAACGCGCGGCCTGGCCCGACGGCGTTGACCACAAGCAGGTCGCACCCCTTGCGAGCGAGCTTGGCGCGGCCGTGGTCGAGGACCGATCCGGTGTCGTCGCCGGTCTCGGCGGCGAATCCTACGATCACGGCGGGTCCCGAGCCCGCACGCCGTGCGGTCACCAGTTCGGCGAGCACGTCCGGGTTCTCGGTCAGCTCTATCGGCCCCGGCGCCTCGCCCGATTTCTTGATCTTGTGTCCGGCCGCGGCGCTCGGACGGAAGTCGGCGACCGCCGCGGCCATGACCACCACGTCGGCGTCTTCGGCGGCCTTACGCACGGCCTCGCCCAGTTCGGTCGCGCTCACGACGCGCACGACGTCGACCGCCGCGGGATCGCCGAGGTCGGCGTTGGCCGCGACGAGCGTCACACGGGCGCCGCGCGCGGCGGCGACGGCCGCGACCGCGTAGCCCTGCTTGCCCGACGACGCGTTGCCCAGGAACCGCACCGGGTCGAGGGCCTCGCGGGTGCCGCCGGCGCTGACCACGACGTGGCGGCCGGCCAGGTCGTACGGCAGTGCGTCCGGACGGCGCAGCAGCAACTCGGCATGTGCGGCGATCTCGAGCGGCTCGGGCAGCCGGCCCTTGCCGGTGTCGGCGCCGGTCAGCCGTCCCGAGGCCGGCTCCAGCACGATCGCGCCTCGCCGCCGGAGCGTGGCCACGTTGTCGACCGTTGCCGGGTGCTCCCACATCTCGGTGTGCATCGCCGGCGCGAACAGCACCGGGCAGCGGGCGGTGAGCAGGGTGTTCGTGAGCAGGTCGTCGGCCAGCCCGTGCGCCGCCTTGGCGAGCAGATCCGCCGTCGCCGGCGCCACGACGACGAGTTCGGCCTGGCGGCCGAGTTGGACGTGCGGGACCTCGTCGGCGGCCGTCCACACGTCGGTCGACACCGGATGGTGCGACAGGGCCGCCCACGTCGGGGCACCGACGAACTGCAGCGCGGCCGCGGTGGGGACGACCGTGACGTCGTGCCCCGCCTCAGTGAGCTTGCGCAGCAGATCCGCGGCCTTGTAAGCGGCGATCCCCCCAGCCACGCCAAGGACAACCCGGCTCATGGCATTACGCGGGCTGGGCTTCGCCCGGCTTGAACTCGATCAGGTCGGTGTTGATCTCGCGCAGCGCGATCGACAGCGGCTTCTCCTGCGGCGCGGTCTCGACCAGCGGGCCGACGTACTCGAGCAGGCCCTCGCCGAGCTGGCTGTAGTAAGCGTTGATCTGCCGCGCGCGCTTGGCCGCGATGATGACGAGGGCGTACTTGGACGCGGTGCGGTCGAGCAGCTCGTCGATCGGCGGGTTGGTGATGCCTTCGGGTGCGGACACGGCTCAGCTCTCTGTGCGACGGTCGGTGTGCGGAGGTTCGAGGCCAGTCGGCCGACAAACGGCGCGGACCGGCAGACTCCTTCGATTACATCGTACCAATTCGCGGGCAGATCCCCGGCCGAACGGCCTATTCGGCGGCCTCGATGAGCCGGACGAGCTCCGCCGCCGCCCGGTCGATGTCGTCGTTCACCACGACCGCGTCGAACTCGTCCTCGGCGGCCATTTCCAGCTTGGCGCGGTCGAGCCGGGCCTGCACCGCGGCGGTGACCTCGGTCCCGCGACCGATCAGCCGCCGCTGCAGTTCGTCCCAGCTGGGCGGGGCGAGGAACACCAGGTAGGTCTCGGGCATCGCCGCGCGCACCTGCCGGGCGCCGTGCAGCTCGATCTCGAGCAGGGTCGGCACGCCGGCGGCCAGGTGCTCCAGCACAGGGGCTCGCGGCGTGCCGTAGATGTTGCCGAAGTGTTCGTCGTACTCGAGCAACTCGCCCCGCTCGATCATCGCCTGGAATTGCTCCCGGGTGAGGAACCGGTACTCGACCCCGTCCAGTTCGCCCGGCCGGGGTGCGCGCGTGGTGCACGACACCGACACCCAGATGTGCGGGTACAGCTCGCGCACCCGGCCCACGACTGTGCCCTTGCCGACGCCGGACGGGCCGGACAGCACTGTCAGGCGAGCCACGCCCGCGAACCTACCGCTCGCGCGAGGCGCTGGTGCGCACCGCGACGACCGCCGCGACGAGCAGCACAAGAGCCAGGGCGGCCATCACGCCGCACCCGACCACCCCGTACTCGAGGACGCCGCGGAGATCGAACGTCGTCGCGATCAGCCGCGGCGGTGACGTGAACTTCGCGATCGCGACGGTCGACGGTGCGAACCGGTCCGGGGACCGGACGTAGGGCTGAGCGAGCGTGAACACCAGCGCCCAAGCGGCCGCGGTCACTGCCGGAAGTGCCGCGAGGAGCCGGGTCGAGCGCGAGTCCCGGATCAGCACCGCCGTCAGGGCGGCGACGACTACTGCGACGGTGGCGGTCCACACCGCCGACGCGTGCCACAGGGCGGCAACGTCGCCACCCCCGTGCGGGTCGAACGCCCAGGGCAGCGCGCACAGCGTGGCCAGCAGACCGCCGCCGACACCGAGCACGACCTGAGCCGTCGAGCTTCGGCCGCGCAAACCGTCGCCGGCAAGGAGGATCGCGAGCGAGACGATCATGCCGATCCCGAGGTAACCCGGCGGCTCGACGCGAGCCACCGGCTCGACCGCGACATAGGCGAGCGCGGACACGCCGGCGCCTACCGTGACAACTGCGCAGACCGCGCGCAACCACCGGCGTCGCGCGAGCAACCAAGTCAGCGCCGCGACGAGAGCGACACAGACCATGATCGGCCAGCCGGCCGAGCCCTGCCAGGCGTCGATGGTGCGGTGCGTCTCGTCGACCGTCCACGGCAGGAAACTGCAGACCAGCGCCGCACCCGCACAAACGACGATGGCGTCGTCCAACGTCCGATTGCGAGCCGCGATCATGTCGGGCACGGTAAACCCTGGCCGGGCGACACGCCCGCGTGACGGGCGCCGCAGCGACGCCGGACCGTCTCAGGCAGGATGCAAGCACTCGGCTCAATGTTTGCGTCCGTCGCCGTCGACAATCGTGCGAAATGGAGTCCCGCCTTGCGCATCGGAGTTCCACGCGAGTCCCGTGCCGGCGAAACCCGGGTGTCCGCCACGCCCGCCACCGTCAAACAACTCCTCGGCCTGGGCTACGAGGTCACCGTAGAAAGCGAGGCGGGCGTCGCCGCCAGCTTTGCCGACGCCGCGTACCGCGAGGCCGGCGCCGAGATCGGCGACAGTGCGCAGACCTGGGCCGCCGACGTGGTCTTCAAGGTCAACGCGCCCTCGGACGACGAGATCGCGAATCTGCGCGAAGGCGCGACCGTGATCGGCCTGCTCAGTCCGGCCCTGAGCCCGGAACTCGTGGAGAAGCTCGCCGCGCGCCCGATCACCGCGCTGGCCATGGATGCGGTCCCGCGCATTTCACGCGCACAGTCGCTGGACGTGCTCAGCTCGATGGCCAACATCGCCGGCTATCGCGCCGTCATCGAGGCGGCGAACCGTTTCGGACGGTTCTTCACCGGCCAGGTCACCGCTGCCGGGAAGGTGCCGCCGGCCAAGGTGCTCGTCGCCGGCGCGGGCGTGGCCGGCCTGTCGGCCATCGGCGCGGCCAGCAGCCTCGGCGCGATCGTGCGGGCCACCGATCCACGGCCCGAGGTGGCCGACCAGGTCAAGTCGCTCGGCGGCGAATACCTGTCGATCCTCGACGACACGGCCGAGGTCAGCGCGACCGGCTACGCCAAGGAGATGGGCGACGACTACAAGGCGCGTGAGGCACAGCTCTACGCCGACCAGGCGGCCGACGTCGACATCATCATCACGACCGCGCTGATTCCCGGTCGTCCCGCGCCGCGGCTGATCACTGCCGAGATGGTTGCCTCCATGCAGTCCGGCTCGGTGATCGTCGACATGGCCGCGGCGAACGGTGGCAACGTCGAGGGCACCGTCGCCGGCGAGGTCGTCACCACCGATTCGGGAGTGACGATCATCGGCTACACCGACCTCGCCGGACGATTGCCGACGCAGGCGTCGCAGCTGTACGGCACGAACCTGGTCAACCTGATGAAGCTGCTCACGCCGGAGAAGGATGGGCAGCTCGTGCTCGACCTCGACGACGTCGTGCAGCGCGGTGTCACCGTCGTCCGCAACGGCGAGAACATGTGGCCGCCGCCGCCCGTCCAGGTGTCCGCGGCACCAGCGGCCGCGAAGGCAGCCGCACCGCCACCGGCGAAACCGCAGAAGGAACCGCTCTCGGCCGCGCGCAAGTACGTACTGGTCGGTGCGGCCGCGGTGGTGCTCTTCCTGCTGACCGCGTTCTCGCCGAGCACGCTGATCGGCAACTTCACCGTCTTCGTGCTCGCCGTCATAATCGGCTACTACGTGATCGGGAACGTGCACCATGCGCTGCACACGCCGTTGATGTCGGTGACCAACGCGATCTCGGGCATCATCATCGTCGGCGCGCTGCTGCAGATCGGCCATCACGACACCACGATCACCGTGCTCGCGTTCGTGTCGATCCTGCTGGTGAGCATCAACATCTTCGGTGGCTTCGCGGTCACTCGTCGCATGCTCTCGATGTTTACGAGGGGCTGACCGGTGCACGCCGAAACGATCGCGCAGGCGGCGTACATCGTCGCTGCCGTCTTGTTCATCCTGAGCCTCGCCGGACTGTCGAAACACGAGACCTCGCGCCAAGGCATCGTGTTCGGCATCGCCGGCATGGTGATCGCGCTGGCTGCGTCCATCGGCCTCGCGTCGCGATCGATCACCGCCGGCGCGATAGGGCTGATCGCGGTCGCCATGGTGATCGGCGCGGCCATCGGGTTGTGGCGCGCGCGCGTCGTGCCGATGACCGGCATGCCGGAACTGATCGCGATGCTGCACAGCTTCGTCGGTCTCGCCGCCGTGCTGGTCGGGTGGAACGGCTACTACGAGGTCGAGTCGAAGGGCGATGCCGCCGACTTCCCCGGCTCGCTGCTCCGCATCCACCACGCCGAGGTGTTCATCGGCGTGTTCATCGGTGCAGTCACCTTCACCGGATCGATCATCGCGTTCCTCAAGCTGTCTGCGCGCATCAACTCCAAGCCGCTGATGCTCCCGGGCAAGAACGCGCTCAACCTCGGCGCGCTCGCCGCGTTCGTCGCCCTCACCGTCGCCTTCGTGGTCAGCCCGCATCTGTGGCTGCTCAGCGTCATGACGGCGGTCGCACTGCTGCTCGGGCTGCATCTGGTCGCATCGATCGGCGGCGGCGACATGCCCGTCGTCGTGTCGATGCTGAACAGCTACTCGGGTTGGGCCGCCGCCGCGTCGGGCTTCCTGCTCGACAACAACCTGCTCATCGTCACCGGCGCGCTCGTCGGCTCGTCCGGTGCGTACCTGTCCTACATCATGTGCAAGGCGATGAACCGGTCGTTCATCTCGGTCATCGCCGGCGGGTTCGGCATCGAGGCCAAGAGCGACGACACCGACTACGGCGACTACCGCGAGATCAACGCGCAGGACGCCGCCGAACTGCTGCGCGACGCCGACTCGGTGATCATCACCCCGGGCTACGGCATGGCCGTTGCGCAGGCGCAGTACCCGGTCGCCGATCTGACCCGCAAGCTGCGCGAACGCGGCGTCGAGGTCCGGTTCGGCATCCACCCGGTGGCCGGCCGGCTGCCCGGACACATGAACGTGCTGCTCGCCGAGGCCAAGGTGCCCTACGACATCGTCCTCGAGATGGACGAGATCAACGACGATCTCGCCGAGACCTCGGTCGTCCTGGTCATCGGTGCCAACGACACGGTCAACCCGGCCGCGGCGGAGGATCCCACGTCACCCATCGCCGGCATGCCCGTGCTGCGGGTCTGGGAAGCCAAGAACGTGGTCGTGTTCAAGCGTTCGATGGCGGCCGGCTATGCCGGGGTGCAGAATCCGCTGTTCTTCCGCGAGAACACCGCGATGCTGTTCGGCGACGCCAAGGAACGGGTCGAGGACATCCTCAAAGCGCTCTGAGCGACGCTTGCGGAGCGAACCACAGACACGGGCGCCGAAGGCGCGGCGAATCGAGTATCCGTCCGAGCGGAGCGAGCGACGGAACGCAGATTCGTCACTTGGGTACGTTCGAGACATGGACTTTCGTCGCCTCGGCAATTCCGGTCTCGTCGTCTCCGTCGTCGGGCTGGGCACCAACAACTTCGGCATGAAGCTCGACATGGACCAGACGCGTGCGGTCGTGCACGCGGCGCTGGACGAAGGCATCACGTTGTTCGACACGGCTGATTCCTACGGCAAGTCGGAGGAACGCCTCGGTGAGGTGCTGCAGGGCAACCGCGACGACGTAGTTCTCGCCACGAAGTTCGGCGGCGACGTGCGCAACCGCGGCCTCGACAACGGCGAGGACTGGGGCGCCCGGGGGTCGCGGCGCTACATCACCAAGGCGGTCGAGTCATCACTTCGACGCCTGCGTACCGACTGGATCGACCTGTACCAGCTGCACCGTCCCGACGACGCGACGCCGATCGACGAGACGCTGTCCGCACTCGACGATCTTGTGCACGCCGGCAAGGTGCGCTACCTCGGCAACTCGAACTTCGCCGGGTGGCAGGTCGCCGAGGCGGAGTGGATCTCTCGAACGCGCGGCCTGGAGCGGTTCATCAGCGCGCAGAACAAGTACAGCTGGCTCGACCGCGGCATCGAGGACGACCTCGTGCCCGCGCTCGAGCACTACGACATCGGACTGCTGCCCTACTTCCCGCTCGCCAACGGGCTGCTGACCGGCAAGTACCGCCGCGGCGAGGTGGCACCGGCCGGCAGCCGGCTCGAGGGACGCGACGGACATCTCACCGACGCCGCCTTCGACGTCGTCGAGAAGCTCGAGACGTTTGCCTCCGACCGCGGCATCACGTTGCTCGACGTCGCCATCGGCGGCCTCGCGGCACAACCGGCGGTCGCGAGCGTCATCGCCGGCGCCACGACGCCGGAACAGGTCAAGGGCAACGTCGCGGCCGGCGTCTGGCAGCCGAGCGCTGCCGACGTCGCGGAGCTGGACGAACTCACCGGCTGAAGCTGCGATGACGTACACGTTCGCGAAGCGGCTGCTCGACCGCTATCCGCGAACGTCGCGCGTCATCGTTGCGGCCTGCTCCGCGGTCGCCGCGGTCATCGGGCTGCTGCTCGACCAGCCGATCGCCGCACGGCTGCTGGCCGCCGCGTTCTACGGGGTCATCGCCTGGCTCGCGGCCGCATCGGCGCGCGATCTGATCGTCGGGCCCAGCCACTATCCGCCGAACAGGTTTCCGCTGCCGGGGCTGTGGCGCATCCGGCCGACGTCGCGCGGCGTACTGGTGCCGGTGCACCTCGATCCGTCAGACAGCGGCAAGGTGCGCGTGTGCAGCCTGGGCTTTGTCTTCGCGGCGCTCGGCGGCTACCTCGCGATCGTGGCTCGTCATCAGGCGGCCGGGACGTATGCCCTGACGCTGGTCATCTGCGGGCTGCTCGCGGTCATCTGCATCTTCGGCACGGCACCCGACCTCTACCGCCGGGCGGGCAGCCGGTTCGTGCTGCGAATCGACCCACTCGGCATCGCCTGGTCCGAGGGCCAGATGGCCGCCTGGCGCGAGATTGTCAGCGTTGAGCTCGTGCACGAACTGGTGCGGTCACCGCATCCGCGCCGCTCGGCGCGACGTCGATTTCTGCAGGTCACCGCGCACGCCGGAAGCATCCGGATCGACGTGACCGGCGTCAGCCGGATGCGCGGGCTTGTCGCGATCATCGAGCACTACCTGCGCGCTCCGGACGACCAGACGACGATCGGCTCACGTGCATCGCTGTGGCGGATGCGCCTGCAACGCCAGGTCCGGTGGGCGAAGGCGGCAACGCGGCCGGACCCGAGAGGGTCCGGCCGCGTCGAACGAACTCGCTAGAGCGCCTCGACGGGCGGCAGGCCGAACATCGTCGGCGCGTTCTGCACGTGCTCGCGGATGTCGGCGCGCGTGCCGTCGGGGGCGTCGATCCACGCGAACAGCGGGGCGTCGACCTCGGGGTTCACGAAGTACATGATCGACTGGCGGTCGTCGAGACCGTGGTTGCGCACCTGGTGGTACAGCGGCGCGATCTTGCCACCGGTCAGCGCAGTGAGCACCGACCCCGGCATGATCACGACCTCGTCGGTGTCCGGCAGCATGGGCTGCACGCTGTCGTTGACGTAGATCTCGAGGCCAGGCGCGGTGGCGTGCAGCACGGTCACCATGTGGCCGTCCTCGTGCTTGTCCTGCAGCAGGTCACGCTCGAGCGGCGTGGGCAGGCAGTAGTTCATCTGCAGGTAGGACGCCTTCTCGAACGCGGGCGCGAGGCCGGCCGAGAACGCCTTGGCGACCTCGTCCAGGACCGCCTGCACGAGCGGGGCGAGTGAGTCGCGCCAGGCGAGGAAGGCCTCGGTGACGTCCTGGATCTTCTCGGCCTGTGGAATCAGGTCGAGTCG
>DASXJN010000094.1:0-13109 GCA_036497365.1 Jatrophihabitantaceae bacterium | reverse complement strand
GTCGGCGACGGGACTGCCCGCGTAGGTGAGGTTCTTGATCCGCGATCCGACCGGCTGGCCGAGGTCGATGTCGTACCCCAGTGGGGCGTCGAGGCCGCCGATGATGTCGTAGTTGTAGTCGGGCGTGCCGCTCGGTGCGGTGGTCGTCTTGGCGTTCGTCACGTCGTCCGGGTTGAACGGTCCGGCGCTGGAGACCTGGTTGAAGTACTGCGCCGAGTACTCCAGGTACTTGCGTACGTCCGCGCCGCTGAACTGGATGCCGAGCAGCGTGTTGTCGTAGATGTAGAGCCCAGCAATGTCGCGGACGGTCACGTTGCCCTGCGGGATTCCGGCGAGCCGGTTGAACGGCGCGACGATCGACAGCACCGGCAGAGTCGTCCCGGACGCGGTCTTCACCGCGTCGGCCTGGACATAACTGATGAAGTCCATGGCTGCGGTGTCTTCGTAACGCGAGGTCGCCGCGCTCATCGCCGCGGTGGACGTGCCGATGACGGAGTTCACGTAGTCGCGCACGTTCTGGTGCGCTTGCGCGGTCAGCTTGAGCACGTGCTCGTCCGGATCGACAGTGTTCGAGTTGAGCAGGTAGGACGAGGCGGAATCCAGCTGCCAGCGCCCGTGCCGGTGCACCACGTCGAGATCCATGACGGCCAGCCGCATGCCCCAGTAGTACGGCTCGCAGAGCAGCACCGTCTTGCCGGTCTGCTGGTTGACCCGCGTGTGCATCGGGATCTCGAGGTGCGCGTGTCCGACCAGGATCGCGTCGATGTCCGGCACCTGCTCGGCCAGCTGGCTGGACGCGTTCTCCGGCCACGGCAGCGCGTCGCCGTAGGACGACGACCCGTCGTCACCGGAGTGACAGGCGACCACGACGATGTCGGCGCCGGCCCGCTTCACCTGCGGGATGACCGTCTTGGCCTGTTCGACGATGCCGTTGAAGGCGATCTTGCCGTCGAGGTTCGCCTTGTCCCAGATGGCACAGCCCGGCGTCACGAAGCCGACGATGCCGACCCGCACGACACAGGCCGGCCCGGGGTGATGCCCCTGTGCGCGGCAGTCGTGCAGCTTCACCTTCTTGATCACGTACGGGGAGAACGCCGGCTTGTGCGTGTTCCAGTCGAGCGCATTCGCACCGAGCAGCGGGTGATGCAGTTGCGACTGGAACTTGCGCAGCAGCGGCACGCCGTAGTTGAACTCGTGGTTGCCGAGGCAGGCTGCGTCGTAACCGATCGCATTCATGGCGACCGCCATGGGGTGCGGCGGCGCACCCTTCGCCGTGATCGGGTCGATCGTCGCGTAGTAGTAGGTCAGCGGAGTGCCCTGGATGGTGTCGCCGGCGTCCAGGGTCAGCGTGTTGCCGTGCCCGCGCTCCTCGCGCATCGCGGTGACCAGCGTCGAGATCTTCGCCAGACCGACGTCGTTGTGCGCGGTGTCGTCGTACTCGCGGTCGTTGTAGTAGTCCCAGTTGTAGATGTGACCGTGCGTGTCGGTGCTGCCGAGAATCGTCAGCCGAGCGCTCTGCTCGCCCTTCCTCGGTCCATGCGGCGGGCGCGCGTCGGCACGCGACGCCCCGAACAGGGCGGCTCCGGCGCCACCTACGACGGCTCCGGCGAGCAGTTGACGACGGCTGACGGTGCGGTGGTCTGCGGCGGGATCGGTCACGTCGGATCCGTTCTGTGTGGATTTCCCATGATTTTTCCGGGAGACCCTACTACGTCCGGTGCCAGACGTGACGACGGCGATCCTCGTGCGGCGGACGTCTCTGCCAGCGGGGTGTGCGTGCGCTGTCAGCGCGGGCTGACAGGGTTGCCGTCATGACGGCCGAGACTGCTGCGCCTCCGAAATCGATCGCCGACACGGTCTACCGGCGCCGCTGGCTGATCCTCGCGGTGGTGCTCGCCGCCGAGTGCATGGACCTCATCGACTCGACGGTCGTCAACGTCGCCGCGCCGCCGATCGCCCGCGACTTCTCCGCCTCGTCGGCAGCCCTCGAGTGGATCCTGAGCGGCTACCCGCTGGCGATCTCGGTCGGGCTGATCCTCGGTGGCCGGCTCGGCGACCTCTACGGCCGTCGGACGATGTTCCTGATCGGCACGAGCGGGTTCGTACTCGCGTCCGCACTGTGCGGGCTGTCGCCCAACGCGGGGGTGCTCATCACGGCCCGGCTGATCCAGGGCGGCTTCGCCGCGCTGATGCTGCCGCAGGGCTTCGGCGTGTTGCGCGAGACGTTTCCCCAGGACGAGCGGCAGAAGGCGTTCGCGCTGTTCGGCCCGGTGATCGGGCTGTCCGCCGTCTTCGGCCCGCTCATCGGCGGCAGCCTCGTCGACTGGAACCTGTTCGGTTCGGGCTGGCGACTGGTCTTCCTGGTGAACGTCCCGATCGGCGTTGCCGCGGTTCTGTTCGGGTTGCGGCTGCTGCCGCCGTCGCAACGCGACCGCTCCATCCGGCTCGACCTCGCCGGCAGCGCGCTCGTCGCCCTGTTCGCGGTTCTCATCGTGTATCCGCTCATCGAGGGACGCGACCATGGCTGGCCGTGGTGGACCTACGCGTCGATGGCGCTCGGTGTGCTGCTCATCGTCGCGTTCGCGCTGCACCAGCGAAGCCGTGACGGGCGCGGCCTCGACCCACTGGTGACGCCCAGCGTGTTCACCCGCCGCGGCTATTCCAGCGGGCTGTTCTTCGCCGTCCTGTTCTTCGCCGGCCTCGGCGGCACGCTGTTGTGCACGACGTTGTTCCTGCAGATCGGCCAGCTGTACACGCCGATCCACGCCGCCGTGTGCACCGTGCCCCTTTCCGTCGGTCTCGTCGTCGGGTCAGGGCTGTCCGGGGCGGTGCTCGGGCCGAAGTTCGGTCGCCGCATCATCCAGGCCGGCGTGTTCGTCTGCGGACTCGGCTGGGGGCTCGTGGCGATCGCGGCCCGCAGTCACCACGAGCTCGGCTTCCTCGGGCTGATGCCCGGCCTGTTCGTCGCCGGACTCGGGCTGGGCCTCGTGGTGGCACCGATGTTCGACATCGTGCTCGCGGCCGTCACCGACAAGGAGACCGGATCGGCGTCCGGCGTCCTCAACGCCGCCCAGCAACTGGCCACGTCGATCGGTATCGCGGTCTTCGGCACGATCTTCTTCGACGCGATCGTCGGCGGTGACTTCCACAGCGGACTCACCCGGACGATGGTGGTCGAGGTCGGCACGATGGCGGTGCTGCTGCTCATCTCTCCGTTGCTGCCGCGATTGGCTCGCGATCCCCAAGAGGCTGTCGAAGGCGCCTAGGCGTCGGACGACCCGTTCGACCGCGCCGTCAACGCATCGGTCAACAGCGCGACCAACGTCTCGTGCTGAACGTCGGCCGACGACCACAACTGGTCGTCCGACCCGTCCAGCGCTCTGGCGGCCAGGCCCGCCTTCCGGTCGATCAACGTGGCGATCTTGCTGTCGATCGTCTGGGCGGCGATGATGCGCCAGGCAGTGACCGGCTCGGTCTGGCCGATGCGGTGGCTCCGGTCGATCGCCTGCGTCTGCTCCGCGTCCGTCCAGGACAGTTCGGCAAGCACGATGTTGGACGCGACCTGCAGGTTGATCCCGACGCCGGCAGCGGTCAGCGAGCAGACGGCGATCGCGACATCCGGATCGTTCACGAACGCGTCGATGTTCTTCTGCCGGGACGTCGGTGTCTGGTCGCCTCGGATCGACGAGTAGCGCAGCCCCAGCTTGGCGAACGATTCCTCGGCGACGTCCATCACGTCGATGTGCTTGGCGAAGAAGACGACCTTGTCGACGCTGCGCGCCAACTGCGCCGCGTAATCGGCGGCGAGAGCGGCCTTGGCCTGGCCGATCCGCCGCATCATCGTGAACACGTTCTCGCCGGTCGTCGCCGAGTTGGCGTCCTTCTGCTCCCAGCTGGCGACCTTGCGGACGAGGTCGTGATCGATGCCGTCGACGGCGCCGGACCGGCGCTTGGCCAGGGCGGTGTCGTAGCGGGCCACCAGCCGGCGTGCGAGGTCGCGCTCCGCTGCGCGGATCGAACGGGCGACGCTGTCGTCCAGTTCCACGGGCAGGTCGGCAGTGCGGCGTGCCGGGATGTCGGCAGCGACGTCGACCTTGCGCCGTCGGACGATCCCGAGGTCGATGACGCACTGGCGGGCAGCCGGATAGAACCCCGGGTCCGCCGGAGTCAGACCGGTGTCCTCGAGCGCATCCATCAGCTCGCCGAGCGGCTCGCTCTCGTCGATCCAGCCGAGGAACTGCCAGATGGCGCGGAAGTCGTCGATGTCGTTGATCAGTGGCGTTCCGGTCAGTGCCATCAACAGCGGACGTGGGGTGCGCGACCGAATGCGTTTGGAGAGGTCCAGGACGTGCTTCGATCGTTGCGAGTTCTTGTTCTTGATGAAGTGCGCCTCGTCGACGACCATGCCGCGGAAACCGAACTCGCCGAACCAGCCCACGTGCCGGTCGAGCACCTCGTAGTTGACCACGACGATGTCGGCGAAGCCGTCGACCGTGTCGCCGTTGCCGTGCACGACGGTGGCCTTGCGGTTCGGCGTCCACATGCCGGCCTCGCGCGCCCAGTTCGTCTTCACCACGCTCGGGACGACGACGAGCAGCGGGTAGGCACTCGCGACCTCCGCGGCGAGCAGCGCCTGGGCCGTCTTGCCGAGGCCCGGCTCGTCCGCGAGCAGGAAGGTTCGGTGACCGGCCGCGGCAGCGGCGACCAGCTTCGCCTGGTGCGGCATCAGCTCGCGGCCGGCCGGCAGGCGCAGCCGGCCCGGTTCGGGCAGGGACATGCACGCGGACGCGCCGCTTTCGGCGCGCTCGAAGGCCCGCAGCAGCGGGTTGAGCAGCTCCCAGCCCGCCAGCCGGCGCGCGCGCGGCGCGTTCGACCGGGCGGAGGAGAAGTCCGGGGCGAGGAAGGGGTTGGCGAGCTGTCGCGAAATGACCGACTGCGGCACGACCCGACGCTCGAGGTTGACCGCTGTGTCGGCCACCGGTGTGGGCGCGATCGGCTCCGGCGCAGGCTCGACGCCGGCGGTTCGCTGCATGTCACGGGTGAGCGATCGAGCCGCTTCGGAGACGACGGCGTCGTCCGAGAGGAGCCTGAGCAGGCCGGGGTCGCGCACGGCGGTCTTCGCGAGGATCGTCGCGATCCCGTCCAGGCGCTTCTGCTGCTCGGCGCGGTACGCGAGGCCGCCCTGGCCCTTCTGGATCCGAGCATGTTCCTCGCGCACGCCGAGTGCGACGGCCTGGAACTTCGTGCGCACCGCGGGCGTCACGCGGCCACGCTCGACCGCGGCCTCGACCTCGCGGACGGCGCGGGCGAGTCCCGAGATGACGTCCTCGGGGCCACGCACGCGCTGATCCCGCGATGGGGTCGGGCGAGCGTTCATCTGACGCTGGCCTCGTCGAGCCAAAGACTCCTCCTCTGACGCCCGGCCCGTGAACCGGACGTTCTCTGCCGCAATCGGAGGACTCGGTGCGCATCAGCGCGCTGTGCGCTGCTCTGCGCGCCGCTGGTCGTCCAACTGCGCGACCGATACCGGACGGCCACTGCTGCACGGACGGCGAACCGACCGTTGTTCTCCAGGACGACGACCGCTCGAACGGCAGGTCGTCGCAGGCTGGGCAGCGTAGCGCCAGGTACCGGCGGTACCCGTCCATCCTACCCCGCCCGTCCGGGTCCTGGGGTCGATCTAGGCGCTGATCAGGCTGTGTAGCCGATGGTCACCACGCTCGCGTTGTCGCTCGACGCCGGGATCTCCTCGCCGCAGACGTAGACCTGCCCACGGGTCGCATCGGCGGTGACCGCGCCCATGTCCACGCCGGAATCCGCAGATGGGCTCGAACGGGTCGCCCGCCAGGCCTGACCGCCGGACGAGGTCACGCCGAGTGTGACGGCATGATCTTGCTGGCTGATCTCGTCGGTCAACACCAGGTACACCCGGTGGTTCGCCGTGTCGACGGCGAGCCCGTCGGCTGTCTCGGACGTCCCCTTTGTGTCCAGCGTCGCCCACCGCTCAGCACCCGATGCCGAGAACGCAACGACGACACCCTGGCTGGTCGAACCCCCGGTCGACTCCCAGCCGCCGACGTAGACGCTGTCGTTGGTCGGGTCGACTGCGATGTACTCGGGGAGCAGGCCGGTACCGAACGTGGTGTGGAATGCCGTCGACCCCGTCGAGTGATAGGCGTGCAGATCGATCTCGGCGTCGTTTTGCGGCTCGGTCAGGGAATAGACCTGATGGTTCGTCGTGTCGACCGCGAGGCCCATGACGTTGTCCTCGGTGTCCTCGGTCGCGCGCTTGCCCCACTTCTTGGCCCCGGTCGTCGAGTTGTAGGCGATCGTGACGAGCTGGTCGCGTTCCCCGTTCAAGCTCCTCCCGTTCACGTACAACTCGGACTTCGCCGGGTCGATGGCGATGCCGACCGCGGTGTCAGAAAGGTGCGGTGTCCCGTCATACCGGACGTGCCAGAGCGTCGCACCGGTCGACACCTTGTATGCCGAGGTGAGGAAGTCGGCGGTGTTGCCCGAGCCGTTGACCGTCACGGTTGCGCCGACGAACACGCGGTTGTGTCCGTCCACCACGAGGCCGTCGACATCGATCTCGCTGTTCTTGACGCCGTACGTTCTGCCCCAGAGCTTCGTGCCCGCGGACGACCACGCCTGCACAAGCAGACTTTGGTCGCGGGTGCCGGCGACGATGACGTCGTGGGAATCCGGATCGACGGCGACCTGTACCGGCCGGTCCGTCCACTGACCGCTGTTGACCGCCCACTTCCGCGAGCCGGACGGTGAGTATGCGATCAGATCCGCCTGGCTGAGCAGGCACTGGCCGTCGCGCGTGAGCGAGTAGGCGGTGCCGCTGCCCGGGTCGACTGCCATGGACCTCGCCTCTTCACCGCAGGAATCCTGGCCGGCGAAGTGCTTGAGCCAGACCTGGTCACCGCTACCGGCGAACGCCGGACCGCACAGAGCGAGCACCGTGCCGAGCACCACGCCGAAGACAGCCAGCCTGCGCATCCAATCCCCCCGCCCGGCGGTGGGCGATCCCACCCAGCCGGCGGCGCCAATTATTGCCTCGCCGGACCGGCACGACCAGGGCCGTTCGGGCACTCGACACGTGCAGTCCGAGATGAGCAGACTTCGGCCCCGAATTTCGTCACCCGGGCTGCCGGACGATCGCGTCGGCTCGTCAGTCCTCGATCAGGTCCAGGCCCGCTTCCCGGAGGGCGGCGAGACCATCGAGCATGGCCTTCAGCATTTCGGGGTCGTGCTCGGCCCAGTCGCGGACCTCGCTGATGACGCGCAGGGGATGGCGCGTGCGGTAGGACTGCGTCGGGTTGCCGGGGAACTTCTTGTCGGTCACGTTCGGGTCGTCCTCGAAAGGGCCGCGCGGCTCGACGGTATAGACGTGCCCCCGTTCCTCGATCCCGGCCAACGCGGTCGCGAGTTCGGCGCCCAGTGCGGCGATGTCGACCCGCGCGCTGAAGTAGATGTTGTTCGACACCCGTCCCGCTTGGTAGTTGGAAGCGCGACCGGGAACCAACTCGTCGCCGACCTCGAGCACGGCCTTGGTGCCGTGATAGAAGGGTCCCGCGATGTGCTCGCACCGGTCGTAGGTGACCGCAACGTGCGGCTCTTCGGTGTCGCTCATGAGCTCCATCCTTCTCGGCCGTGATCTCGAGACGTTAGTCAGTTGAAGATCGAGGTCGCGGCTTGATCGAATACCGCGGTGGCGATGCATCGGGACGAGGTACGGGTCTCCGTCGATCAGGTCCGTGCTCTGCTCGCGGACCAAGCGCCTCAGTGGGCGGACTGCACCGTCACCGCAGTTCCGGGCGCGGGAACGGTGAACGCGATCTTCCGCATCGGCGACGGGCTCGCCGCTCGCTTTCCGTTGCGCCGGGCCGACCACGAACAGGCTGCGTCGCGGCTCGCCGCTGAGCGCGCCGCGATGGCCGAGTTCGGGGTGGCAAGTCCGTTTCCTGCTCCGGAGGTACTCCTGGTCGGTCAGCCCGGCCACGGATACGCCGCCGCGTGGTCGGTGCAGACCTGGATCGAGGGCACTGCCCCGACGCCGACCTCGTTGCAGGACTCCGACTCGTTCGCAGGCGACCTGGCCGACCTGATCTCGGCGCTGCGGCAGTGCGACACAGGCGGCAGAACATTCGACGGTTCGAACCGTGGCGGCGAGCTGAGGAGCCACGACGCATGGATGCAGGATTGCATCGCTCGGTCCGAGGGCCTTGCCGACACCGCCGCGATGCGCCGCCTGTGGAACAGGTATCGCGATCTGCCCAGGGCGGATCCGGACGCGATGTCGCACACCGACCTGATCCCGGGCAATCTCCTGGTCGTCGACGGCCGCCTCGTCGGCGTCATCGACACCGGGGACTTCCGCGCCGCAGACCCTGCGCTCGACCTCGTCGCCGCCTGGCATCTACTGGACGAGAGCCGACGGGCCGTCCTACGAAGCCGTTTGCGGTGCGACGACTTGCAATGGGAACGAGGTAAGGCCTGGGCGTTCGAACAGGCAGCCGGGCTCGTCTGGTACTACCGCGAGAGCAATCCGCCGATGGCGCACCTCGGTGAGACGACGCTGCGACGCCTCATCGACGCGGACAGTGCGATCAGGACGCGACCGGGTTGATGCGTTCGAGCTTGGTCCAGCCCGTCCAGCCGCGCTCTCGAAGAAGTCGAAGCAGCCTCGGTGCCGCGGGAACCGAGTTGAGGAAAACCGAGTCGAGCAGGTCGACCAACTCCTCGTCCAGCCCGAAGTCGTTTGTGGACTCGTAGTCCGCCCAGCCCTTGCTCGTCTCCTCGATCAAGAACACGAGCCGGTCGGCGAACGCCGGTAGCCGCGGGTCGTCCGCCGGCCAGTCGGCCATTTGGACCAGGTCGCGATAGAGCGCCAAGACAGCGGGACTGTCGAGCTGGGCGTCTTTGACCGCCATCAGCGCAGGCATCTGGTCGGGCAGTTGGGCCGCCACCAGGATCCAGGCGTCCCGCTCGAGTTCGATCGCCCGGTCCGGGAGATCGAGTTGGCGCAGGCGGTCGAGATAGGCGACCGCCTCCGGCGGTAGCGCCAGGCTGTCGCCGGCGGCGAGTTGCGCGACCTGCTTGCGGTGGTGCTGCCGTTCGCGGATCTCCGCGAGCAGGCGACGGTCGATGTCGTCGACCGCCGCGGCGAACTCGTCATTATCGGCGGCCAGCAACGCGTGTACGCGGGACAGCGGTACGCCGGCGTCGGCCAATGTCCGGATGCGGATGAGCAGCACGACAGCTGCTGCGTCGTATCGCCGATAGCCCGAGTGATCACGCTCGGGCTCGGGAAGCAGTCCCTTTGCGTGGTAGTGGCGCACCGCGCGCACAGTGACGCCGGCGTAGTCCGCGAGCTGGCTGATCGTCAACATCTCAACGCTGCTTCTTCACCTTCCGGATGAGGTTAGGCGATCTTGCGGTGATAGGCGCGCATCGCGAGGGCGTAAGCAACGACGAGCAGGCCGACGCACCAGGCGAGCGCGGTCCAGATGTCGTTGCCTACCGGCTGCTCCGCGTAGAGGTCGCGCAGCGTGTTCACGATCGAGGTCACCGGCTGGTGCACCGCGAACCAGCGCACCGGCCCGGGCATGTTGGACGTGGGGACGAATGCTGAGCTGATGAACGGCAGGAAGATCAGCGGGTAGGAGAACCCGCTGACGGCGTCGGCCGACTTAGCGGTGAGGCCAGGGATCACCGCGAGCCAGGTGAGCGTCAGGGTGAACAGCAGGAGGATCCCGGCCACGCCGAGCCAGGCGAGAATCCCGGCCCCGGAACGGAAGCCCATCGCCACTGCGACGAGGACGACCAGAATCAGCGAGATCAGGTTGGCGACGACCGAGGTCAGCACGTGCCCCCACAACGCGGCCGACCGCGCAATCGGCATCGACTGGAACCGCTCGAAGATGCCGCCGGAGACGTCGGTGAACAGCCGGTAGGCGGTGTAGGCGATGCCGGACGCGACCGTGATGAGCAGGATGCCGGGCAACAGATAGTCCACGTATTTGACGCCGCCGGTGTCGATCGCGCCGCCGAAGACGTACACGAACAACAGCAGCATGGCGATCGGCGTGACTGCTGTGGTGATGATGGTGTCCGGGCTGCGCAGGATGTGTCGCAGCGACCGTCCCGACAAGGTGGCGGTGTCGCCGAAGAAGTGCTTGTTCATCTCATTCCTCATTTGTCCGCGCCGGCGCGGTCGCGCTCAACGCTGGTGTCGTGGCCGATGACCGCGAGGAAGATCTCCTCCAGGCTCGGCTGCTTCTCGACGTACTCCACCGCGGCAGGTGGCATCAGAGCTTTCAGCTCGGGCAGCGTGCCGTTCACGATGATCCGACCCTCGGACAGAATCGCGATCCGGTCGGCGAGGTGCTCGGCCTCCTCGAGCTGCTGGGTGGTGAGCAGCACTGTCGTGCCGCCGTGCGCGAGTTCCTTCACTGACTGCCACACCGCGATGCGGGCCTGCGGGTCGAGTCCGGTGGTCGGCTCGTCCAGGAAAAGGACCGGCGGATCGCCGATCAGGCTCATCGCGATATCCAAGCGGCGGCGCATGCCGCCCGAGTAGGTCGCGACCGGTCGCGAGCCGTCCTCCGTGAGAGCGAACCGGGCCAGCAGGTCGTCCGCGACACTGCCGGGGGAGGGCAGGTGCCGAAGCTTGGCGACGAGCACCAAGTTCTCGCGTCCGGTGAGGATCTCGTCCACCGCCGCGAACTGCCCGGTCAGGCTGATCGACTCGCGCACCTGTGCCGGCTGCGTGGCGACGTCGAAGCCGCCGACCATTGCTGTCCCCGCATCCGCTTTGAGCAGCGTGGCGAGAATCCGGACCGTCGTGGTCTTGCCTGCTCCGTTGGCGCCGAGCAGGGCGAAGATGCTGCCGCGCGGCACGTCGAAGTCGACGCCGCGCAACACTGCGTGCTCGCCGTAGGACTTGGTCAGTCCGGCGACGGAAATTGCATCTGTCGTGTTCATGCGACGAGCTTGCAACCCTGACGCTGCGTCAAGGTCAAGCTCGAACTCTGTGGTCTAGCTCGCTGTCTCAATCACTGACGGGTGAGTGAGTGCGCGCCAGCGGCCGGGAGGCATTCCGAAGGCCAGCTTGAACTGGCGCGCGAGGTGGCTCTGATCGGCGAAACCGCCTTCGGTAGCGACGTTCGCGAGCGGCTTGCCCCGGGCGATGGCATCGCGTGCGGCATCGAGGCGGCGCAGCATCTGATACCGGTGTGGCGTCGTCGCGTAGGCAGCCTTGAAGTGACGAATGAGTTTGAACCGGTCCATGCCGGCGACACCCTCGAGGACGGCAGCGTCGGTTGATCCGTTGCAGCGCTCGTCGAGGTAGTCGTGCACTCGCTTGACGGCCGGCAGATCTATGGCGCTCGGCCGGGGGACAGTGTGACCGGCGAGCCCGGCCAACGACTCGGCAACGACGAGGATGAGTTCGGTTGTCGCGAGGGTGTCGAACGGTTCGTCGACGTCGGCGAGAAATCGATCGAGCGCGAGGCCGAGATCGCGCGCAGGGCCGCGCCGGTCGTGCACCGGGTCGGCGACGAACGGCAGGCAAGCGGTGCGTGCTGCGTGGCGGACGACCTCGGGTGAGACGTAAGCGATCCGGTAGCTGAATCCGACGTCGGCGTTCGCCGGGGCACCGTCGTGGATCTCGTCCGGGTGGAGCAAATGAATCTGGCCCGGGAGACACACGCGGGTCGACCCGCGGTAACGAAACGTCTGCACACCGCGCGTCGTGATGCCGACGGCGTATGTGTCGTGGCGATGCGGCTCGAACGCGGTCGCATGCAGGCTGACCGCGGCGCGCTCCACGCCGTCGAGCGGAGTGCCGAACCGGATACGGTCCTGCGCTCTGCACGATCGTCCAAGACGGCGGCTCGCCGTGCTTTCTAGCGTTGCCGCCATGGACCAAGGATATGGCCGCTGACGTGCTGGAGTCGCTGGCGAATCAGGCCGATGGCGCACCGCTGGCGCCACTGGTGGTGTCGTCGCTGGCAGTTATGGGTACTCCCGGCCCGTCCACGATCAGTCTGGTTGCATCCGTGACGGCGTTCGGCGCCCGCAACTCGGTTGCCTACTGTGTCGGTCTCATCGCCGGCACCGCCGGCGTGCTGCTTGCGGTGACGGCCGGGGTGACGGCCGTCATCCTTGGAGTATCAGAGTTGCGCTGGGCCTTGATCGGCCTTGGGAGTGCATACATGTTGTGGCTGGCGTACCGGATCGCGCGCGCCGGCCCGCTCGGTGAGCCCGGCGCCGGGCAGCGGTCACCGTCGTTCGCCGACGGGATGTTGATCGGCGTTCTGAACCCCAAGGCCTGGATCGCGCTGGCCGCGCTGTTCGCGAGCGCGCGTGTAGTCGGCGTCGTGGATGGCGCGCTGACGGTCGCCGTTCTTCTTGCTCTGGTCGTGATCGTCCACGTGGTCTGGTTGTTCGCGGGCAGTCTGCTCGCACCGGCGATGCGCTCTGTGCGCACCGCGCGCCTGATCAACGGTGTGCTTGCCGGGTCGCTGGTCGTGGCCACCGCGATCGCACTCGTGATCTGACTGCACGTCACGTCCGACGCGGCGGCCGATCATCGCGTGCGGCCGTTCCTGGACTCGTAGCCGACCGGCTGAGCCGCATCGAGGCAACGAGAAGCGCGAGGGGTGTGAATGCCTCGGCTCCCGCGAGCACACGCTCGCTGAGGCCGACCAGCGGCCCGAGTGCTACCGCAACGCCGAACCACGCAAGCGCCGCGAGCAACACCAGTGCCGTCCATCGGTATGCGCCGAAGCTTCGCGGTGCGAAAGCGGGCCAGGTCGCGAGGGCAACGAACCCGACGACTGCGGCCGGGACGTGCGTCGTGGCCGGCTGCGGTGAGGCGGCCACGACGACGGTGGCCGCTCCGCCCAACGCCAGCATTGCACAGGCTGCGCGGCCGGCCGCTCGAAAGCCGGCTGCTGTGATCAAGTGGCAACCGCCCAAACCGGCCAGGCCGGCCGTCATGATCCATGCATCGGTGGCGCCGCGCGCAGCCAACGCGCTGATCGTGTCACGTACAGCGTCGTAGTCGTGCGGCTGACGGGACTGGGCCAACGTCC
>DASXJN010000093.1:0-1827 GCA_036497365.1 Jatrophihabitantaceae bacterium | reverse complement strand
AGCGAGCACGACGTCCTCGTCGCCGAACGCGCGTGACACCAGATGGCCGTTCGCCACGCCCAGTTGACCCCGCGCCGGCTCGTCCAGCGTGAATGCGACGTGTTCGCCGGGTGCCGACCGCAGCAACTCGGCGACGAGCGGATCGTCGGCGTTCCCGATCGCGACCGCGCCGTACCAGATGGCGGCCTTCGCCATGGCGTACTGCTCGAACGACCCGTGCCAGTCGAGGTGATCCGGCGCGAGGTTGAGCAGCGCGCCGGCGAGCGGACGGATCGACGGCGCGAAGTGCAGTTGCTGGCTGGACAGTTCGACGGCTAGTACGTCATAGCGATCCGGTGTGACCACCGCATCGATCAACGGCTCGCCGACGTTGCCCACTGCAAGCGCACGCAGCCCGGACGCGCGCAGCATCGCTTCGACCATGTGCACCGTGGTGGTCTTGCCGTTCGTCCCGGTGACGGCCAACCACGGTGCGGCGGGATTCGGGCGCAGTCGCCAGGCAAGCTCTGCCTCGCCCCACACCGGGACGTCGCGCGCCAACGCGCCGAGCAGCAGCGGGTCCGCCGGCCGGAAGCCCGGCGACGCGACCACGAGATCGACGTCCGGAAGTTCGTCCACCGCGCCGAGCCACCGGGCACCGGCTGCCACGAGTCCACGCACGGCCGGGGACTCGGCCGAGGCCGTCAGTGCGACATCGGCACCGGCCGCGAGCAGCGCGCGAGCGGCGGACACGCCGGCAACACCGACCCCGCAGACGAGGACGCGCGCGTCGAGCAGCCGGTCAGCCATTGCCGATGAAGTCGGCGTAGAACAACCCGAGGCCGAAGGCGACGGCGAGCCCGGCGAGGATCCAGAAGCGCACGATGATCGTCACCTCTTGCCAGCCACCCAGTTCGAAGTGGTGATGCAGAGGCGCCATCCGGAAGACACGTTTCCCCGTGCCGGTGCGTATTCGGGTGAACTTGAACCAGAACAGCTGCATGATCGACGCGACCGTGATCGTGGCGAACAGCCCACCGAGCACGATGAGCAGCAGTTCGGTCCGTGTGTAGATGGCTACCCCGGCCATCAGGCCGCCGAGCGCCATCGAGCCGGTGTCACCCATGAAGATCTGCGCCGGCGAGGCGTTCCACCACAGGAACCCGAAGCACGCCGCCATCGCCGATGCGGCGACGATCGCGGTGTCGAGCGGATCGCGCACGGTGAAGCAGCCACCGACCGGGTTCGAGCCGCACTGATTGCGGAACTGCAGGAGGCCGATCACCGTGAAGCCGGCGAACACCATCGCCGACGCGCCCGCGGCAAGACCGTCGAGACCGTCGGTCAGGTTCACCGCGTTGGACGTCGCGGACACGATCAAGTACGCGAGGATCACGAACCCGATCGTGCCGAGACCGATCGCGGTGATGTCGCGGACATAGGACAGATGGGTCGACGCGGGCGACAGGCCGAGCTTGTTGTGGAACTGCAGCGAGAGCACCCCGAAGATCACGCCGACGATCAGCTGCCCGCCGAACTTCGCCCGTGCCCGCAGGCCGAGGCTGCGCTGCCTGCGGATCTTGATGAAGTCGTCGAGGAAGCCGACGATGCCGAGACCGAGCATGAGGAAGAGCAGCAGGATGCCCGACGCCTCAGGGCCACCGCCGCCGTTGATCGCGATCGACAGGTGCGCGACCGTGTAGCCCATGATCGTCGACCCGACGATGGCGACGCCGCCCATGGTCGGGGTGCCGCGCTTGACCAGGTGCGTCTGCGGACCGTCCACCCGGATCTCCTGGCCGAACCCGCGCCGCCGGAAGTACGCGACGACGAGCGGGGTGCACAGGA
>DASXJN010000092.1:0-14284 GCA_036497365.1 Jatrophihabitantaceae bacterium | reverse complement strand
GTCGGACTCGAAGCCGGCGGCGAAGTCCGACTCGAAGTCGTCGTCGTCCACCTCGACCCCCGCTGCCGCGTCGGCCTGAGCACCGCTCGTCCACAGCGCGATCGCGCCGTCCACAGGGCGGCTGATCGCACCCCTTTCCGGCGGCGCGGCTGCCTAGCGTTGCCCGCATGTTCGCCGTGCCACACCGCGTGCTCGTACGCCTGGGCCGCTGGCCGCGCCGCATCGCCGCGGTGACCTGCCTGCTGCTCGCCGCGGGTAGCGCGTTGGTGCCGCACGCGCCGGCAGCAACCTCGGTGCGGCACCGGCTCGGGCCCGGCGAGGTCGCCGTGCCGGTCACCGTGGCCGTCGTGACCGCCGCCGCCCCGGGCAGCCGGATCGGACTGCTCGCCGCGCCGGCCGGTTCGTCCGGTCTCCCGGGTGAGCGCGCCGGACCGGCGACGCTGGTGGCCGACCGGTTGCGGCTGCTGGCGATCACGCACTCCGACGGCGGCCTGACGGGAACGAGCGGCACGGTTGTCACCGTGGCCGCGAGCCGGACGATCGCGATCGAACTCGCCCGCTACGCCGACCGCGCACTCGTGATGATCGCGGACAATCTGCCCTAGGCTTCGTCTCGCGCGGGCCTGCCGCGCTTCCGAACGAGGGGGCGGATGTGCTCAAGGGCTTCAAGGAATTCATCATGCGCGGCAACGTGGTCGATCTCGCGATCGCCGTGGTCATCGGCACCGCCTTCGCGGCTGTGGTGAGCAGCTTCGTCACCGCGATCGTGCAGCCGATCGTGAACGCGGCGGGCGGCAGCAACACCAACGGGCTCGGCTTCTCGCTGAAGCACACGGGCGGTGTGCCGTCCGGTTCGCCGCAGGACGTGCTCGGCAAGTCCACGTTCGTCAACTTCTCGACGATCATCAACGCGATCATCGTCTTCGTGATCACCGCGCTGGTCGTCTACTTCGTGTTCGTCCTGCCGATAAACAAGTACAAGGAGGCGCGCGCCAAGCGGCTGGCCGCCGGTCAGCCCGTCGAGGAGCCCGAGGCCAATGGCGAAGACGTCGTGCTGCTCGAGCAGATCCGCGATCTGCTCCAGGCCCAGCAGGGCGGACCCGCCGCCGGCACACCGGGGAGCGGCGCGCACAGCGCTGATTAGTCAGCCCGAACTGGGCTACTCGTGGTGGGGCGGGCGCTCGCGGCGGTACCACTCGTCGTCGCGCCCGCCGGACTCCGGATCCTCGCCCCAGCCGACGTCGCGCTCGTCGCTCGTGCGGTCGGGAAGCACCGGATCGTCGTCGCGCCGACGCCGCGGCGGCCGCTGGCGCGGCGGCGTACGACGTGCAGCCATGAGTCCAGTGTGACCCAACGCGTGCCGCCCGGGCGTAGCTGCCCGCGGCGGGCTGTGATGGGATTGTCGGAAGCCGACACCAATGCGAGGGGGCAACTGGCGATGGCCGAAACTCCGAAGATCACCGACCGGGCCGCAGAAATCGTCACTCAGGCGGCTGCCGTCGCCGGACCCATCGCGGCGCAGGCGCGCGACCGCGCCACCGCGCTCGCTGGGCAGGCCGCCGCAGCGGCCGGGCCGATCGTCGAGCAGGCCCGCGTGCGCGCCGCGCAGGGCGTCGACGTCCTCGCCGGCAACCTCGACAAGATCTCCGGCGGCAAGTACAGCCAGCAGATCCACACGGTCGCGTCCAAGGTCGAAGAAGTGCTCGACGGCAAGCCCAAGCCGCCCGCCCACGGCGTCGACCCGCTGAACAGCGACACCGATCCGACCAGCTGATCCACCCAGCCGGTTTGCACCCACTGCGGCCGCTATAGCGTCGAAATCGGGCCCGATAGCGACCACTCCGGGTGCAACCGCGGCGCCTAAGGGCAGTTGACCCACTCGTCGGTGCCGTCGGCGAATTCCTGCCGCTTCCACACGGGTAGCCGGTGCTTCACCTCGTCGACCAGGCGTGAGCACACGTCGAACGCCTCGCCTCGGTGCGCGGCAGAGACGGCGGCGACGAGCGCGACGTCGCCGACCTCGAGCGCGCCGGTCCGGTGACTGACGGCGATCTCTAGCACGTCCGGTAGCTCGGCGAACTCCTCGGCCACCTCGCGAAGGACGTCGCCCGCACTCGGATGCGCGTGATACTCCAGTCGAGTCACCTCGCGGCCGTGGTCGTGATCGCGGACGATGCCGCAGAACGACACCGTGGCTCCGCCGCGCACATGCGCGACGGCTGCCTCGTGCGCTGCGATGTCGAGCGGCTGGTCGCTCACCTCGACAATCATCAGTGGTCACCTCCGCCGAGCTGATCGATCGCGTGAGCCAGTAGCGGGGTCAACACCGCGATGCCGTCGCGTACTCCGCCCGGCGAACCGGGCAGCGTGACGACGAGGGTGGTGCCGATCGTCCCGGCCACGCCGCGCGAGAGCACCGACGTCGGCACCTTGTCGCGCGACACCAGCCGCAGTGCCTCGGCGATGCCGGGCACCTCACGCTCGAGCATTTGCCGTACCGCCTCGGGCGTCACGTCGGTCGGCGTGAGTCCCGTCCCGCCCGTGGTGAGGACGACGGCAGCCTGCGCGCTCAGCGCGTCGGTGACCGCGGCACGGATCGCGTCGATCTCGTCGGGCACCACGACCTGCGAGACGACGTCGTGGCCCGACTCGGTCAGCCAGGACGCGAGCAGCTGCCCCGACTCGTCCGCGCGCTGACCTGCCGCCGAGCGGTTCGAGCAGGTGATCACGGCAGCTCTCACGCGCGGGTCCACTCCCCCGACCGTCCGCCGGCCTTCTCCAGCAGGCGCACGTCGGTGAGCTGCGCCGCACGGTCGACCGCCTTGACCATGTCGTAGAGCGCGAGCCCGGCCGTGACGACCGCGGTGAGCGCTTCCATCTCGACACCGGTGCGATCGGCCGTCCGCGTCGTGGCGTCGATGACGATGCTGTCATCGCCCACCTCAAGATCGACCGTCACCCCGTGCAGCGCCACGGGATGGCACAGCGGCACCAGATCCGGCGTGCGCTTCGCGCCGGCCAGCCCGGCGATGCGGGCCACGGCCAGGGCGTCGCCCTTGGGCAGCCCGTCGCGGCGCAGCAGCGCGATGACCTCCGGCGTGGTGACGAACCGTCCCTGCGCGTGCGCGGTCCGGACGGTGACGTCCTTGCCGGACACGTCGACCATCCGGGCGGCACCGCTCTCGTCCACATGGGTCAGCTCCACACGATCGAGCCTAGCCAGCGGCCGGTCCCGAAGCGTTTCCGGGAAAGTTCCCGATTCGGCGGGCATGTTCCTGCCAGACCACTACATGACAATTCGGATGTACCGCACGTACCTCGCCGCACCCATACATTTCCGGCAGAGCTCTGATTACAGAGCCGTCATCTCCCAGGAGGACCCGTGAACGTTGCTCTGCGAGGACTGACCGTTCTCGTCGGCGGCACCACGATCGCTCTCTCGGCAGTCGCGCTGGCCAACCCGGCGACCGCGACTCCGTCGAAGATCTCGGTCGTGCACAGCTGCGCCCAGCAAGTGGCCAAGAACCACGCAACCTGCTTCGCTCTGCGGCGCAGCGATCTCGGCTTCACCACCAAGCACCAGCTCAACGCCTCGCCCGCCGCGACGCCCAGCGGCTACGGGCCGTCGAGCCTCCAGTCGGCGTACAGCCTGGCCTCGGCCGCTGCGAGCAACGGCGCCGGCGAGCGCGTGTACATCGTGGACGCCTACGACGACCCGAACGCGGCCACGGACCTGAACACGTACCGCAGCCAGTTCGGCCTGCCGTCCTGCACCACGTCCAACGGGTGCTTCCAGAAGATCAACCAGAACGGCTCGACGACCTCGCTCCCGACCGGTGACACCGGCTGGGCCGGCGAGGAGTCGCTCGACCTCGACATGGTGTCCGCGATCTGCCCGAAGTGCAGCATCACGTTGGTCGAGGCGAACTCAGCCAGCGACGCCAACCTGTTCACCGCGGTGCGTGAGGCAACCACCCTCGGTGGCAAGTTCGTGTCGATGAGCTGGGGCGGCGGCGAGGCGAGCAGCCAGACCACCTACGACGGCTACATGTCCTCCAGCGGTGTCGTCTACACCGCGTCCACCGGTGACGATGCGTACACCGGCGCGAGCTACCCGGCGTCGTCGGTGAACACGGTCGCCGTCGGCGGCACCTCACTGTCGACCGCGTCGAACAGCCGCGGCTGGTCGGAGAAGGTGTGGAAGACGAGTTCCACCGAGGGCACCGGATCGGGTTGCTCGGCATATGAGGCCAAGCCGTCGTGGCAGAGCATCATCTCCTCGTCCACGTGCAGCAAGCGGGCCGAGTCGGACGTGTCGGCGGTTGCCGACCCGGCGACCGGTGTTGCGGTGTACCAGACGTACGGCGGCAGCGGTTGGGCCGTTTACGGCGGGACGAGTGCGAGTGCACCGATCATCGCCTCGACGTACGCGCTCGCGGGCGTGCCCTCTTCGTCGACGAAGCCGGCTTCGCTCCCCTACGCGCACACTGGCAACCTCAACGACGTGACCAGCGGCAACAACGGCACCTGCTCGCCGTCACTGCTGTGCACCGCGGCCACCGGGTGGGACGGCCCGACCGGGCTCGGCACGCCCAACGGCACCACCGCATTCGGCGGCTCGGGCGGCGGAGGCGGCAACACCGTGACCGTCACCAACCCGGGCAACAAGACCGGGACGGTCGGCACGGCAACGTCACTGCAGATCTCGGCATCCGACTCGGGTGGCGCGTCGCTGAGCTACAGCGCGAGCGGCCTGCCGACCGGGCTGTCGATCAACGCGTCGTCCGGCCTCATCTCGGGCACGCCGTCCGCGGCCGGCACCTTCTCGGTGACCGCCACGGCGACCGACACGACGGGAGCCTCGGGCAGTGCGTCGTTCACCTGGACGATCTCGGGCTCTGGCGGCGGCGGCTCGTGCTCGGGTCAGAAGCTGACCAACCCGGGCTTCGAGTCGGGTTCGACCGGATGGACGGCGTCGAGCGGTGTCATCAACACCGACGGCGCGAACTCGCGCACCGGCTCGGGCTACGCGTGGCTGGACGGTTACGGCACCACGCACACCGACACGCTCTCGCAGTCGGTGACGATTCCGTCCGGTTGCTCGGCGACGTTGACGTACTACCTGTACATCAACACGTCCGAGACGAGCAGCACCGCCTACGACAAGTTGACGGTGACGGCGAACGGCACCACGGTGCAGTCGTTCAGCAACGCCAACCACGGCACCGGTTACGTGCAGCGCTCCGTGTCGCTGAACGCGTACGCCGGCCAGACCGTGACGATCAAGTGGACGGGCACCGAGGACTCCTCGCTGCAGACGTCGTTCCTGATCGACGACACGGCGCTGACGCTCAGCTGATCCGCACATGAGCGAACGGGCCGCCGGAGTTGTCCGGCGGCCCGTTCGTTCGACTAGCGTCGACGACATGGCCACGTGGGACGACGTGCAGCGGATCGCGTTGGCGCTGCCCGAGACGTCCGAAGACCGGGGCACCTGGCGCGTGCGCGGCAAGGGATTCGTGTGGGAGCGGCCGCTGCGCAAGAACGATCTCGAGGCGCTCGGCGATGCGGCACCGACCGGGCCCATCCTCGGCGCGCGTCTTGCGGACGAGGGTGAGAAGTTCGCGCTCATCGAGCACAACCGGGACGTGTACTTCAGCACGCCGCACTTCAACGGCTACCCCGCGATCCTCGTCCGGCTCGACAACATCGAGGTCGGCGAACTGGCCGAGGTCATCACTGACGCGTGGCTCGTCCAAGCGCCGAAGCGGGTGGTGAAGGCGTTCCTCGAGCAGCAGGCATGACGTAGCCTATGCGCCGCATCACGTATAACCAGCGAACGTCATAGCGTTCATGACGTATCACCGTTGGCAGAATGCGCCGGCGCGGCTCGGTACCCTGAAGCTCGCCGCAAGGGCCCTCGTAGCTCAGGGGATAGAGCGCCGGACTCCTAAGCCGGGCGTCGCCGGTTCGAATCCGGCCGGGGGCACCACTACACGATTACGGGCCGACCGCGCGGCGGACGCCGAGTTGCCCGAGCCATTCGATCACGTTGCTTTGCTGTGTGCCGTGATCGTTAGCCACGTCCAGAACTGTGCCGCGCCCGTAGTCGGGTGTGAACGTGAGGTCCGCGCCGTGCTGCACGAGGAACTCGGCGGCCCGACGCCGACCGCCGGCGCACGCATGCCAGAAGGCCTGGTCGACGGAGGCCTGGGTCGAGTTGGCCGGATCGGCCAGTAGCACCTCGAGCTGCTCGAGCAACCCGAGGCCGGCGGCCAGCCAGAGTTTGTCGACCCGCGCTCCGCGGTCCACCACGAGGCGCGCGACATTCCAGCAGCCGTAGCCTACGGCGTTGTCCAAGACGGTGCCGATCGACCCGCCCGCAGCGTTGACGTCGGCCCCGGCATCGATCAGCACTCGCGCGATGTCGACGTCGTCGTTACTCGCCGTCCATTGCAACGGTGTCTCCCCCGTGCCGTCTTGACTGCCGCGCGAGTCGACCTCCGCACCGGAATCGACCAAGAGCTCCGCGATGCGCGGGCCGTTCGGGAAATAGCCCGGCCAGTCGGTCACGACGTGCAGCGGTGTGCGCCCGTCCGCGGCTCCGCTGAGCCGGCATGCGGCCAGCTCCGAGTGAGTGAGGAGAAGATCACCTAGCGCTGCGACATCTCCGGATCTGATCGCCAGGAACGCGCTTGTGCAGATCTCTTCGCTGAGCGCCACCACAACTCCCGTCCTCGCCTCGGGCAGCCTACTTCGCAGCACGCTGCAGAAGACCCTGCGATCTAGACGTGATCAACGGGTGACGACGCCGAGGCCGCGGCGGCCGATGTCGTTGAGTTCGTCGACGCTGAACCGGTTCGGCCAGTTGCGCTCGTAGTGCTCGGCGGGAAAGTCGGACGGGCTGTCGCCGGCGAGAAACGCGGAGCGCACCGAGGTCGAATAGGCCTCGTTGCGCGGGCACCACGGCGCGGCCGGGATGTACATGACGTTGCCCCAGCCCGTCTGGTCCTGCACCGGCGCGACGCTGTGGATCATGTCGCAGTGCCACCACACCGAGTCCCCGGCGCGCACGTCCGGGATGCCGGACAGCGCTTCCATCAGCAGACCGTGGTACTTGTTCCCGGCCGGGAACACCTGGTTGACCGTGACACCGCACATGTCGTGCTCGTCGACGTCGTCGAGCAGCGGCCGCAACATCAGGTAGCCCATCGCCTCGGGGATGGGGACGGTGTGCAGCACACCCTGGTCGTGGTCCATGTCCGACAGCGCCGTCCAGCCCTGGAACGTGCGGAACGCCGAGCACATCGTCGAGCCCGGGTACTGCGTGCCGGACGTGCGGTGCGCGGCATCCCACGGGTCGTACTGCTCGACCGTTCCGTCGAACAGGTGACCGAACGCGCGCTGGTAGGCCGAAGTCATCCAGAGATCGAGCGTGCCCGGGTCGAGGTGCGTGCCGAGCCCGGCGCTGTCGGCGCCTTCGGGGCGGCGACGGATGCGGTCCGGATAGAGCGAATCGCGGTCCGGGTCGAACCACTGCACACCGTCGGACGAACTCGACCAGAGGTGATTGAGGAAGCGCTGCACGTCGGCCGTCCGCTCGCTCTGCCGCGCCTGCATCTGCGCGGCCGACCAGTAGATCGGGTAGATCTCGGGCTTCGACCCCACGCTGCCGAAGAAGTCGTCGCCCGGGCCGCGGTAGTTCTCGAAGAACTGGTTGGACTCGACGTAGTCGACGATGTCCTGGTCCCACGCCAGCGCCTGGTCACGGTCGAAGTGGCCGCGCACGACCAGGCACCCGCGCTTGTGCAGCTGCGCGAGTTGCTCGTCGCTCACCGTGCCGGCCGCGATGTCCGCGAAGTCGAGGATCGGCCACACCGACTCGCCGCGCGCCTTGGCCGCCAGGATGTCGTCGACAGCGCGCTGCACACGCGCCTCCATGACGGCGAACACGTCCTCCACCGTCCGGCCGGAGGCCGCGATCCGTGCGCGGAGCGCCTGCTTGATCTCGGCAACGGCTGCGCCGAGATCGTCCGGGATCTCTTCCCAGTGCGGCAACGCGGGCAGACGGACCGAGGTCGTCGTGTGTGGGACGGTCATCTCGCTTGCCTCCGGTAGGCCGGGAACGCCTCGGCGACGCCTGTTCTGCCGGCGCGAGCGGCGTTCAGAACCATCGCTGGCACGTAATGTAGTGCTGCCGGGCGTGCCGCTTCCTGAACCCCACAGGCCTCCGCGTCGCTGCGCCCGGGCGGGGAGATGGTTGTGGCCAGCGACGAGCCAACCCAACGGGCTTCCGCGGCGGGCGCGAAGGAAATCAAGCGGACGGTCTGGTCGGGCGTGTTGTGCGGCGTAGGGCTGGTCGCGTTCATCGACGAGACCGTCTTCCACCAGTTGCTGCACTGGCACCACTTCTACGACAAGTCGACGCAGACCGTCGGGCTCGTGTCAGACGGGTTCTTCCACGCCGGCGGATTCATCTGCATCGTGGTCGGCTTGTTCTTGAGAGCCGATGCGTTCCGCCGCCGAGGATTCGTGCCGAAGCGTTGGTGGGGCGCGTTGCTCATCGGCGCCGGGACATTCCAGCTCTACGACGGCATCGTGCAGCACAAGATCTTCGGCCTGCACCAGATCCGCTACCACGTCACCATCTGGCCGTACGACCTCACCTGGAACGTGCTTGCGGCCGTCATGATCATCGCCGGTGCGGTCCTGATGATGGGCCGCGCGGGCGCACGGCGCTGAGCCGTGCTCGAACTGACTCCTCTCGTCCTGACCGCAGCCACCGTCGCGGCCTACGCGGTGGCCTGGCAGCGGCTGCGGCGTCGCGGGATCAAATGGCCGATGGGACGGGCCGTGTGCTTGGTTCTGGGTTCAGTTTGCGTCTCAGTTGCACTGCTGCCGCCGCTGGCAACGCACGACGAACTCTTCCCGGTACACATCGGTCAACATCTGTTGCTGGGCATGGCCGGCCCTGCGCTGTTGGCGCTGTCGGCACCGATCACGCTCGTGCTGCGTGCGCTGCCGGCGCGGCCACGCCGGTCGCTTCTCCGGTTGCTGCACGGCCGTGTCGTGCGAGCACTGACCGCGCCTGGGACTGCGCTCGTTCTCGATGTCGGTGGGCTCTTCGCGCTGTATCTGACCGGCCTCTATGCGCGCGCCGAGCGCAGCGACCTGATCCATGCGGCCGTGCATCTGCACATGTTCGTGGCAGGTTGCCTACTCAGCTGGGCGATCATCGGCATAGACCCCGTCCGTCATCGCGCCGGCACCGCAGTGCGGCTCGGCCTTCTGATCGTTGCGGGAGCCGGCCACGACACCCTCAGCAAGCTGATGTACGCCCACGATCTGCCAAGTGGTGGCGGCACTGTCGCCGCACGGCACACCGGCGCCGAGCTCATGTACTACGGCGGCACCGTCATCGACCTGGCGTTGGCCGTCGCACTGATGGCGCAATGGTGGCGGGCAAGCGGCAGGGTGCTTGCCCACGAACGGCGACGCGCTGCGACGCAGAGCGCGAGCCAGGTCGCCGCCGATCGCTCACTGTGACCGGCCCAGCGCTGCCTCGACGGCGTCGTGCGGTTCGCAGGGCAGCGGTCCGCCCGGCAGCGCGCCGACGTTGTCCTCGACCTGCGCCGTGTTGCGGAAACCCGGCAGCGGAATCGTCCGCTCATCATGGGCGAGCACCCACGCCAAGGCACCCTGCGCCAGCGTGCGTCCGTCGCGGGTCAGGATGTCGCGCACCGACTGCAGCGCGGCGAGATACCGCGGCGACGGACGGCCGTCCTCGAACCACTCGAGCCATTCCGGCTGCTTGCCGCGCACATCGTCGGCCGGCAGCACGGTGTTCCGGTCGTAACGGCCGCCGAGCAGGCCCATTGCGAGCGGCGATCGGCACAACGCGGCCAGATCATGTTCGGCGCAGAGGGCGAGCATGTCGGGGTTGTCGTCGAGCACGTTGAGCTGCAGTTGCATCGCGGTGCAGTGCGGTCCGTCGGCGAACCATCCGGCGACCTTCGGATCGTCGGTGCTCACGCCCCACCAGGCGATAGCGCCGTCGTCCACCAGCTCCTCGAGCACGGCGACCAGGTCGTCGGCCTCGGCGTGCGTGACGTCCGAGTGGTGCAGTTGGTAGACGTCGATGCGGTCGCGGCGCAGCCGGCGCAACGATTCGCGCACTGCGGTGCGTACGTATCCGGGCGTCACGTCGGCACCGGGCAACTGCCGGGTCGCCTCGTCGATCGTGTTGCCGAACTTGGTCGCGATGCGCACCTGCGGTTCGTGTTCGAGCAGCTCGCCGAGCAGCCGCTCGCTGTGTCCGGCGCCGTAGGCGTCCGCGGTGTCGAACAGGGTGACGCCCAACTCGACGCCGCGGCGGATCGCGCGTCGTGCGTCGTCGTCGTTGGTCCCCGCGTACCCGAGCTGCTGATCACCGCGTGCCATGGCGCCGCCGATCGCCCAACCGCCGAGTCCGATCGCGCTCACGTCGATGCCGGACTTGCCGAGAGTCCTCGTACCCGTCCAGGTCGTCATTGCTTGGTTCCCTTCCGTCCGGTCGGACGATCCGACCGGCCTCGCTGTCCACCCTGCGACCTGGAGCGCGCTCCAGGTCAAATCCGGTCGGATCCGCCCGCGAGGCAGAATCGGGTTGTGACCGCAATGCTCGAACCGCGTGAGGCCGCCGACCGCACCGGCCTCACGATCGACACGCTGCGCTACTACGAGCGCGAGGGTCTGCTCGGCCCGGTGGAGCGAAGGTCCGGACAGCGCCGGTACACCGAGGGCGACGTCGCGTGGATCGGGCTGATCACCTGCCTGCGCTCGGCCGGTCTCGGCATCGCGGATCTGCGCCGCTTCACCGATCTGCTGCGCACCGAGGGAGCGAGTGCCGATCGCGTCGAGTTCCTGCGCCGCCGCCGGGCAGACCTGGTCGAGCGGTTGGGGCACACGCAGGCCGCCATCGACGTGTTGGACGACAAGATTCGTCACTACAGCGCCCGGACATAGCTCACGATCGAATCGCCGAGGCGGCCTCCCGGGTAAGAGGTCGTCATGCAGAGTCCTCGTCCCGAACCCGCTCCCGGAGATCCCGACACGCCGACCTCGTCGGCGCGCAGCGTGTCGGAGGCCGAGCCGCCGCGTTGCCCGACGCGCACCCGGCTGTACCGCGACGGCGAGGTGGCCGACGAGGGGTTCCCCGCTGAGCGCATCGGCACGCTGCTCGACGAGGGCGGCGACACCGTCGTCTGGCTCGACCTGAAGGACCCGAACGAGGCAGACCTGCGCATCGTCACCGAGGAGTTCGGGTTGCATCCGCTGGCCGTGGAGGACGCGCTGCACGCACACCAACGGCCGAAGCTCGACCGGTATCACAGCCATCTGTTCGTCAATGTGTATGCGGTGGAAGTCGCTGACGACGCGACTGTGCGGACGGCCGAGATCAGCGCGTTCGTCACGCCACGCGCGTTGATCACCGTCCGCAAGGACGACTTCGACATCGACGGTGTGGTCTCGCGATGGGACCTGGAACACGAACTCGTCGGCGAGGGTGGATCGGGGTTCCTTTTGCACGGACTGCTCGATGCGGTCGTGGACGGACACTCCGACGCGATCGAGGACCTGCAGGAGCGAGCCGACGATCTCGAGGACCACCTGTTCACTCCTGAGCGGGGCTTCGACCTGCGCCGGATGGGCTTCCGGCTCCGCCGCTCGCTGGCCGACCTGCGCCGGGTGGTGGCACCGATGCACGACGTGCTCGGACGGTTGATGCGCAACGACGTGCATCTCGTCACCGACGCGTTGCAGCCCTACTACCAGGACGTCAACGACCACGTGCAGCGTGCGGCCGAGAACATCGACAGCGCACGCGACCTCGTCGCGAACGTCCTCGATGCCAACCTCACCGAGCAGGGCAACCAGCTCAACGAGATCACCAAGAAGCTGGCATCGTGGGCTGCGATCATTGCGGTGCCTACTGCAGTCACCGGCTTCTACGGACAGAACGTGCCGTTCCCCGGCTTCGACCATCACTCCGGCTTCGTCACCAGCGCGAGCGTGATGGTCGTCCTCGCCGTGGGCGTGTATCTGCTGCTCCGCCGCCGAGGCTGGCTGTAGCCGCGAGTAACGTGCCCAACCGAGCCGAAGGAGATTCATGACCGAGTCCAGCGACCCCCGAGCCGAGCTGAACGAGCTCGATCAGCGCATCGCCGAATTGAACTCGAACATCGAGCAGGTGCGTGCCGATCTCGCCGACGGCGGCGCGATCGACGCCGAGGAGCGCGCTGCCGCGCTGACGAACATCGAGGAGCTCGAAGGCGCACTCGACGGCCTCCGCCAGCGTCGTGAGACCGTGCAGGAGCAATTCGACAGTTGATGGCCGCGCTGTTGATCTGAGGCAGCGATCCGGGCACAGCTTCGGTATGACTTCGTTCTCACCATCACATGCCATCGTCAGCGCCTCCGACTCAGGGATCGGCCGAGCCACCGCTGTCGCGCTCGCCGCAGCTGGGATGGATGTCGGCATCACCTGGCACAGCGACGAGGCCGGCGCCCAAGACACCGCCGAGGAGGTGCGCGGCCATGGCGTGCGAGCCGAGGTCGCCCAGCTGGACACGTCCGATTTCGAGCACTGTGGTGACGTCATCGAAGAACTGACCCGACGACTCGGTGGTCTCGACGTCTACGTGCACAACGCGGGGACGGGTTCGAGCACGCTGCTCGTCGACATGTCGGTCGACGATTGGCGCCAGGTGGTCGCCACCGACCTCGACGGCGCTTTCGCCTGCATCCAGCGCGCCGCCCAGTTGATGATCAAGGGCGCAGCCGGCGGCCGGATCATCGGCGTCACGAGTGTCCATGAGCACCAACCGCGCGTCGGTTCCAGCGCCTACGACGCCGCGAAGCACGGACTTGGTGGGCTGCTCAAGACGGCCGCGCTCGAACTTGGTCAGCACGGCATCACGGTCAACGCAGTTGCTCCGGGCGAGATCGCTACTCCCATGACGGGTCAGGAGGACGAAGACCCGCATGGCAAGGACCGGCCCGGAGTTCCGCTCGGACGACCCGGCGACGCGCGCGAGATCGCCGCGGTGATTGCGTTCCTCGCGTCATCCGAATCGTCCTACGTGACAGGCGCATCGTGGGCCGTTGACGGCGGCATGCTGCAGATGGGCCCGCAGGCCGGTTCGCACATCTCGAACAACGACTGGCGTTCGGTCTGAGCTGTGCGGTCAGCCGCCGCTAGAGCTCGGTGTCGGGTTTGCGGATGGGTGTCTGTTCGGGATCCATCCATTTGGGCGGTATCCAGTGCGGGAGTCCGTTGATGCTGGTCGACTGCCAGCCCATTTGTTCGAAGTCGCTGTGATTCGCACGGCAGAGCAGGGTGCCGTTGTCGACGGTGGTTTTGCCGCCGTGCTGCCACTCGGTGATGTGATGCGCTTCGGTGTGCAATGCCGCCGAATCGCAGAACGGGAAGGTGCAGCCGAAGTCTCGGGCCATCATCGCCAGGCGTTGCTGTTCGGTGAAACATCGCTGCACGGACGAATACGCGTCGATGCGTTTCGTTTTGGATAGCAGAACGGCGATGATGTCGGTCTCGGCGGTGTAGTTGTCGGTAGCCCATCGTTTCGCGGTCTCGGCCCGGACCTGGTAGCCGTGGCCGGTGGTGGCGAACCCGTCACCGGTGGCGAACGCTTCGGCGTCCAAGTGGAGGATGACGGTGGCGGTGACCCCGGCAGTCGTCGGGAGCAGCTGCGCCTGCATGACGAGCTTGACCATCTGCACGAGGGCGTCGTGGCGACGTTGTCCCGGGGTGCGGGGATCGTGGGTGCCATCGGCTGCCGGTGCCGGCTTGGCCAGGGCGTCGAAGCAGGTCTCGAGCAGCTCCGCAGCTTCCGGAGTGAGTTCGGCTTCCAGATGCGCGGACCCGTCCGGGCGGCGGTGCAGCGCGGCGTCACGATGCCGCTGGTGGTAGGCCTCGTCTTTGAGCACCCCATCGGGGTCGAGGTGGGCCAGGATCCGGATGCCGGCTTTGGTCAGCTCCCGCGGGTCAAGTGTCGCCGCGTAGCCCAACATCTCGGTCTCGATCTGGTCCTCGTGGTCGTAGGCGACCTGTTCGGGCAGACGCTCGACGGTGTCGGCGATGACCCTCGCCTGCGCCGGCGAGACCGACCCTGCTGCCAACGCCGCGGCGGTGGCCGGGTAGGTCGGTCCCGCGGTCATCGATCCGCTGCACCGCTGCCCGAACCGCTCATAGGCCTTGACCCGCCGAGACGCTTCGGCCGGCGCG
>DASXJN010000091.1:0-9878 GCA_036497365.1 Jatrophihabitantaceae bacterium | reverse complement strand
CGCCCTTGGATCCGATGATGATCATCTTGCCGTCGATCGTCAGGTACGCCAGCGGCGCCAGCTGCGGCTGCCCGGACTTGGCGCCGGTGGTGGTCAGCAACAACAGTGTCGCGCCTTCGAACGGGCCGCCGACTACGTCTTCGTTGGCACGGAATTCGCCGACGATGGTCTCGTTGAAGGCCTTCATGGTCTCGGCATCGGGTATCTCGGTCATGAATTGTCCTCCTGCAGCTCGAAGATCGGAATGACTCGACTGACTTTCGCTTGGTACTCCGCGAACGCGGATGTAGTCGCGTTGATTTTAGGTATGATTTCGTCGCGCTCCACGGCCCCGAGCTCCCTGGCGACCACATCGAACGAATCGGCGCCGACCTCGACGTGTGCCCGCGGATTGGCCCGCAGATTATGCACCCACGCTGGGTCGACGTCCGCCCCGCCGTAGCCGGCGATGATCACAAGCTTGCCGTCAATGCGCCGCACCGACAGTGGTGCGACGCGAGGCTTGCCGGATTTCGCGCCAGTCGTGGTCAACAGCAACAACTCGTTGCCTTCGAACGGCCCGCCGACCTTGCCCGCGTTCGAGCGGAACTCGTTGGCGATGCCCTTGTTGAACGTCTTGAGGGCCTCTGTGTCGGGCTGCGGCTGCGTCATACTCCTTCAGACTTCTGCGGCTTGGCGTCGATTCCCGATTCCTTCCGCTGCAGCGGCGTGATCGGTGCGGGTGCACCGGTCAGCGGGTCGACGCCGCCGCCCGACTTCGGGAACGCGATGACCTCACGGATGGAATCCATGCCCGACAGCAACGCGTTGATCCGGTCCCACCCGAACGCGATGCCGCCATGCGGCGGTGCGCCAAACATGAACGCGTCCAACAGGAATCCGAACTTCTCCTCGGCTTCGGCCTTGTCCAGACCCATCACGGCGAACACCCGCTCCTGAATGTCGCGGCGGTGGATACGAATCGAGCCACCGCCGATTTCGTTGCCGTTGCACACCACGTCGTAGGCGTCGGCCAACACGCTGCCCGGATCGGAATCGATGTTGTCCTCGAACTCCGGCTTGGGCGCGGTGAACGCGTGGTGCACCGCCGTCCAGGCGCCCGACCCGACAGCGACGTCGCCGTGTGCGGTCGCCTCGTCGGCGGGTTCGAACAGCGGAGGATCGACCACCCAGGTGAACGCCCAAGCGTTCGGGTCGATCAGGTCCTGGCGCTTGGCGATCTCGATGCGGACCGCACCCAGCAGCGCCCGCGACGATTTGGCGGGGCCCGCGGAGAAGAAGATGCAGTCCCCGGTCGACGCGCCGACGTGTGCGGCCAGCCCGTCGCGCTCAGAATCGGACAGGTTCTTGCCCACCGGACCGCCCAGGGTGCCGTCGTCGTTCACCAGCACGTAGGCCAGCCCGCGGTGCCCGCGCTGCTTGGCGAAATCCTGCCAGCCATCCAGGGTGCGACGGGGCTGAGATGCGCCGCCGGGCATGACCACGGCACCGACGTAGGGCGCCTGGAACACGCGGAACGGCGTGTCCTTGAAATACTCGATGCACTCGACGAGTTCCAGGCCGAACCGCAGATCGGGTTTGTCCGAGCCATATAGACGCATCGCGTCGCCATAGGTCATCCGCGGGATGGGCGTGCTGATCTCGTGTCCGATCAGCTGCCACAGCGACACCAGCACCGCCTCGGCGAGCGCGATGACGTCGTCCTGGTCGACGAAGCTCATCTCGATGTCGAGCTGGGTGAATTCCGGCTGGCGGTCGGCGCGGAAGTCCTCGTCGCGGTAACAACGCGCGATCTGGAAGTAGCGCTCCATGCCGGCGACCATCAGCAGCTGTTTGAACAGCTGCGGCGACTGCGGCAGGGCGTACCACGAACCCGGACGAAGTCGCGCCGGCACAACGAAGTCGCGGGCGCCCTCGGGCGTCGACCGTGTCATCGTCGGCGTCTCGATCTCGACGAAGCCCTGGTCGAGCAGGGCCTCGCGGGCCGCCCGATTGACCTTCGAGCGCAGCCGGATCGCGGCACCCGGCGCGGGCCGGCGCAGGTCCAGATACCGGTACTTCAAGCGGGCCTCTTCGCCGACTTCGGTGTGCTCGTCGATCTGGAACGGCAGCGCCGCGGCTTCGTTGAGCACGTCGAAGGATTCCGCGACGATCTCGATCTCGCCCGTGGCGATGGCCGGGTTCACGTTGCCCTCGGGGCGCAGCCGGACCTCACCGGTGACCGCGATGACCCACTCGTTGCGCAGCGCGTGCGCGTCCGCCTCGCGGAAGACCACCTGTGCCGAGCCCGATGCGTCGCGGACATCGATGAAGGTCACTCCGCCGTGGTCGCGCCGGGTGGCGACCCAGCCGGCGAGGGTGACGGTGGTTCCGGCGTCGGACGCGCGCAGCGTCCCCGCCTCATGTGTCCTGAGCACTGTGATCCTTCGTTGAGATGACCTGCGGGCGGAGGTCGTCGGTCGGGGGTGCCCACTCGTCGGCGTCGGCGGGGCCCTGCGCACCGCTGCGGATGTCCTTCACCTCGTCCGGATCGCCGGGGAACCAGACGAACGGGATGCCGCGGCGCTCGGCGTAGCGGATCTGCTTGCCGTACTTCTGCGCGGTCGGCGCCACCTCGGTGGCGATGCCGCGCCGCCGCAGCGACTGCGCGATCGCATCGCATCGGGCGCGGTCGTCGTCGCTGGGCAGCGCGATGAGGACGGCGGACGGCACGCTGCGTGAGCCCCACATCGAGCCGCGCTGGAACAGCGGCATGAGCAGCCGGCTCACACCGAGTGAGATCCCCACGCCCGGGAACGTGGTCTTGCCGTCGCTGGCCAGCGAGTCGTAGCGCCCGCCGGAACAGATCGAGCCGAGCCGCTCGTAGCCCTCCATCCGGGTCTCGAACACCGTGCCGGTGTAGTAGTCGAGTCCCCGGGCGATGCGCAGGTCGGCTTCGACGGTCACGCCGTGGATCGAGGCGCAGCCGTCGATCACCGCGGCGAGTTCGTCGAGCCCCTCGTCGAGCGTCGGGTGCGCGATGCCGAGCGACCACACCTGCGACACGAAGGAGCTGTCCGAGCTGCGGATGTCGGCGAGCTTCATGCACTGGGCCGCCTGGTCGGCGCTCAGCCCGGCCTCGTCGACCAGTTGTCTCTCGACGATCTCGGCCGGCACCTTGTCGAGCCGGTCGATCGTGCGCATGACCGCGGCGACATCCGGCGCGCCGAGACCGCGGTAGAAGCCCTCGATCAGCTTGCGGTTGTTGACCTGCAGCCGCAGCGGGGGCAGGAAGTCCAGCCCGGCCAACGCCTCGGCCATCACGCGCGCGACTTCGACGTCGTGGTGGACGGGGAGCGTGTCGCGTCCGACGACGTCGATGTCGGCCTGGGTGAACTCGCGGTAGCGGCCCTCCTGCGGCCGCTCGCCGCGCCACACCTTCTGGATCTGGTAGCGGCGGAACGGGAACTCGAGCCGTCCGGCGTTCTCGAGCACGTAACGCGCGAACGGCACGGTCAGGTCGAAGTGCAGGCCGAGTCCGGAGTTGTCGTCGCCCTCCTCGGCGTGCAGCCGCCGCAGGACGTACACCTCTTTGTCGATCTCGCCCTTGCGCAGCAGCGAGTCGAGTGTCTCGGCGGCGCGGGTCTCGACGGGCGCGAAGCCGTGCAGCTCGAAGACCGCGCGCAGCTGGTCGAGGACGGCGAGCTCGACGAAGCGCTGCGCGGGCAGCAGCTCGGGAAAGCCGGACAGGGAGGCGGTCATGTCACGCCTCAGAGATCCTGGAGGAAGGGGTTGGTGGCGCGCTCGCGCGCGATCGTGGTGGACGGGCCGTGCCCGGCGTGGACGAGGGTGGCGTCCTCCATCGGCAGGATCACGTCCCGCAGCGAGCGCTGCATCTCGGCCATCGAGCCGCCCGGGAAGTCGACCCGCCCGATGGAACCGGCGAACAGCACGTCACCGGTGAACAGCACGGGTTCGCTCTCGCCGGCCAGTCCGAACACGACCGAGCCCTCGGTGTGCCCGGGAGCGTGCCGCACCGCGAACTCGAGCCCGGCCAGGCTGATCTTCTCGCCGTCGGCCAGCTCGCGCACGTCGTCCGGTTCGGCGATGGTCAGCGACCCGAACATCGCGGTGTTCGGACGCATGTTGACGCCCGTCCACGGGTCGTTGAGTTGCCAGCGGTCGGTGGGGTGGATGTATGCCGGCACGTCGCGGGCCTGGCAGACCGGAAGCACCGAGAAGGTGTGGTCGAAGTGGCCATGGGTCAGCAGGACGGCGACCGGGTGCAGCCGGTGATCCGCGAGCACCTCATCGAGCTGGCCGGTGACGCCGATGCCGGGGTCGACGACCACGCACTGCTCGCCGTCGCCCGGCGCGACGACCCAGCAGTTGGTGGCCGTCACGTCCGACGGGAAACCCGTGATGAGCACGGCGGGAAGGACTCCAAATCTGGGCAGCACCGACTGGGGCATCGACGCCTGCAAGCCTACCGAGGGCCCGAATCAGGTATGCCTCAGCGGCCACCCACACCGATTCCGTACACTTCCGGGGATTTGCACTGCCCACTGTCGCTCCCAGCTGCCGAGCATTCCGGCCGGGAATTCGAGGAGGATCTGCGCTCGTGCCCACGAACAAGCAGCGTCGCGAGGCCGAACGACGTCATCTGGAGCGCCAGCTGCAGAACCGGCGTGTCCGTGAGGCGCACCGCCGCAAGATGACGCTGATCATCTCGGTGAGCATGACCATCGTCCTGATCGCGGCGATCGTCGTCGTCGTGCTGATCGCCACGGGTGGCAGTGACAAGAAGAAGAACCAGGCCGGCGGCAACCAGAGCAAGCCGACCCCGTCGCACTCGGCGACCACGTCGCCCTCGCCGTCCGCTTCGCTGCCGCAGCTGAAGAAGCCGGCCGCATGTGCCGCACCGCCGAAGAAGATCAAGAGCGACACGGTGACGTTCAAGGGCGTCACGGTCAAGAACGCGACGAACCTCAAGACGGCGCCGACGGCGACGTCCACGTCGAGCACGCCGCCGAACTCGCTCGAGTGCCAGGACCTGGTCGTCGGCAAGGGCCCGAAGGCCACCGCGGTCTCGACGGTGTCGGTCCAGTACCTCGGTGTGCTCTACGACAACGGCACCAAGTTCGACTCGTCCTGGGACCGTGGCGGCAAGCCGATCTCTTTCTCACTGCAGCAGGTCGTGCCCGGCTTCACGCAGGGCATCGGCGGTGCCGGCAAGCTCGCGCCGATGCGGGTCGGCGGCCGGCGGGTCATCATCGTGCCGTCCCAGCTGGGTTACGGCGCGACCGCGCAACAGACCATTCCGGCCAACTCGTCCCTGGTGTTCGTCATCGACCTGACCAAGGTCACGACGCCGGGTGCGTCCTCGGGTGCGTCAGCCAGCGCCCCGGCGAACGGGTCGTCCAGCAGCTCCGGCTGACACAACAGTTGGCCCCGGTGCAGGGAAACACGCCGTAGCGGACCCTGCAGGGAGGCCAAGTAGCGCGGAGCGCGGGTCGGCGTTGAGCAACAATGAACGGGCTGCGGCACGACACGCCGGTCCGAGAGCGGCAGCGCGTTCAGTGTCCGGATGCGGTTCACGCCTGCCGTAGCGCGTTCAGTGTCCGGATGCGGTTTCACGCCTGCCGTAGCGCGTTCGCTGTCCAGATGCCGAACCACTTCTGGCCCCGCTGCAGGGCGACACGCCGTAGCGGACCCTGCACGAGGGCCAAGTAGCGCGAAGCGCGGGGAAGGGCGGAGCGTTCGGTCAGGAGGACGCGGAGACGCGGTAGACGTCGTAGACGCCCTCCACGTTCCGGATCGCGCGCAGCAGGTGGCCCAGGTGCTTGGCCTCGGCCATCTCGAAGGTGAACCTGCTGACCGCGACGCGGTCGCGGTTGGTCGTCACATTCGCCGACAGGATGCTGACCCGCTCGTCCGAGAGCACCCGGGTGACGTCGGAGAGCAGGCCGTGCCGATCGAGCGCCTCGACCTGGATCGACACGACGAAGGTCGAGTCCGGCGACGGCGCCCATTCGACGTCGACGAGCCGATCGCTCTGTTCGTTCAGCGACGACGCGTTGGTGCAGCTGCGGCGGTGTACCGACACTCCCCCGCCACGGGTCACGAAGCCCAGAATGTCGTCGCCCGGCACCGGCGTGCAGCACCGCGCGAGCTTGACCCAGACGTCGCTGACGCCCTTGACCACGACGCCGCTGTCGCCGCTGGTGCGGCGGGTGACCGACGGCGATTCGATGGACGGGACGACGGCCTCGGCGATGTCCTCGACCGAGCCCTCGCTGCCGCCTAGCTGAGCGACGAGCTTCTGGACGACGGCCTGTGCCGAGACGTGGTTCTCACCGATCGCCGCGTAGAGCGCCGAGACGTCGGCCAGGTGCATGTCGTTGGCGAGGGTGAGCAACTGGTCGCCGCCGAGCACGCGCTGGATCGGCAGCGCAGCCTTGCGCATCGCCTTCGACAGCGCGGTCTTGCCGGCGTCGATGGCGTCCTCGCGGCGTTCCTTCGCGAACCACTGCCGGATCTTGTTGCGTGCGCGTGGTGACTTGACGAAGGACAGCCAGTCGCGCGACGGGCCGGCGTTCTCGGCCTTCGAGGTGAACACCTCGACCGTGTCACCGTTGTCGAGCACGGACTCGAGCGCGACGAGCTTGCCGTTCACCCGCGCGCCGATGCACCGGTGCCCGACCTCGGTGTGCACCGCGTAGGCGAAGTCGACCGGTGTCGAGCCGGCGGGCAGCGCGATGACATCGCCCTTCGGCGTGAACACGTACACCTCGGACGCGCCGAGGTCGTAGCGCAGCGAGTCGAGGAACTCCTCCGGCTCCTGAGCCTCGCGCTGCCAGTCCAGCAGCTGCCGCAGCCAACCCATCTCGTCGGTGACCATGTTGCCCGGGTCGGCGATGTCGGTCTTCTTCTGCTCCTTGTACTTCCAGTGCGCGGCGATGCCGTACTCAGCCGTGCGGTGCATCGCGTGCGTGCGGATCTGCAGCTCGACGGGCTTGCCGCCCGGACCGATCACCGTCGTGTGCAGCGATTGGTACATGTTGAACTTCGGCATCGCGATGTAGTCCTTGAACCGGCCGGGCACCGGTTGCCAGTTCGCGTGGATGACGCCGAGGGTCGCGTAGCAGTCGCGCTCGGCCTCGACGAGGACGCGGATGCCGACCAGGTCGTAGATGTCGGTGAACTCGCGGCCGCGCACGATCATTTTCTGGTAGATCGAGTAGTAGTGCTTCGGTCGTCCGGTCACGGCCGCCTTGATGCTGCCCTCGCGCAGATCGGCGTTGATCCGGTCGATGACCTCGCCCAGGTACGTGTCGCGCGACGGCGCGCGCTCGGCGACCAGCCGGACGATCTCGTCGTAGCGCTTCGGGTACAGCGTGGCGAAGGCGAGATCCTCGAGCTCCCACTTGACCGTGTTCATACCCAGCCGGTGAGCGAGCGGCGCGAGCACCTCGAGCGTCTCGCGCGCCTTGCGTTCCTGCTTCTCGGGCGGCAGGAAGCGCAGCGTGCGCATGTTGTGCAACCGGTCGGCGAGCTTGATCACCAAGACGCGCGGGTCACGCGCCATGGCCACGACCATCTTGCGGATCGTCTCGGCCTCAGCCGCGTCGCCGAACTTGACCTTGTCCAGCTTGGTCACACCGTCGACGAGGTGCGCGACCTCCGAACCGAACTCCTTCTCGACGTCGTCCAGGGTGAGGCGGGTGTCCTCGACCGTGTCGTGCAGCAGCGCCGCGACCAGCGTCGTGGTGTCCATGCCGAGCTCGGCGAGGATCGTCGCGACGGCCAGCGGATGGGTGATGTACGGGTCGCCGCTCTTGCGCAGCTGGCCGCGGTGGCACCGCTCGGCGACGTCGTAGCCACGCTGCAGTGCTCGAGCTTCGACCTTCGGGTGCGCGCCGCGATGGATCGCGAGCAGCGGCTCGAGCACCGGCTGCACCGGCGACTGCCGTGGCGCGGTGACCAGTCGGCGGGCCAGCCGGTCGCGCACCCGGCGTCGGTGCGTCGCGGTCGCATCGGCCGTCCCGTTCGTCGCCGCTGCCGGATCGGGCGGCTGCGCCTTCGGCGGTGCCTTCGAACTGGCCTGGACGGCCGGCTTGGTCTGGGTCGGTGCCTTGGTCGCGGTCGCGGACGGACGCGTGCCATCGTCGGCTCGGTCGGCGCCGTTCTCGGCGGGACCGGTCGGCTGCGCGGGGTCCGTCGTCAGTGCGCGCCCCTTCTCCCGAGGTGTGTCCGTACTACCTCAAGTCTAGGGGTCAGACGGTGAGCAACGCGGTGAGCGGGGCCAGCCCGTCGAGCGCGGCGCGGCCGTCCAGGAAGCCCAGCTCGAGGATCACGCCGAGTGCCTCGACCTGCCCGCCCGCTTCGGCGACCAGTTCGGCGGCCGCACGCATGGTGCCGCCGGTGGCCAGCACGTCGTCGACGAGCAGCACGCTCCGTCCGGCGAGCAGCCCGACCGGCACCTCGATCTCGGCGGTGCCGTACTCGAGCGTGTACGCCCGCCGCATGGTCGGCGGCGGCAACTTGCCCGCCTTGCGTACCGGGACGAGACCACAGCCGAGTTCGGCGGCGATCGCGCCGGCGAGCAGGAAGCCACGCGCCTCGACGCCCGCGACGATGTCGACGTCGGGAGCCAGCTTGGCGAGTTCGCGGACCGTCGCTGCGAAGGCAGCGCCGTCCGCGAGCAGCGGCGTGATGTCCTTGAACAGGATGCCGGGATTCGGGAAGTCCGGGACGTCCCGCAGCCGGGCAGCGATCAGGTCGGCGGCGTCGCTCAACGCTTGCGCCGCTGCGGACGCGCGCCGGGCTTCGGTGCCGGTGCCGGACCGCCGGTACGGCGGGCCGTCCGGGTCGGGGTGATTCCGGCGGCGGCAAGTTCACGATCCTCGGCCTCGCGGCGGGCATCGCTGGACCGCTTGGCAACGACCCGCTTGGTCAGCGCCTGGTGCTCCGGCATCCGCTCGGTCAGGTCGACGACGATCGGGGTGGCGAGGAACAGCGACGAGTAGGCGCCGGACGCCAGCCCGACGAAGAGGATGAGCGCGAGGTCCTTGATGGTGCCCACACCGAGCAGGCCGGCGCCGACGAACAGCAACCCGGCCACGGGCAGCAGCGCGATCAGCGAGGTGTTGATCGACCGCATCAGCGTCTGGTTGACCGCCGTGTTGGCCGCCTCGGAGAAGGTCATCCGCGAGCCGGCGAGCAGATCCTTGGAGTTCTCGGCGACCTTGTCGTAGACCACGACGGTGTCGTAGAGCGAGAAACCGAGGATCGTCAGCAGGCCCACGACCGTCGACGGTGTGACCTCGAAGCCGACCAGCGAATAGATGCCTGCCGCGATGACCAGGTCGTGCAGCAACGCGACGATCCCACCCACGGCCATCCGCCATTGGAACCGGATCGAGATGTAGATCGAGACGACGATCAGGAACACGATCAGGCCCTCGATCGCTTTGACCGTGACGTCGTGGCCCCAGTCCGAGCCCACCGTCGTGAAGCTGACGGCGTCGGTCTTGATGCCGAGTTCGCCCGCGATCTTGTTCTTGACCTTCTGCTGCTCGCCGCCGTTCAGCGCGCCCGTGCGCACCCGGATCTGCACCGGGCTCGAGCCGACCTCCTGCGCCGGCTCGGCCGAGGACACTCCCGCGTTCTTGAACGCGGTGTCGACCGAAGCGGCGGTCACCGACGACGACTCGGGCATCTGGAAGCTCGAACCGCCGGAGAAGTCGATGCCGAAGTTGAAGCCGCGGATCGCGATGCTCAGGACACAGATCACGATCAGTACGGCCGAGGCCAGGTACCAGCGCTTGCGCGACGGGATGAAGCCGATGTTCGTCTCGCCGCGGTAGAGACTCCGGATCCCCATCAGCTCTCACCCT
>DASXJN010000090.1:0-9117 GCA_036497365.1 Jatrophihabitantaceae bacterium | reverse complement strand
TGACGTGAACGACGACGGTGGGCACCTTTGCGCTGCTCGACGCACCGGCCGATTGGATGCCGGCAACGCCGGAGACGACGAGCGCGGCGCTGCTGAGTGCGGCGACACCGATCGCGGCACGTCTGCGGATGGTCATGTCCTGGGTCCTCCCTAGGTGTGAGCAATAGGCGGTAGTAGAACGTGTCGGCTCGACCTGGGCAATACGCGCCGCGCCGTCAGGGGAAGGTTGGCGCAAATTAGCGATGACGCTTCCGAAATATCGGACGAATCAGACGGGTCGATTTCACGCCAAGATCACGAATGGTCAGCAACCGGCGCCGGCCGGCTCGAGGTGATGCGGCCGGTCGAGCAGCGCGAGATACGCCTCGTCCGGCGTGGTGCACGCCGCGAGCGGCGTGACCTTGTTGGTGCCGTGATAGTCCGACGACCCGGTGCCGACCAGGCCGAGGTCGCGGGCGAGGGCGGCCGCCTCGGCCCGGTCGGTGGCGTCCTGATCGGGGTGGTCGACCTCGAGGCCGACCAGCCCGGCGCGCGCCATCTCCGCGATCGTCTCGGCGCTCACGACCGGCCCGCGGCGGCGCGCCAGCGGATGCGCGAAGACGGGCAGGCCACCTGCCGCGCGCACCATCCGGATCGCGGCGAACACTTCGGTGTCGGCCTTGCGCACGTAGTACGGCCGCCGGGAGGACAGCAGGTCGCGAAAGGCCGTGTCGACATCGGGCACCACGCCGGCGTCGACGAGCGCCCGGCCGATGTGCGGCCGACCGATCGGACCGGCGCCGGCCAACCGCTGCACCTGCGCCCAGGTGATCGGTATGCCGCCGGCGGACATGTTCTCCACCATCTGCCGACCGCGCCGCAGCCGGCTCTCCCGCAACCGTGCGCGCTCGCTGCGCAGTTGCTCGTCGTCGCGGTCGTAGAGGTAGCCGAGCAGATGCAGGCTGATCCGCCGGCCCTCGGCGTCGTAGTGCACGCAGGAGAATTCGGTGCCGCACACGACCGTCATGTTCTGCGGTCGCGCGGCGACTGCTTCGTCCCAGCCCGCGGTCGTGTCGTGGTCGGTGATCGCGAGCACGTCGATGCCGGCAGCGGCGGCTGCGGCGACGAGTTCGGCCGGGGTGTCAGTTCCGTCCGAGGCCGTGCTGTGGGTGTGCAGATCGATGCGCATCGCCTGCGATCATCGCTTGCGTAGCGATGGCGGGCGCAGGCGAGGTAGCGGCTGCGTCGTGTTCGTCGGCAGCTCGACCGGCCCGCCGTCGTCCGGGTCGGGGCCTGGTCGCTCGCCGAAGACGATCGCGCGCAGTCGCGCGTAGAACTCCTGCGGCTCGGCGATGCGGATCAACCGCCGCACGTCCGGGTGGTCGCCGGGCGCCTCGAGCTCGATCGTGCCGTAGTCGAGCAGCTTGCCCGGCACGGTCTGGATCAACCGCGCGCCGGACACGCGGTCGATGCGCAGCGACGCCTCGGTGTTCGTCGTCTCGGGGACGCCCTGCACGCGGATGATCCGCTTCCGCGTCAGGATGATCAGCTCGGCCCGCCAGGTGCGTATCCGGACCAGCAGATTCACCCCGATGACGATCGCGAAGACGATCAGGATCGCCGGCGTGAACAGTCCCCAGGCGAACAGGGCGAGCAGCGCGGCCATGGACAGCCGGTGGCGTGGCGGGCGGAACAGTGTCATCCAGTGATGGCGGGTGCGTGCGACTTCCGGGAGTTCGGAGCGCATCAAGGGCGGCACGATGACTCCACGTGCTCTGCGATCAGGACGTCAGCTTGTCGACGAAATTGCCGATGCCGTGTGCCACGCTGACGGCCACGTGCCAGGTGCCGTGGAAGATGTTCGCGGCCTGATCGGGCGAAGTACTGATGTAGAAGATGAGGAACGCGACGACGACGCCGCCAGCAGCCAGTTTGACCATCGGCGTCGACCTCCTCGTCCCTAGGCGGAAGCACGGCACACCCCCGCGGTGCCCGTGCTCCCGCTCTTTGGTACCGCACGTCCGGGGCCGCACGGCGCAGACACGCCGGGTCGTGACAGGCTCGACAGATGCCGATGCACCGTGCGTGCGCGGGCGGAATCGTCTTCGACCAGGCCCACCGCCTGCTGCTGATCCAGCGCGGGACGCCACCGGCACCGGGTTCCTGGTCGTTGCCCGGCGGACGGTGCCGCCCCGGCGAGGACCCTGCTGCAGCGTGCGTGCGTGAGGTCGCCGAGGAGACCGGACTGCACGTCGTAGTGCTGCGGTCCGCCGGACGGGTGCAGCGCGCGGCGCCGGACGGATCGATCTACGACATCGAGGATTTCGTCTGCGAGGCCGTCAGCGGAGATCTCGAAGCAGGCGACGACGCGGCGGACGTGCGATGGGTGACGCGCGCCGAACTCGCCACGCTCACAGTCGTGCCGCCGCTTTTCGACACGCTGCACGAGTGGGACTGTCTTCCGGACTAGCGCTCCTTCGGCGTGGGCCGGCCGGGCTGCTCGCCGCCCCGTGCATCGATGTACTCCTTGGTCGGCACCATGACCTTGCGCCGGAAGATGCACACGACGGTCCCGTCCTGGTTGTAGCCGATCGTCTCGACGTACACGACGCCACGATCGGACTTTGATTTCGACGGCGTCTTGTCGAGGACGGTGGTCTCTGCGTAGATCGTGTCTCCGTGGAAGGTCGGCGCGACATGGCGCAGCGATTCGACTTCGAGATTGGCGATCGCCTTGCCGCTGATGTCCGGCACCGACATGCCGAGCAGCAGCGAGTAGATGTAGTTGCCGACGACGACGTTCTTGCCGAAGTCGGTCGACAGCTGTGCGTAGTTGGCGTCCATGTGCAATGGGTGATGGTTCATTGTGAGCAGGCAGAACAGATGGTCGTCGTACTCCGTGACCGTCTTGCCGGGCCAGTGCTTGTAGGTCGCACCGACCTCGAACTCTTCGTAGTAGCGGCCGAACTGCACGGCGCTCCCCCGTCTCCGTCGTGGGTCTGCATCGAGTTGGTCTGTCCGCGATCCTGCCCTGACCTGCGGTTCATCCGCTCGCCGGAGGGGCAGAATGTGGTCGATGCCAAGCGTTCCGCGTCCGCGCATGCTCGTGACGGACATTCTCGGACCGCGGCGTCGGCGGCCGACCGCCGCCGATCCGCGGCCGGAGGGCGCTGCCTCGGACGCGATCGTCGACTGCGCCATCTACGAAGAAGGCCGGCGTCAGGGCGACCGCGTCGACTGGCGTGAGGCGATCGACGATGTGGAGCGCACCGGACGAGGATTCGTCTGGATCGGGTTGCACGAGCCGTCCGAGGAGCAGTTCGCGCCGATCGCGCAGCGGTTCGGGCTGCACCCACTCGCGGTCGAGGACACCATCCACGCCCACCAGCGGCCCAAGCTCGACTCGTACGAGGGCATGCTGTTCGCGGTCGTCAAGACCGTGCACTACGACGACCGGCTGCCCGGCGGCAAGGCCGAGGTCGTCGAGACCGGCGAGGTGATGGTGTTCGTCGGCACGAACTTCGTCATCACCGTCCGGCACGGCGAGCACGGCGGGCTGCACCAGGTGCGCCAGCGGCTCGAGAACGACGCCGCCCTGCTCGCGCTCGGGCCGTCCGCGGTGCTGCACGCGGTACTCGACTCGATCGTCGACTCCTACGTCACGGTGTGCCGGGCTTTGCAGGAGGACGTCGACGAGGCCGAGGCGGGCGTGTTCACCGCCACCAGCAAGGTCACCGATTCCAACGTGATCTATGTGCTCAAGCGCGAGGTACTCGAGCTGCGCCGCGCGACCGCGCCGTTGATCCCGGTGGTGCGCCACCTGTCGCGTGCGCACGTCGAGCAGGTCGAGCCGCAGATCCGCGACTACTTCCGCGACGTCGACGACCACCTCACCGAGGTCGTGGACCGGGTCAGCGGATTCGACGACCTGCTCACCACGCTGGTCGCGGCCAATCTCGCGCGCGTGTCGGTGGTGCAGAACGAGGACATGCGCAAGATCTCCGCGTGGGTGGCGATCGCCGCGGTGCCGACGATGCTCGCCGGCATCTACGGGATGAATTTCAAGCACATGCCCGAGCTCGGCTGGACGTTCGGCTATCCGCTGGCGATCGCAGTCATGATCACGTTCTGCGGGCTGCTGTACCGCGCGTTCAAGCGCAACGGCTGGCTCTGACCCGGCGCTCTCAATCGAGGCGCGCTGTGGCGCGGCCGAGGTCGAGCAGGTCGACCTTCTGATCGCTCCAACGCCGGCGCAGCGCGTCGGTGCCGTGCACCCGGCACCAGGCGAGCTCGTTCGCGGTGGCGGGCAGCAGCTGCAGCACGTCGACCGGTCCGGGTGGCGTGTCGATCGGCGGAAGCGGGCTCTCACCGACGATCGCACCGGTACACAGCGTGGTCGCGCTCAGCGGATGACCCAGATCGACGGTCATCCCCGGTGTGTAGACGACGCCCTCGACCGCCGGAGCGGCTGCCAGGACAGCCAGCTGCCGCCACACGTCCGCACGTCCGTCGACCGGATCGCGCAGCTGCACCATCAGTTCCGCGCGCGGCCCGTCGGTGCTCTGTATCGCCGCGGTCGGCGGAGTCATCGGATGCCGCGACATGCCCAGGGACACGTAGGCCCGTTCGTCCGGGATGGGCTCGAACCGCAGCACCTCGATCGGGTCGACCCCGACGAACGACACCGACGCGCGCAACGGCGTACCACCGAAGTGTTCGCAGAGGGCGGCCTCGACCTGGTCGAGCGGTGCGGACGGGGTCACGCCCGTCCACGCTAGCGATCAGCCGAACGAGGATGCGATCTGGTGCTCCACCTCGGCATAGGTGACACCGGCGCGGCGCAGTAACGTACCGATTCCGTCGAGCGCATCGGACATGCCTCGCGCGTGCACGTCGAACTGCTGATACAGCTCGGTGAATTGAACGGCTGCGGGCCCGGACCAGTCCGAGCCGAACAACGGCGCGAGCTGGGCACGCAGGGTCTGGTGCTGACCGCGGACGTCGGTCGAGACGTGCCCCACTGCCGCCCCCAGTGACTCGAGCTGGCCCGGTGTGACGCGCAGTCCGGCCATGGTCGTCATGACGCTTTCCTTCCTGACGATGGATCGTGTCCTTCGCTGAGGACGCAAACGGTAGAACGATCACCCGCACCGGTCGCCTGACCCGCCGACGTTGTGGATGACGGGTGCGTTGTCCACAACGCCGGTCGACGACGCGATCCGCGTCGGTACCTGCTCGCACACTCCCTGACCATGCGGATCGACGTGACCGTTCGGCAGGCGGACGGAACCGAGCGCGACGTCGCGCTCGTCGCGCCGGCCGGTACGGCAACCGGAGTGGTACTCGCCGCGCTGCGGCGGGCATTGCCCGAAGCCCGAGTCGGTTGGATCGGCGGCCGACGCCTCGACGGAACAGCCCGGTTCGATCCGTCCTACCTTCCGCGCGGCGCCGTGCTCAGTCACGAACCGGTGCCGGTGGTCGAAGGCTTCGGGCTGTGCCTCGACGTGATCGGCGGCCCGTCTGCGGGCGCTAGCGCGGCGCTCGCACGCGGCGCGACGACGATCGGTCGTGCCGACGAGTGCGATGTGGTTCTCGCCGATCCGCGCGCGTCCCGCCGGCATGCGACCGTGACTCCCACGCGCGACGGCGCCGTCCTGCACGATCTCGCCTCGACGGCGGGCACGTTCGTGGACGGAGTTCGCATCCACGACGCGGTTCGCCTGGCACCCGGCGACACGATGCGCATCGGCGACAGCCGGCTGGTCGTTCGTCCACCTGCGACGGACCGCACCGCCCGGCCGGTGGCCGGGCAGAGCTCGATCATCGAGTGGCCACCAGACCCGCCGCCCGAATCGCATCGAGGCCAGCTAGCGGCAGCGATGACGCCGGCGATTGCGGGCGTCGTCCTCGCTGCCGTCCTGCGGTCGATCGAATTCCTCGCCTTCGCCCTGCTCAGCCCGCTCACGTTCGTGATCACCAGCGGCATCGAGCGATCCCGGCGCCGCCGCACTCACCGGACTCTGCGGCACGGACTCGAAAGCGAGCGCGCCAGGCTCAACCGCGAGATCGCAACCGCGTTGAAAGCCGAACGCAACCATCGTCTCTACACGCATCCCGATCCCGTCAACATGCTGCGCACCACCAGCGCGGTGCACTCGCCCGCCAATCAGCCGGACATGTTCCTGGTCCGGCTCGGGCTCGGCGCAGTTCCGTCGAGGGTCTCGGTGCGGATTGGCGACACGGTTTCGGCGGCCGGCGAGTTGCACGACGTACCGATTACCATCGATCTGCAGGACGGGCCGTGGACGATCGTCGGCCCGCGCGGAGCTCGCGAAGCGGCCGCTCGCTGGCTCGTCGCGCAGCTCGCCGCGCAATCGTCGCCACGCGAACTCGAGCTTGCGCTGCTGACGTCGTCGCCGGCAACGTGGCACTGGATGCGGTGGCTCCCGCACCTGCAGGGAAGGATCGCGTGCACACGGCGCGACGCCGACGAGCTGCTTGCCCTTGTCGTGCAGCGCGGCTCACCTTCCGCGTCCGTCCCGCAGCTGTTCGTGCTCGCTGACGGCCGGGTTTCGTCCCGGCTGGTGACCGCGCTCGCCGAGGTGTCCGGCACGGCCGGGCTGTTGCTGACCGACGACGGATCAGACGTCGTCCGACCGGAACGGACGATCCGGATCAACGGCGACACCGCAACGCGGGCGCGCATCGGTGCTGACGCGGAGTTCGTGGTCGACCAGGTGGACGAGAAGTGGGCGGACCGCCTGGCCCGATTGCTCGCCCCGACTGGCGACGGCGATTCGGAAGGCCCGAGCCTGCCGACGCAGTGCCGGCTGGTCGACATCGCGGGCCTCGAATCGGCAAGCGCGCAAGCGATTGCCGCGCGATGGTGCCGCAGCGACGACGGTCTGCACGCACCGATCGGCAGGTCGCCCGAGGGTGTCGTCGAACTCGATCTCGTCCGGGACGGTCCGCACGCGCTGATCGCCGGCACTACCGGGTCGGGCAAGTCCGAGCTGCTCCAGAGCGTGCTCGCCGCACTCGCAGCAAGCTATCCACCGAGCGAGCTGACGTTCCTGCTCGTCGACTACAAGGGCGGCGCGGCGCTGGCGCCGTTCGCGGCTCTGCCGCACACCGTCGGCCTGGTGACCGATCTCGACGATCATCTCGGTCGGCGGGTGCTCACCGCGTTGCGCAGCGAACTGCGCCATCGCGAACGGCTACTCGCCGGTGCCGGCGCAGCCGACATCGCCGCATACTGCAACGCAGGTCAGGTGATGCCGCGGTTGGTGCTCCTCGTCGACGAACTGGCCGCGCTCACAGAGTCCTTCCGAGGCCTGGTGCCGGGCCTCGTCGAGATCGCGCAGCGCGGGCGTTCCCTCGGCCTGCACCTCGTGCTCGCCACGCAACGACCCAGCGGCGTCGTCTCGGCGGACATCCGCGCCAACATCGGGCTCTGCATCGCGCTGCGCACCGCCGGCTCGGCCGAGTCCGTCGACGTCATCGACGACGCTGCCGCGGCGGCCATTCCGGCAACGACCCCGGGGCGCGCCTACCTGCGCGCCGGTCCTCGACTGCAAGCCCTGCAGTGCGCGCGGGTTTCGACACCGGCGACCGACGACGCTGTGCGGGTGGAGTTGCTCGGCGACTGGCTGCGCCCGACCGACCTCGGCGAGACGACGGGCGAGACCGACCTCCACCGGATCGTTGCGGCGGTGCGCGCCGCCGCGCAGGGCCACCCGCCTGCGCGACGGCCGTGGCTTCCGGCGCTGCCGGCACGCGTCACGGCCGGCGAACTTCCCGATGCCGACGATCGGTCGCGACTCGCGATCGGTCTGGCGGACCTGCCCGGCGAACAACGACGGGCGGCGGCGACCGTCGACCCCGGAGCCGGTTCGCTCGTGTGCACCGGTGGTCCGCGGTCAGGCCGAACCAGCGCGTTGGTCGGTCTCGCTCTCGCCGCGGCCGAGCGGCATCCGCCCGACGATCTCGAGATCCATGCGGTCGGCACCGTCGCGTCCCGCACTGCGATCCGCACCCTCCCGCATGTCGGCACACTCGCGCCGCTCGACGACGAGGGACGGCTCGCCACAAGGCTGGTGGAACGGCTGGCAGCCGGCGTGAGCCGGACGGGCGAAGCTCGCGACCGACCCACCGGACTGCTTCTCATCGACGACTGGGAGTCGGTGTCCGAAGCCAGCGAGCACGTCGACGGCGGGCGGACCGTCGAGCGGATCCTTGCGCTGGCCCGCGACGGTCCCGCGAGAGGCGTGACCGTCGCCATCGCCGGCGGCCGCACGACGCTCGCCGCCCGTGTCACCGCGGGCGCGCACACCCGCTTCGTGCTGCGTCTGAGTGAGCGCACCGAGTACGCGGGAGCGGGCATCGACCCGGCCGACGTGCCGGTCGTCATGCCGCCGGGCCGGGCGGTCCGCGCCGGCGACGGGGTCGAGGTGCAGTTCTGCGACCCGAGCGAGCACGAGGTGCGGGCAGCTGCGTGCCGCGAGCACTGGCCGGCTCCACAGCGACGTCTGGTGCTCCGGTCACTCCCCCACACGATCCGTCTGAGCGATCTGTCGGGTTCGGCTGGCTGGGTGCTCGGCGTGGGCGGTGACGCGGCGGCACCGGTCCGTATCGACTTGCGCTCCGGGCGCCGTCGACTGCTCGTCGCGGGCCTACCAGGCAGCGGGCGGACCACGGTGCTGCAGGTACTGCTCGCGCAGAGCGAATCCGCGCAGCTCTGGGTGGCCGCGCCGCGCGGTTCGCCACTGGCCGACGCCGCCGAAGCGCGTGCGGTTCGCGTCGTGCACCCGGACGACCGGACCGGCTTGGTGCCGCCGCCGTCCGGCGTGCTGCTCGTGGACGACGCGGAATCGTTCCTCGACGCGCCGGCAGGCGACACACTGCTCGAGTGGCTGCGGACGACCGCCGATGGTGTCGCCGTGGTGGCCGCGCGCAGCGACGCCCTCGCGGTGAGCAGCCGCGGTCTGGGTGCCGAGCTACGGCGTGCGGGCTGCGGTGTGCTGCTGCAGCCCGGCCCGCTCGACGGTGAGCTGCTCGGCGCCCGGGTGCCACGCCCGCTGCACAGCGAGCTCCCCGGACGAGGTGTGCTCGTACCCGACCCCGCCTGGCAGCTCGGGC
>DASXJN010000089.1:0-2548 GCA_036497365.1 Jatrophihabitantaceae bacterium | reverse complement strand
CCGCGGCATCGGACATCGTGACCGACGCCCAGGCTCGACCGGGCGACGTGGCAGACCTCGAGCGGCTCGGCCCGACCGTGCACCTGGTCGAGGTCTAGCGGACGCCTTCGGGCAGCAGGTCGCCGTGTGCTGCGGTCATCGCGTCGGCGAGCTCGAAGATCTGCTCGACCCGCAGGCTCGCTGCAGCGTTCGGGTCGGCCAGCATCGCGTGCCGCACGTGCTCCGGACGACCTTCGACGGCGGCACGGACGGTGAGATCGACGACGTTGAGGAACGCCCGGTTGAGCGCGGCACACTGCGGCGGCAGGCTGCCGACCGCGACTGGGTGCGCGCCGGTGCCGTCGATCGTGCAGGGCACCTCGATGCCCGCACCGGACGGCAGGTTGTCGATGAGTCCGGCATTGGCGAGGTTGGCCTGAATGGTGCGCTCGGTGCCCGTGATGATGCTGTGGATCACCTGCGGGGCGTACTCGGCAGCCTCTTCGTCGTCCGGTTCGCTGTACGAGCCCGCGGCGACCTGTGGCACCAGCCCCTCGATCTCGGCGACGTTGTCGGCGCTGATCTGGAGGTAGTCGTCGACCGGAATGCGGAGGCGCTCGATCTCGGCCTCGTCGTGCAGGTACCACGGCACGTACTCCGACGAGTGCTCGCTCGTCTCGGTCGGGTAATAGCCGAGCCGGCGGTACATGTCGACGCGCACGCGGCGCCGCAGGTCGGCGTCGGCGACGATCTTCTCGTCCAGCAGCGGGTAGAGGTCCTTGCCGTCGCGTTCCCACTTCAGCACCCACGCCTGGTGGTTGACGCCCGCGCTGGAGAAGCTCACCTCGTCGAGCGGGACGCCGATGAGTTCGGACAGGCCGTGCACCGTCCAGTACACCGAGTGGCACAGGCCGAGCACCTTCAGCGCCGGGTGCTGAACCGACAGGTACTGAACGTTCATCGCCATCGGGTTGGTGTAGTTGAGCAACCACGCGTCCGGGCAAACGGCCTGCATGTCGGTGGCGAGCCCGTCGAGGAAGCCGAACGTGCGCAGCCCGCGGAAGATGCCGCCGACGCCGAGCGTGTCGGCGATCGTCTGCCGCAAGCCGAAACGAGCGGGCACCTCGAAATCGGTAACCGTGGCCGCGTGACCGCCGATGTTCACCATGTTGATCACGAAGTCGGCGCCGTCGAGAGCAGCCCGCCGGTCGGCGCTGGCACGCACGCCGGCCTTCCTGCCGTGCTTCTCGATCGCGATGCGCGCCAAGCCCTCGGCCAGGCCGAGGCGGGTCGCGTCGATGTCATGCATGACGAATTCGAGGTCGTCGAGGTCGGCGTAGGTGAGCAGGTCGCGCAGCAGTTGGCGGGTGAAGACGGCCGAGCCGGCGCCGACGAAGCAGATGGTGGTCACCTGCCCGACAATGCCACGCGGAACCGAAATCGAGCAAGACCGCGCACAATCTCTGCACATTTCTGGTCGGGGGTTCCCGTCCGCAACGTTTCGGGCCGGCAATCGCATCCTTGTCGGTAGGAGGGCGAGTGCGCGTCGAGGAGATGATCGCCGACCTGATGGCGGCATCAGGCGATCGGCTGCTCCGCCTTGCCTTCCAGCTGTGCCATGACCGGGCCGGAGCGGAGGATCTCGTGCAAGAGGCGCTGACGCGGGTGTACGGCAGCTGGCTGCGCCGCCGTCCGGAGGTCGGGTCGGCCGAGGCATACGTGCGCCGGGCGATCGTCAACGAGTACCTGCGCACGCGGCGGCTGCGGCGCAGCACCGAGCTCGTCACGGACGAGGTGCCCGACGTCGCGGCCGACGACTTCGCCGACCGGGTCGTCGACGCCGACGAGCTGTGGACCGCGCTCGGTGCCCTTCCTCCGCGGCAGCGGACTGTGCTCGTCCTGCGCTACTACGAGGACCTGCCGGACCGCGAGATCGCGACCTTGCTCGGCGCGCGCGAGGCGACCGTGCGCAGCCTCGCCGCGCGTGCGCTGGCCGCGCTGCGGGCCGGCAGCCTGATCGAGGAACCGAAGTGATCGAGGACGACCTGCGCGCGGTCATGCGCGCCCATGACGAACACGCGCCACGGGTCGAATCGTTCGCGGCGCCGCCAGTTCGCCGGCGTGCCGCCGCGCCGATGGTCGCGGCCGTCGTGGTTACCGCGCTCGTGGTCGCGCTCATCGCATTGTTGTGGACGCGACCGGCGCACCGCGTCCAGACCGCGGGACGCACGCCGCCCGCCTCGACCACCAAGGGATCGGCTCGGCCGGCGATACCCGCGGCACTCGTCTGCCCGCTTGAGCCGTCCGCGTCCAGTAGCCCGAACGGATGGGTGCCGGCCAAGCCGCAGACGCGCGCGCCGGGTACGGCCCTCGTGCCGCACGTGCTGCCGCAGGCCGTCGTCGTCTGCTCGTACACCGGCCGATTCCCGACAACCGGACCGCATGCCGACACCTTGCTGCACCCCAAGCTCGCCGGCGAACGTTCCGTCGGCGGAAACCTGCTCTCGGTGACGGACAGCCTCAGCCGGGTGCCGAGAGGAGCGCCGGGCGCCTGCGAGGACTACCTCGC
>DASXJN010000088.1:0-9551 GCA_036497365.1 Jatrophihabitantaceae bacterium | reverse complement strand
ATCTCGGCCTCACGGGCCTCCTGCACCCGAGCTTCTTCCTCGAGGGCGAGCTGGCGGCGTTCGGCCGCGCGGACGTCCCGCGGCGAGACGAGCGAGAGCCGGCCGAAGGCGGCCGCGCCGAGGAACACGATCACGATGCCGAGCGCCGAGAACATGGCGAGTTGCTCGGCCACGCGGACGGCGTCACTCGACCCCGCCGGCGTGCCGGGCGAGCCGATGTTCCATGTCGTCTGCAACTGCGGGCCGACCACGAACCATGCGCCGCCGGCAACGGCGAGCCAGGACCCCAGGAGAGTCATCATCCGGCTCGTGCTGGCCAGGAGCAGCAGGCCGCCGAGGAAGGTCGCCGCGCCCGGTAGGACTTCGAGCCAGCCACGCGCCGGCGTCCACGTCCACGCCTGGTCGGGCAGGTAGGAGAAGTTGAAGTACGGGCCGATGAAGGGGATCAACGCGCCCCAAGCCCCGAGCAGGAGCAACAGGAATCCGCTCGCCGCGCCGCGTGAGCGCGCCACCCGGCGCCGTGGTCCAGGGGTACTCGGAATCTCAGCCATGTCTCCGGGGTACCCGGAGAAGGAAAGAAATTCTCCTTAAAGATCAGGTATGTCCTGTGTTAGGTGCGCGGTTCGCTCCGCAGCACACAGAACTCGTTGCCCGCGGGATCGCGCAACACGACGAAGCCTTCCTCGCCGGTCTGGCCGACATCGGCATCCTCGGCTCCCAGCGCCACGAGGCGGGCGACCTCAGCGTCGACGTCCCCGTCGACCGGACGGAGGTCGAGGTGCATGCGCAGCTTGTCGTTCTTGGTCTCGCCCACCGGCTGGACCCAGATCGTGCAGATGTCCGGCGGAGCTCCCGCCGGCGGATAGAGCTTCGCGCTGCGGTCCTCGTCGTCCCATTCGGCGCGGTAGTCCAACGCGGCGGACCAGAATCGCACGCATCGTTCGACGTCGTTGGCATCCAGCGTCACCTGTGCGATCCGTGCGGTCATACCCTTTGGCTTGCCCAGGGTGGGGACTGCGTTCACCGGCGGGGCTGCCATGCTGTGCGCATGCCGCGCGCACGCACCCGTCCCTGGCCGGACGCGTCGTGGATGTACCGGTTGGTCATGTTCGTCGCGACGCCGATCGTGCGGTGGTGGGGACGGCTGTCGGTGACCGGTCTCGACGCCCTCCCCGCGTCTGGCGCCACCGTCCTGATGGCCAACCACGACAGCATGTGGGATCCGGTGGTCATCGGTGTCGCCGGCCGCCATCGACAGCTTCGGGCGCTGGCGAAGTCGTCGCTCTGGCACGCGCGTCCGATGGCCTGGGTGCTCGATCGGATGGGGCAGATCCCCATCGAGCGCGGACGTGGCGACCTGGCCGCGCTCACCGCCGCTGTGGCCGAGCTGGAGCGCGGCAACTGCATCGGCGTCTTCCCGGAAGGCACGGTGTCCAAAGGCAAAGCGCTACGCGCGCTCAGCGGTGCCGGACGGCTCGCGCTGGCGGTGCCCGACGTGCAGGTCGTCGGCGCGCGAGTCATCGGTTCGGTCGAGATCGTGCGGTTCCCGCATCGGCCCCGGCTGCGCGTGGAGTTCTTCCGTCCTGTCGACGGCCCGGTGCGCAGCGACGAGACCGCGGTCGGGCTGACCAAGCGGGTCATGACCGAGGTCCGGGCCGGTGCGCCGTTCGTCGCGTGTGGACGGCGGGTTTAGCGCGCGAACCGCAGCGGGCACACCATAGGGATGACCGCGGTTGGCTCTTCGGCCCGTCTCACTGCGCATCGCGCAGCCCACAGCGACAAGATGCGCGCGATGGCGCGGGCCGGGCTCGCCGGTCGCGGCACGCTGTACGTGCTGCTCGGCGTACTCGCCCTGGGACTCGCGCTGAGCGGACGGAAGAAGGAGACCGACCAGCGTGGCGCCTTCGAGCAACTCGCCGCAAACCCAGCGGGATGGGCGCTCGTGCTCGCCATCGCGATCGCGTTGGCCGCGTACGCGATCTGGCGCCTTGCCGATGCGGTGATCGGTGACGACGATGCGAAGACGCGGGTCGCGTCGGTCGGCCGCGGGATCATCTACGGAGCCTTGTCAGTGAGCGCGTTCGGCGTTCTCGTCAGCGGAAACTCGTCCAGCCAGCGCAGGCAGCAGCAGGAGTGGACGGCAACGCTGATGAAGCAGACCGGCGGCCGCTGGCTGGTGGGACTCGTCGGCGTCGTCGTGCTCGTCGTCGGTGTCGTGCTGGTCGTGCGTGGCGCGAAGACGAAGTTCGACGAGGACTTCCCGCTGGGTTCGATGAGTCGCCGGGCTCGGAAGGTCACCCGAACCACCGGGCTGGTCGGAACGATCGCACGCGGCATTGTCGTGGGCATGGTCGGCGTGCTGTTCTTGATCGCCGCGGTGCAGTTCGACCCGCAGAAGGCCCGGGGCGTTGACGGCGCGCTGAGGCAGATTCGGGACGCGCCGGTCGGACCGTATCTGCTGGCGTTGGTGGCGATCGGCCTGGTTATGTTCGGATTGTTCGGGTTCTGTGAGGCGCGCTGGCGCAAGCTCTGAACTACGACCCGGTGAATCCGTGACAGCGCCAGCCGGGGCTGACATCATGCACGGATGCCGGGCCAGGACCCGCGATCTGCAGCTGGGCCGCCAGGGTTTGCGGCTCCGCGGGGAGCGGACGCCGTGCGGCTGCAGCAACTCGCCCGGGTCAGCAACGAACTCGGCGCGGCCGACACGATGGACGACGTCATCGAGGCCGCGGTACGGCATGCGGCACGGGCGATCGGGGCCTCGGTCAGCACCCTGATGGTCACCGAGGGCGACCGGCTCCGGTTACTCGCCGGCGAAGGTCTGCGCGATGGTGTACTGGAACGCTGGTCCTCGTTCGGACTGGACGATCGCAATCCGGCCAGCGAAGCGGCGCGGACCGGCCGTCCGGTGGTGCTCGGCAGCCCACCGTTGGTCGAGAGCGCGTATCCAGTGTTGCGCGACGAGATGCCCGAGGGCCGTTCGCTGATGTGCCTGCCGCTCGACTCTTCCCAGCCCTCGGTAGGAGTCATCGGGCTCACTTTCGAGGCCGGCTGGTTGCCCGGCCCGAACGAGATGGACTTTCTCACCGCCTATGCAGACGCGTGCGGCCAGGCGGTGCGTCGCGTGGCGGCCGGCGCCGTCGCGCAGGCACGTGCGAAACGCCTGACCTTCCTCGCCCAGGTGTCGCAGGAACTGAGCAGCAGCCTCGACGACCGCGCGACACTGACCAATGTCGCGAACCTGATCGTGCCGGAACTCGCCGACTGGTGTGCGGTCAGCGTCTCGCACGACGGGGCACTGCGTACGGTCGCCGTCGCCCATCAGGATCCCGACATGGTGCAGTGGGCCTGGGAGCTGCAAGACAGATATCCGACGGATCCGGACGCACCGGCTGGTGCCCCGCACGTGATCCGCACCGGTGTCAGCGAGCTGTATCCCGAGATCAGCGACGACATGCTCGCTGCCGGTGCGCGGGACGAGGAACATCTGCGGATCGCACGCGAACTCGATCTGCGCAGCGCGCTCGTCGTCCCGCTTGCTGCCCGCGGCCGCACGCTGGGCTCGATCACGATGATCCGCACCAGTGACAGATCGCCGTACGACGACAGCGATCTCGCCTTCGCCGAGGACCTCGGCAGACGCGCCGGCGTCGCCATCGACAACGCGCAGTTGTACGCGCAGACCCAGGACGTCGCGCTGCAACTGCAGCGGGCCGTGCTGCCGGAAGCACTCGACAACATCAGCGGATGGGAGATCGCTACCTACTACGCACCCGGCGGCCGTGGCGGAGTCGGCGGTGACTTCTACGACGCGATCGCGTTGCCGGACGGGGCTCTCGCCTTCGTCATCGGCGATGTGATGGGTCACGGCGTGCCCGCCGCTGCCGCGATGGCACAACTGCGGTCGGCGGTGCGTGCCTACCTCTGTATCGACCCGGAGCCGGCGGCGGTTGCGCGCAAGCTCGACGTCATGTTCGCCGAACTCGGGATCACCCAGCTCGCCACTCTGGTCTACGGCGTCGTCGACACGGGGTCGGGTCGGGCAAGCTTCGTCAACGCCGGCCACTTCCCGCCGGTTCTCGTCCGTCCGGGCGAACCGCCCTCGTACGTGCAGACCTCGCCCCGGCTGCCGTTGGGCGCCGGTGGCGACGAACGGACGTCGACGACCATCGACTTCGGCGGACGCGACACGTTGTTGCTGTTCACCGACGGGTTGGTGGAACACCGCGGCGAGGTGATCGACACAGGCCTGAATCGGCTTGCTGCATTGGCACATCGACTGTCGGAAGGACCGCTGCAGGAGCAACTCGACGGGATCGTCGCGGCGCTGAGCGACGACGCCCGCGGAGATGACGACACCACTGCGTTCGCGCTGCGGCAATGCGCCGGACGATGATCGATGTCAGCGCACGCATCGGAGGATTCAGTGTGCGAGAGTGGTCGGCGTGACGCCGTTCTCGGTTACCGCCGAACAGGTAGGGGACACGACCGTCCTGCACCTGTGCGGTGAACTCGACCTGGCCACGGTGCCGACGTTGCGCGAACGCGCGTTCGCCGAGCTCGAGCGCACCGAGTGCGCGACGCTGGCCTTCGATCTGACCGAGTTGGCGTTCCTCGACTCGACGGGCATCGGCAGCTGGGTCGAGATCCGCGGGCGCGCCATGAACAACGGTCAGCGCGTGGTGATCCGCGAGGTGCCCGACTTCGTCGCGCGGGTGCTCGAGATCGGTGCGCTGACGCCGCTGTTCGCCGACGACGCGCAGACGTGAGTCCTATTTGTGATACTTGCCTACCCAGGCGAGTCGCCAAGTGTTCGGGCCGATGTAGCCGGTGACGGGAAGCCCGTTGAGCCGCTGCAGCTTCTTGACCATGTGCAGGGTGAGCGGTCCGTACTGGCCGGTGCCGGCGGGGAAGTAGCCGCGGTGGTGCATTTCGTTCTGGAACTGCTTGATGTGCGCGTTGTTGTTGCCGTAGTAGAACCAGTGCTTGCTCGGGAACGCAGGTACGTGATGTGCCTGCGGGTGCCGATGCTGCACCGGCTTGTGGTGGACTGGCTTGTGGTGGACCGGCTTGTGTGGCGCCGGCTTGTGCGGCGCCGGCTTGTGGTGCGTGGCCGTGTACTTGCCGACCCAGGCGAGTCGCCACGTATTCGGTCCGATGTAGCCGGTGACCGGTAGCCCGTTCTGCCGCTGCAGCTTCTTGACCATGTGCAGGGTGAGCGGTCCGTACTGGCCGGTGCCGGCGGGGAAGTAGCCGCGGTGGTGCATCTCGTTCTGGAACTGCTTGATGTTCGCGTTGTTGTCGCCGAAGTAGTACCAGCTCGAACCGGGGAACGGCGGAACGCCACCGTGCGACTGGTGGCCGGTGTGGTTGCCGTTGCTGATCTTGATGTCGCTGATCCGGCCGCTGCGTGCGTCCTTGTCCTCGCGGAGGCCGAGGATGTGGGCGCACGTCCACGGCTGCCAGCCGCGCTCGCGGTAGAGCATGAGGGCGCGCGCGTCCTGCTCGGCCTTCGAGGCCTGGTTCGGGTAGCCCGACCCCCCGACGCTCCGCCACGTCGACACGTCGAACTGGTACGCGCCGTAATAACCGTTGCCGGTGTTCGTCTGGTAGTTGTCGCTCGACTCGCACATCCGCAGCCGGTACCAGGTGTGTGCCGACGGGTCGGCGCCCGCGTTCGGCCCGAGCATCGCGAACGCGACGGTCGTCCCGGCCGCCACGGCGAGCGCAACGAAGCCGGCGACCAGGCGCTGCTTGCGGATGGATCGTTGCCGGTCGGCGTCAACCGGGGTGCGCTCGTTCTGATCCGACCATCCGTCGAAGAAGGCGCTCGGCGTCTGCTCGAGACGGCGCATGTCAGGCGTCCTTTCCGGAACGTCTCTCTAGTCTCACCCGCCACAACCGTCACACAAGTACCAGTAATAAACAAGCCCGGTCGGCGTGGCAACGCCCGGTGCGGGCGGAACGGTGCTATCGACCGAGTGCAGTTGCGGACCGGTCGGCGACGGAGCGCAACTGCCCGTCGAGGCGCACGGTGGCGCCGGCCCGGTCGAGGTATTCGAGCACCGGGATGCAGACCCGGCGGGTCGTGTGCAGGGCCTGGCGGGCCTGGCTGGCGGTGAACGGCTGCTCGAGCCCACGCAGCGCGGCGAGGGCGAGCTCCGGTGCGTCCGGGAGGAGCACGATGTCGGCGTCGAGGCGCAGCAGCCGCCCGTCCCGTTCGGCGGCCGCGACCTCGCGGCGGCCCAGGCCGAGCGCAGCGAGATCGTTGCGGTCGGGTGCGTCGAAGGGTGCGTCGCGCAGGCGCCGTTCGACCGCTGAGATCGCCGCGTCGGCGGGGTTGGGCGTGACGACGGCGCCCGAGGCGCGGCCGTCGGCGACGACGAGGTCCGTCCCGGCCAGCACCAGTTCGAGCAACGCGTCGTCCGGCAGTTCGAGGGCCTTGGCCAGGGCAGACAGTGGCATTGCCGGTTCGAGTCGATGCCGTTCGGCCCAGCCGCGGACGAGCTCGGGCGCCCGCGCCGTCCAGTTGTGACGCTGCTCGTCGCTCACGAGCCAGCCGCCGACGGTCGTCGTGTCGTCGACGGTCACACCGAGCTCGACCAGATGCGCGACCCGGACGGCACCGCGCCGCGCGACCTCCGCCTCGAGGTCCGGCCGACCGGTAGCCCTCCCGAGCTCGTCGGCGCGCCGTTGGGCCGCGCCGCGCCGGCGCAGCGCCGGTGGATCGGCATCGAGCACCAGCACACCACCGGCGATGCTGTGCCGGCTCGGATCGCGCAGCACGCCGCGATCGCCGGCCCGCAGCGGCAACGCGCACGGCAGGGTGAGCCGCGCAGTGTCGTCACCCAACGGGCGGATGTGCACCGGCAGGGCCGCCGTGCCGATGTGCAGCACGAGACCGGCACGCACGTCGATGCGGTCGCCGACAAGCCGCACGTCGATCTGCTCGGTGCGGTGCCAGCGTCCGGGCGCCGACAGCACGTCACCGCGGCCGACCTCGTCCGCGGCTACGCCACGCAGGTTGACCGCGATACGCGCGACCGCGCCGACGCGCTCGCTCGCCGCGCCGAGGCTCTGCACGCCGCGCACGACGACCTTGCGGTCGCGCAGCAGCAACGTGTCACCGAGGCCGATCGATCCCGCCGCCAACGTGCCGGTGACGACCGTGCCGCTGCCACGGACCGTGAACGCGCGGTCGACCCACAGCCGAACCGGCGCCGCCTGATCGGGCGGTGGCAGCCGAGCGACGAGTCGGCTGAGTGCGCGGCGCAGTTCGTTCAGCCCTGCTCCGGTGACTCCGCTGACCGGTATCGCCTCGATGTCGCCGAGGCTGGATCGCTTTATGCGATCGAGGGATTCGCCGATCGTTGCGGTCGGCTCGGCGAGGTCGCTTCGGGTGACCGCAAGCAGGCCGCGGCGCAGGTCGAGCGCGTCGATCGCGGCGAGATGATCGTCGGACTGCCGTGCCCACCCTTCGTCCGCGGCCACGACGAAGAGCACGCCGGGAGCGGGTCCGAGGCCGGCCAGCATGTTGCCGATGAATCGTTCGTGGCCCGGGACGTCGACGAAGGCGAGTTGTTCACCGGTCGGCAACGTTGTCCACGCGTACCCGAGGTCGATGGTGAGACCGCGACGGCGTTCCTCGGCCCAGCGGTCCGGCTCCATGCCGGTGAGCGAGCGCACGAGCGTGGACTTGCCGTGGTCGACGTGGCCGGCCGTGGCGAGGACGTGCATCAGGGGAGCACCGCGACGAGTACGGCGTCGCGCAACGCGACATCGTCCGCGGGGGCGATGCAGCGCAGGTCGAGCAGGCACCGGTTCCGCTCGATGCGGGCGATGACAGGTGGCGTGCCACGGCGAAGTGGCTCGGCGAGGCCGGCCGGCACGGCCACTGCCCAGCCGTCGAGCTCGAGCCCGGGTGCGCCACCGCCGCCGACCGCGCCGGCGCTGGGGACGACCTTGCCGCCGACCGATTCGGCAAGCACCGTGCACCGCGCGCGCAGTTCGTCCGGGTCGGGCTGCAGCGCCTGCCAGGTCGGTGTCGTCGGTCCGTCCAGCGTGGCTTCGAAGGCGGCGAGGGTGAGCTTGTCGACCCGCAGCGCGCGGGCGAGCGGGTGGCGGCGCAGGCGTTGCACGGCCTCGGTCGTGCCGAGCACAAGGCCCGCCTGTGGGCCGCCGAGCAGCTTGTCGCCGCTGCCGGTGACGATCGTTGCTCCTTCGCGCAGTGCGGTGGAGACGTCCGGCTCGTCCGGCAGCAGTGGATGCGGCGCGAGCAGCCCGCTGCCGACGTCCGCCACGATCGGTACGCCGAGGTCGGCAAGGTCGCGGACTCGAACCGACGAGGTGAAGCCCGCGATGCGGAAGTTGCTCGGGTGCACCTTCACGATGCAGCCGGTGTCCGGCCCGATCGCCGCGGCGTAGTCGTCTCGCGTGACGCGGTTGGTGGTGCCGACCTCGCGCAGCCGTGCGCCGGTCGAGGCGATCAGGTCGGGCAACCGGAACCCGTCGCCGATCTCGACCATCTCACCGCGGCTGATCACGACGTCGCGTCCGGCCGCGAAGGCAGTGGTGGCGAGGACGAGCGCGGCCGCGCCGTTGTTGACGATCAGGGCGTCGCCGGCATCGGGCACGGCTCGTAGCAGTGCGGCAAGCGCGGCCCGTCCGCGGCGAGCGCGCTGCCCGGTGACGATGTCGAACTCGACGTCGACGTAGCCGGCGGCGGCATCGAGTGCCGCGCGTGCCGCGTCGGACAGCGCCGCGCGACCGAGGTTGGTGTGCAGCACGACGCCGGTGGCGTTGAGGACCGGCCGCATCGTGGTCGCGTGCGCGGGTAACGCCGCGACGGCCGCGTCGGCGACGGTGTCGGGTGCGATGCGTCCGGCACGCGCCGCAGCCTGTTGGTCGGTGACGATCTGCTTGACCCGCGCACGTCCGAGCCGTTGCGCCGCTGCGACCAGGCGCGGGTCGGCGAGCACGGCATCGGTGCGGGGCACCAGCCGGCGCGGGTCGGACATCGCCCTCCTCGAGGAGTCTGCGGAGACGGACGGGAATCGAACCCGCCAAGCCGAGCTGCTCGACTTCACCGGTTTTGAAGACCGGGAGGGCCACCAGGCACCTGTACGCCTCCGCCGATCACGCTACTGCCGTCCGGCTACGGTCGAGGAGTGACCTATCGCCTCACCCAGTACGCGCACGGCGGCGGGTGTGCCTGCAAGATCCCGCCCGGCGAACTCGAGTCGCTGGTCGCCGGACTGACCGGTTTCGTCTCGGACGATCTCATCGTCGGGTTGGACGACGGTGACGACGCTGCCGTTGTGCGCATCGCCGGCGACACGGCGATCGTGTGTACCGCGGACTTCTTCACGCCGGTCGTCGACGACCCGTACGACTGGGGACGGATCGCGGCGGCGAACGCGCTCTCCGATGTCTACGCGATGGGCGGCCGACCGCTCGTCGCCGTGAACCTTGTCGGCTGGCCGCGTGACCGGCTCCCCGTCGAGCTGCTGACCGAGGTTCTCCGCGGCGGGCTCGACGTCGCCCGGGCC
>DASXJN010000087.1:0-3251 GCA_036497365.1 Jatrophihabitantaceae bacterium | reverse complement strand
ACCTTCGCCGGTTTCCTGCTCCTCGGCGGCCGGGCGGCAGACCTCTGGGGACGCCGGAAGCTGTTCCTCATCGGTGTGACGCTGTTCTCGCTGACGTCGCTGCTGGGTGGTCTGGCCCAGACCGGCTCGGAACTGATCATTGCGCGTGGCCTGCAGGGGATCGGTGGCGCGGTGCTCGCACCGGCGACGCTGACAATTCTCACCACGACGTTCACCGATCCGAGAGAACGTGCCCGTGCGTTGGGCATCTGGAGCGCAGTAGCCGGCGCCGGCGGTGCGACCGGCGTGCTCGTCGGCGGTGTACTGACGGATCTGCTGTCCTGGCGATGGATTCTGTTCATCAACGTGCCTATCGGCATCGTCGTGCTGATCGTCGCGCGGCTCGTCGTTGCCGAGTCGGTCGCCGAGGGTGAGCGGCCTACGCTCGACTGGGCCGGCGCACTTCTGGTGACCGGTGGCCTCGTCGCCGCCGTGTACGGGATCGTCTCGACGGACAGCCGCCCGTGGGGATCGCCGTTCGTGCTCGGCTACCTGGCGCTGGGTGTCGTGCTGCTGGCGACGTTCGTGGTCGTCGAGCGCCGGCATCGCCATCCGCTCGTCCCGCTGCGGTTGTTCCGGTCCCGGTCGATCACCGGCGCGAACCTGATCATGGTCGTGATCGGCTCGGTCATGTTCACGTTGTTCTTCTTCCTGTCGCAGTTCCTCCAGGACGTGCGCGGGTACAGCCCGCTCAAGACGGGCATCGCCTTCCTGCCGATGCCGATCGCGATCATCATCGGCACGCAGATCTCCAGCCGGCTCGTGAGTCGGGTCGGGCCGCGCGTGTTGCTCGCGGTCGGCCCATTGATCTCGACGGGCGGGATGGTGCTGCTCGCGCGCCTGAACGAGTCGAGCGGTTACCTGGGCGTACTTCCTGCCGCGCTGGTGACATTCGGCATCGGCATGTCGTTCGTCCCGATCACCCTGGCCGCGACGACCGGCGTCGAACCGCGCGACGCCGGGCTGGCCTCGGGCGTGATCAACACGACCCGGCAGATCGGTGGCTCGTTGGGGCTGGCGGCGCTGCTGACCGTGGCCGCGGACCGCGCGCGGGCGCTGCACACCGAGGGCGCGCTCGCCGCACAGGCGGCCGGATATGCCCGCGCCTACGCCGTGTGCGCTGCGCTCCTGCTGCTCGCGACCGTGGTGGCACTGGCCGTCCTGCCGCGGATGCGGCGCGAACCGGCCGTCCTGGACACCGAGCTGTCGGCCGCTGAGCTGCCGGTCGAGGCGGCAGTCCCGGCCGAGTGAGACTGAGCGGGCCTCAGCCGCTCTTGCGACGGAAGGTGCGCTTGCTGCCGGCGCGGTCGTGAGTGCCGTGCACCTTCGAGTCGTTGTGCGCGTCGCCGTTGGAGCCGTGGTTCTTGGCCTGCTTGCGTTCGAGCGCCTCGCGGAACCGGTCCTTGGCCGGGTCGGACGACGAATCAGCGATCTTGTCGGGCATGAGACCAGCCTGACACGTCATGGGTAGGAAGGAAACCATGCCAACCGTTACTGCATACGCCACACCGTCCGCCAAGGCACCGTTCGAGAAGGTGCAGATCGAGCGTCGTGACCTCGGACCCAAGGATGTCCTGATAAGGATCGCGTTCGCCGGGGTCTGTCACTCCGACATCCACACCGGCCGCAACGAGTGGGGCGAAGCTCACTTCCCGCTCGTGACAGGGCACGAGATCGCCGGTGTCGTCGAAGAGATCGGCACCGAGGTCGGCAAGCACGCGGTCGGCGACCGGGTGGGCGTCGGCTGCATGGTCGACTCGTGCCGCGAGTGCGAGAACTGCCGTGCCGGCGAGGAGCAGTACTGCCTCAACGGCAACGTGGGCACCTACAACAGCAAGGGCAAGGACGGCCGCTGGACCGACGGCGGCTACAGCACGCACATCGTCGTCGACGAGGACTTCGTGCTGGGGATCCCCGACGGCATCGAACTCGACGTCGCCGCGCCACTGTTGTGTGCCGGCATCACCGTCTTCTCGCCGCTCCGGCACTGGCACGCCGGGCCGGGCAAGCAGGTCGCGATCGTCGGCATGGGCGGCCTGGGACACATGGGCGTCAAGATCGCGCACGCGATGGGTGCCGAGGTGACCGTGCTCTCGCAATCACTGTCGAAGCAGGACGACGGCAAGCGATTCGGCGCCGATCACTACTACGCGACCTCGGACGACGCGACGTTCGACGAGCTCGCCGGCAAGTTCGACCTAATCGTCAACACCGTCTCGGCCTCGCTCCCGATGGCCAAGTACCTGTCGCTGCTGCGACTCGACGGCACGCTGGTGAACGTCGGCGCGCCGTCCGAGCCGCTCGAGGTTCCCGCGTTCGCGCTCATCGGCGGACGGCGCAGCTGGGCCGGTTCGATGATCGGCGGCATTCGCGAGACGCAGGAGATGCTCGACTTCTGCGCCGAGCACGGCATCGGCGCGGAGATCGAGAAGATCAGCGGCGACCAGATCGACGAGGCCTGGGACCGCGTCGTCGACAGCGATGTGCGCTACCGCTTCGTCATCGACACCGCCACGTTCTGAGCCGCCGATGATCATGCGCGAATGCCGGCCCTGGGCCGCATCCGTGCATGATCATCGACGCGGCGGTCAGGCGGTGCGTTCGAGGACGACCACCGGAATCTCGCGGTCGGTCTTCTGCTGGTAGTTGTCGTAGTCCGGCCAGACCTCGGCCATGTGACGCCACATGGCCGGCTTCTCGTCCGAGGACGCGGTCCGCGCGTGCGCGGCGAAGCGTTCGCCCTTGATCTGCACCTCGACATCGGGGTCCGCCTCGATGTTCAAAAGCCACGTCGGCGGGGTGTCCGACCCGCCCTTCGACGCGACGATCAGGTACTTGCCGTCGTAGTCGCGGTAGATGAGCGGGTGGGTGCGCTCCTTGCCGGACTTGCGGCCCTTCGTGGTCAACAACAGGATCGTGGTCCCGTTGCGCCAGGTGTAGCCCTCCTCGCCGTCGGTCTCGCGGTAGCGCTGGACGTGTTCAGTTCCGAACAAAGCCATACGTCCATCCTGCCCACCGTCAAAAACCCGCTACCGGTGTCGCCCCGTATCAAGATCAGGTACGGTTCGCGGGCTTGTTGTCTTCTGGGAGGGCCTGTGCCCCGTATTCGTCCGGTTGTCATCGCGACCGTCGCCTCGTGTGTCCTCGCCTCGTTCGCGCTGGCTGTCGCTACACCGAGCGTCGCGCACGCCTCCGGTCACCGAGTCGTCCAT
>DASXJN010000086.1:0-10785 GCA_036497365.1 Jatrophihabitantaceae bacterium | reverse complement strand
CCCGACAGTGTCGACCGAGTCCGTCAGATCCCAGACCGCTTCCACCAGCCCGCGGTGCAGCACGGTCACGTCGAGTTCGACCAGCGCGGCCGGCTCTCCCGGGCGGGCCGCGGCAGCACGGATGACACCGTCCGGATCGGTGAGCACGACCGAGCGGGTGCCGTCGCTCAGCGCGATGGCGAAGCCCTCGACGGCATCGAGCGCCCGCAGGGCGTCCTCTGGTGACGATGCTTCGGTCATGTGCCCACCGAACCGCGTCGCAGCGCCGACGGCGTCGGCCAGACCGCGCACCAGGAGCACCCGGTGGATGGCATGTACCTGCGGGCCGTAGCTCGTCGAGTCGACGAGCAGGGTCAGGCCGAAGTCCCACGGTCCGGCGCCACGTTCTGCCCGCAGCTGCTGCTGCAGTTCGCGGTAGGTGGCGTACCGGTGATGGCCGTCGGCGATCAGCGCACGACGACTGGCCAGATCGGCCGCCACAGCAGCGTGTACGTCCGGGTCGGAAAGCGACCAGAGGCGATGCGTGATCCCGTCAGGTGTGGTCGCCTGCGCGAGTGGCACAGCGTCCTCGACCGACGCGACTGCCTGCGACGCGGCGCCGCCACCGTCATAGACGAGGTAGATCGCCTCGACGTCGGCCTGCGTCGCACTCATGAGCGCGAGCCGGTCAGCGACCGGACCGGCCATGGTGTTCTCGTGCGGCAGCACGACTCCGTCGGCCGGGTCGCGCAGCTCGAGTGCACCGACCAACCCGCGCGTGGTCGCCCCGGCGGCGTCGGTCATCTCATAGACGTACAGGGCCGGCGTCTCGTCGATCCGATAGTGACCGTCGTCCACCCAGTCCTGGAGGCGGTGCGCGGCCGTCTCGTAGCGGTCGGGATCATCGGCCGGCTCGGGCAGGATCACGCTCACGGCGTTGTCGGGGTCTCGGGCGATCAGTTCAGCCCGGTGCGCTGCGTCGATCACGTCGTACGGCGGGCACAGCAGGGCAGCCAACCGGTCGCCGTCTGCGCTGGGCCGCGCTGCGCGGAAGGGCTGGAGCACCAAGCCGTCAGAGCGGTCGGAGGCACGGGCGGTACCGGGGGTTGCGTTCTCCACGACCAGCGATCGTATCGGCCGCCGGCGAACTGGCAGGATGCGCCGTATGCCGGCGTCCCTGCGTACCAGCGCCGAGGCGCTCGCTTCCGACTTCGATGTCGCGCTGCTCGATCTGGACGGTGTCGTCTACGTCGGCCGCGATGCGGTGCCCGGTGCGGCCGACGCGCTTCGGGCGGCGCGCGAGCAGGGCATGCGGCTGGCCTTCGTGACCAACAACGCGGCGCGGCCGCCGTCGGCGGTCGCGGCGCACCTGACCGAACTCGGGATCGCGGCCGACCCCGCCGAGGTGATCACGTCGTCGCAGGCGGCCGCGCACTATCTCGCCGAGCGCCTTCCGGGTGGCGCGAACGTGCTCGTCGTCGGGACGACCGGGCTCGTCGAAGCGCTGCGCGAGCGCGGCCTGACCCCGGTGTTCTCGGCCGACGACGATCCCGCCGCGGTGGTGCAGGGCTACTCGCCCGACCTCGACTGGCACCAACTCGCCGAAGGGGCCGTCGTGATCCGGCGCGGACGGCCCTGGATCGCGACCAACCTCGACCCGACGGTGCCGTCGCCGCGCGGTCCGCTGCCCGGGAACGGCTCCCTGGTCGCGGCGCTGCGGCACGCGACCGGAGTCACCCCGGTGGCCACCGGCAAGCCGGATCCGACGATGCACCGCGAATCCGTGGAGCGCTCGGCCGCGCACCGCCCGATCGTGGTGGGTGACCGGCTCGACACGGACATCGAGGGTGCGCGCCGGGTCGGCTGTCCCAGCCTGCTGGTGCTGACCGGAGTGACCACACCGCTCGAGGTGATCACCGCATCCGAACAGCTCCGGCCGGACTTCGTCGGCGCCGACCTGAGTGCCCTGCTGCATCCGCATCCGGCACCGTCTGTGGACGGCGCCCGGGCGCGGTGTGGCGCGTGGTCGGTCGAGGTCGACGGCGATGAACTGCGGTTGGCGGGCGGCGATGATGACCGGGCAGCGGTCGACGACCTCGATCCGTTCCGAGCATTGATCGCGGCAGCGTGGGCGGTCGCGGACCGTGGCGAGAATGCGCCCCGCGACTGGCGGTTCGCCGCCGACGGCGCCGCGACCGAGGCCCTTCGCCGGCTCGACCTCGCCTGACGCTTCGGGTCAGAAGACCGAGCGGAGCTTGATGAGATCCATGACCCGCGCATCGATCTTCACCCGGCCGGCGGCCCAGGCCGAGGCAAAGCTCTGCTTGCCGTCGACCAGTGCGACCAGATCGTCACTGGTCATCGTGAGCTTCACTTCGGCATCGGCCGAGTCGGCATGATGGATGTCCTGCAGGAGGCCGTCCTTCAGGTGCGCGCCGAATACGAGGTCCAGGTCGGACAGAGTGCACGACAGCGATCGGTCGAGAGTGCTCCGCTTGCGGGCCTCCGGGTCGGCCGCCGCGAGCCGGTCGGCCAGCGCATGAAAGGCGCGCTCGCACTCCTGCGCGGTGGCCATGATCACCCCTTCGTCCGGCGGCCGGGATCGATGCTCCCGGCTCGTACTCCGGCGTCGGAGACCGGCCTGTCCGACGCTACCGCAGCGACCGGGAAGGTACGGTCGAGGCGTGACGGCACCCGACGACGCGATCCCTCCGGACGACGCGAGCCCCGAGGCCGCGGCGTCGAGCCAGGCCGGCTGGACCGGCCGGCTCGCGGTGCTCGACGGGTTGCCGGACCGTCCGCTGCCGGAGCATGCCGAGGTGTACCAGAGCCTGCACGCGGATCTGCAAGCGGCGCTGGCCGAAATCGACGGCGCCTGACGCGCACGAACGAGCGCTGTCCGATGCCGCGCCGCGTGCAACGCCTCGACGCCGAACTGGTGCGGCGGAACCTGGCTCGCTCGCGTGAGCAGGCCGTCGCCCTGATCTCCTCCGGACGCGTGGAGGTCCGTGGCGTGATCGCGCACAAGCCGGCCTCCGGCGTCGATGCGGATACTCCCGTCCGGGTCATCGCGGACGACAGCGACCCGGGTTATGCGTCCCGCGGCGGATTCAAGCTCGCCGGTGCGCTGGCCGCGTTTCCGCAGCTTCGCGTGACGGGACGACGGTGTCTGGACGCCGGCGCGTCCACCGGCGGGTTCACCGACGTGCTGCTGCGGCGCGGTGCGCGCGAGGTGGTTGCCGTCGACGTCGGCTACGGCCAGCTGGACTGGGCGCTGCGCACCGACGAGCGAGTGCACGTGCACGATCGGACCAACGTGCGCAGCCTGCATCCGGACGACATCGGCGGCCCGGCCGAGCTGACCGTCGCTGACCTGTCCTTCATCTCGCTGCGGGTCGTGCTGCCTGCCCTCGTCGCATGTACGGATCCGGGCGGCGATCTGCTCCCGATGGTCAAACCGCAGTTCGAGGTGGGCAAGCAACGTCTCGGCAGCGGCGGCGTGGTGCGTGATCCCGAGTTGCACGCCGAATCCGTGACCGGCGTCGCCGGCGCAGCACGAGAGCTCGACTGGCGGGTCGCCGGCGTGTGCGCGAGTCCGCTGCCCGGCCCGTCCGGGAACGTGGAATTCTTCCTGTGGTTGCAACAACACCCGGCGGCGGCGCTGGACGACGCCGACCTGCGGGCCGCCGTCCTTCGTAGGGAGGTGAGCGCATGACGACGCGTGCGGTGCTGCTCATCGCGCACACCGAGCGGCGCCCGATCTGTGAGGAGGCGACCCGCGCCGCGCGGCAACTCGTCGACGCCGGCATGCGGGTACGGATGCTCCCGGATGAAGCCAGCCACGTCGACGTCGACGGCGTCGAGTTCGTCGAGGACGACGCCGCCGCCGCCGGCGCTGAGGTTGCCCTCACCCTCGGCGGCGACGGCACATTCCTTCGCGCAGCCGAGTTGGCCCGCCCCGCTGGCGTGCCCTTGCTCGGCGTGAACCTCGGCCACGTCGGATTCCTCGCCGAGGCCGAGCCGAACGCCTTGGACGACACTGTGCAGGCGATCGTCCGCGGCGCCTACGGGGTCGAGGAGCGGGTCACGGTCGAAGCGGAGGTCATCGTCGACGGCGCGGTGCAGTCGAGCCAGTGGGCGCTGAACGAGGTCTCGCTCGACCGTTCCGACCGGGTGCGCATGCTCGAGATCGCCGTCGAGGTCGACGGCCGGCCGTTGCTGCGCTTCGGCTGTGACGGCATCCTGTGCGCCACTCCGACCGGTTCCACCGCCTACGCATTCTCGGCCGGCGGTCCGATCATGTGGCCCAACGTCGACGCCCTGCTGTTGGTGCCCAATGCGGCCCACGCACTGTTCGCGCGGCCGGTGGTCGTCGCACCGTCCTCGACGGTCGACATCGACCTGCTCAGCTACGGCCACGAAGGTGTCCTGAGCAGCGACGGGCGGCGCTCGGTGGCCGTCCCACCCGGTTCCCGGATCCGGGTCCGGCGCGGCGCGCTGCCGGTCAAGGTTGCCCGGGTGGCCGCCGGATGGAGCTTCGCCGACCGGCTGGTCGCCAAGTTCCAGCTGCCGGTCCGCAGCCTGCGTGAGGCCTCCCCGCCGGCGCTGGACGACGACGACCCGGGGCGGTAGCACCGTGCTCGACGAACTGCGCATCCGCGGCCTGGGCGTCATCGAGGACGCCGTGCTCCCGCTCGGCCCGGGCCTGACCGTCGTCACCGGCGAGACCGGGGCGGGCAAGACGATGGTGGTCACCGGACTGCTCCTGCTGTTCGGCGGACGGGCCGACGCGGCGCGCGTGCGCGCGGATGCCGACCAGGCTGTGCTCGACGGCCGGCTGCACGTCGCCGCGGACTCCGCCGCGGCCGTGCGGGTCCGCGACGCCGGCGGCGAACTCGACGACGACACCGAACTCGTACTGCGGCGCACGGTCAGTTCGGCGGGCCGCTCGCGTGCCTACGTCGGCGGCGCGCCGACACCGGTCGCCGTGCTCGGCGAGCTTGCCGAGCAGCTGCTCGTCGTCCACGGCCAGGCCGACCAGCTGCGCCTCGTCCGGCCGGGCGAGCAACGCGCCGCCCTGGACCGGTTCGCCGGCCTCGACCGCACCGCCTACGCCGCCGCTTATGCCGCCTGGCGCGAGGCGTGCGCCGCCTACGACGAGCGGACCGGCCGGATGGCCGAGCTGCGCCGCGAGGCCGACCTGCTCAGCCACGGCCTGGCCGAGATCGAGGCAGCCGAGCCGCAGCCCGGCGAGGACGACGACCTGGCCGCGCTCGCCGGCCGCCTCGCACACGCCGATGCGCTCCGCCTGGCCGCACACGCGGCCCACGACGCGCTGCTCGGCGACGCCGACAATCCGGCGGTCGACGCGGCGGACGTGTCGACGCTGCTCGGCGCGGCGCAGCGCCTGCTCGGCCAGCAGTCCGGCGCGGACGGCGAGCTCGACGCGCTGGCCGGACGGTTGACCGAGCTCGCCGCGCTCGCCGCCGATCTGGGCGCCGAGTTCGGCGCCTACGCCGCCGGTCTCGACGCCGATCCGGTTCGACTCGAGCAGATCGAGCAGCGTCGTGCCGTGCTGATCGGGCTGGTGCGCAAATACGCCGACGGTCCCGAACCCGATGTGGCCGCGGTGCTCGACTGGGCCAAGCAGGCGGCCGCCCGGCTCGCCGAGATCGACGTCTCGGACGAGGCGATCGCTGCCCTGGCCGCACGTCGGGACTCCGCCGCCGCCGACCTCACGGCGCACGCGAGCGAGCTGACCGCCCGCCGCACCGAGGCCGCCGCGCGGCTCGGCACCGCAGCCAGCGCCGAACTCGACGGCCTGGCCATGCCGCACGCGCGCCTGAGCATCACGGTTGCCCCGCGCAGCGACGGTCCGGGACCGGACGGGGCCGACGAGGTCGAGTTCCTGCTCCGGCCGCACGCCGACGCCCCCGCACTGCCGATCGGGCGCGGCGCCTCGGGCGGTGAGTTGTCCCGAGTCATGCTCGCCGTCGAGGTGTGCCTGGCCGGCACCGATCCCGTCCCCACGATGATCTTCGACGAGGTGGACGCCGGGGTGGGCGGCCGCGCCGCGGGTGAGGTCGGCCGCCGGTTGGCCCGGCTCAGCCGCAACCACCAGGTCGTGGTGGTCACCCACCTGGCTCAGGTCGCTGCCCACGCCGACCGGCACATCGTGGTCGACAAGCTGATGGACCACACCGGCACGCGCGCCGGCGTCACCGCCAGCGACGTCCGCGTCGTCGACGGAGATCAGCGGCTGGCCGAACTGGCCCGCATGCTCGCCGGCAGTGATTCGGCGACGGCTCTCGACCACGCCGCCGAACTGCTGCGCGAGGCGGCCGACGACGATTCCCCAACCGATCATCGCCGGGGATCGCGAACGCCGTCCCGCGTTCAGCGCCAAGCTGAGAAGAAGCTCCCGAAAACCCGGAAAAAGGCCGGGAAAACCCCCGGGTAGACCGCGTGGCGGGTCAGCGCAAACGCCGGCGGATGGCAGCATGGGATCCCATGAAACTTGCCACCCTGCGCCGTCGCGCCGACGACCTTCCCGGGGTCAGCGGAGTCGCTCGGCTCGACCGGCGCACCCCGCGCCTGGCCGGTCGGCTCAACCCGGGTGACATCGCGATCATCGACCACGTCGACCTCGACCGGGTCGCCGCCGAGGCACTGATCGCCGCCAAACCGGCGGTGGTCATCAACGCCCAGCCGAGCATCTCCGGGCGCTATCCCAACCTCGGCCCCGAGGTCATCGTGTCGGCCGGCATCCCGCTGGTCGACAACGTCGGCAGCGAGATCTTCGCCGCGGTGAAGGAGGGCACCAAGATCCGGGTGGCCGACGACACCGTGTTCGTCGGCGATGCGGCCGTCGCCCAGGGCACCGTCCAGACCGTCGACAGCGTGGCCCAGCAGATGGCCGAGGCGAAGGACGGATTGGCCACCCAGCTCGAGGCTTTCGCCGTCAACACCGGCGACTACATGAGCCGCGAGCGCGAGTTGCTGCTCGACGGTGTCGGCGTCCCCGACGTCCGTACCAAGTTCGCCGGCAAGCACGTCGTCGTGGTGGTCCGCGGTTACGACCACGAGAAGGATCTCAAGGCCCTCAAGCACTACATCCGCGAATACAAGCCGGTGCTCATCGGCGTAGACGGGGGAGCCGACGTACTGCTCGAGGCCGGCTTCAAGCCGCACATGATCCTGGGCGACATGGACGCCGTCTCCGACGCCGCGCTGGCGACCGGCGCCGAAGTCGTCGTGCACTCCTACCCGGACGGGCGCGCGCCGGGGCTGCTCCGCGTCCAGGACCTCGGCATCGACGCCGCCACGTTCGCCAGCATCGGCACCAGCGAGGACCTCGCCATGTTGCTGGCCGACGAGAAGGGTGCCGAACTGATCGTCGCGGTCGGTGCCTCGGCCACCCTGGTCGAGTTCCTCGACAAGGGCCGCGTCGGGATGACCTCCACCTTCCTCACCCGGCTGCGCATCGGCGGCAAGCTACTCGACGCCCGCGGCGTGGCCCGGCTGTACCGCAGCCGGATCTCAGCAGCAGCGCTGCTGCTGCTGGTGATCGCCGCGCTGCTCGCGGTGGTCGCCGCCCTCGGTGCCTCGGACACCGGGCGCGACTACCTGACCGACGTCGGCCACTCCGTGCAGCACGCCGCCGACTGGGTTGAAGGGCTGTTCTCGTGATCTCGTTCCGCTACCACATCGTCTCGGTCGTCGCGATCTTCCTCGCGCTCGCGCTCGGCATCGTCGTGGGCACGACCGCGCTCAACGGCCCGGTCACCCACGACCTGCGCAACCAGGTGAACAGCCTCAAGGACGACCGCAGCCACCTGTCCGCACAGATCACGGCGCTACAGGGTCAGGTCGACACCGCAGGCCAGTTCGCCACCACGTTCGGTGCGCAACTGGTCGCCGGCACGCTGCCGAACAAGCAGGTGCTCGTGATCTCGCTACCGGGTACGCCGACCGGTATGCAGGACGGCATCACCAGTTCGCTCACCTCGGCCGGCGCCAAGATCACCGGCAAGCTCGACCTGGCCGCCGCCTTCACCGATCCCAGCCAGGCCGACAGCATCATCTCGCTGGCGACCGGTGCCGCCCATCCGCTGAGCGTGTCGCTGCCCACGACCAGCGACGCCCGCATCGTCGGCGCGGCCCTGCTCGCGTTCGTGCTCACCGGACACGGCGAGGCCACCGATCTCAAGACCGTGCTCAGCGGATTCTCCGGCTTGCACATGATCACCTCCGACCCGGCCGGTATCGAGCCGGCGACCACCGTGGTCGTCCTCGGCAGTGGGTCCCTGCCCAAGAACAGCTACGCGGGGGAGGCTCAGACCGACCTCGTGTCGCAGCTGGTGAACAAGGGTGCGAAGGTGGTTGTTGCCGGCGATGCCGGTTCGGCCCAGGGGAACGGAGTGGTGGCGATGATCCGCGACGGCGCGGCCAAGTCGACGGTGTCCACCGTCGACAATGCCGACACCGCCTTCGGCCAGGTGTCCACGACGCTGGCCGTCGCCGGCATCCTGGGTTCCCAGATCGGGCAGTACGGCCAGGCCAAGGGCGCTCAGGCGCTGTTCCCCACCCCGGTCAAGTAAGGCATGCAGTTACCCCGGGTGCCAGGGACTCGCAGCATTCGTGGCCTCCGCCTGCCCGACGGGCGCGGCGGGATGGCCAATCTGGCCGGCCTGGCGGCGTTCATCCGGGCCCGGCTCGGTGAGGTCGGCGACTCGCTGATGCCGCTGCTGGTGCGCCGCAATGACTGCGCGCAACGCGCGCTGCCGGCCGGATCGGGTGACGCCTGGCTCGACGAGGCGCGGCAAACGATCGTGAGCGCCGCCGCCCCGTTCGCCCCGACGTCGTTCGCCCGCGCCCGGCTGCTGCGCCAGATGCACGCCTGCGGGCTGCTGAGCGAGGACGAGACCGACCAGGCCGAAACATTGCTCGGCGTGGCGCGATGAGCTTTGCCTCCGGCTCGACACGCGATGTTAAGATGGACTTCCGTGGATCTAGCACGGAACTCCCAGCCAGCGACTAAGCACCTCTTCGTCACCGGAGGGGTCGCGTCCTCGTTGGGCAAGGGCCTGACGGCATCCAGCCTCGGATCGCTTCTCAAAGCACGTGGCCTGCGGGTCACGATGCAGAAGCTCGACCCGTATCTCAACGTGGATCCGGGCACCATGAACCCGTTCCAGCACGGCGAGGTGTTCGTCACCGAGGACGGCGCGGAGACCGATCTCGACGTCGGCCACTACGAGCGCTTCCTCGACACCGATCTCGTGGGGTCGGCCAACGTCACGACCGGCCAGGTGTACTCGACGGTGATCGCGAAGGAGCGGCGCGGCGAGTATCTCGGCGACACGGTGCAGGTCATCCCGCACATCACCAACGAGATCAAGGCGCGCATCCGCGCGATGGCCGAACCGAATGCCTCGGGTGAGACGCCACACGTCGTGATCACCGAGATCGGCGGCACCGTCGGCGACATCGAGTCGCTGCCCTTCCTCGAAGCCGCCCGCCAGGTGCGCCACGACGTCGGCCGCGACAACTGCTTCTTCCTGCACGTCTCGCTCGTCCCGTACATGGCCCCGTCCGGCGAGCTGAAGACCAAGCCGACCCAGCACTCGGTCGCCGCACTGCGCTCGATCGGCATCAGCCCGGACGCGATCGTCTGCCGCGCCGACCGTGAACTGCCGGAGAGCGTCAAGCGCAAGATCTCGCTGATGTGTGACGTCGACGCCGAGGCCGTCGTGGCCGCCGTCGACGCGCCGAGCATCTACGAGATCCCCAAGGTCCTGCACGGTGAAGGACTCGACGCCTACGTGGTGCGGCGGCTCGGACTGCCGTTCCGCGATGTGGACTGGACGGTGTGGGGCGATCTGCTCGACCGCGTGCACCACCCAAAGGCAGAGGTGACGGTCGCCCTCGTCGGCAAGTACGTCGACCTGCACGACGCCTACCTGTCGGTGTCCGAAGCGCTGCGAGCAGGCGCGTTCGCGCATCGTGCACACGTGCAGATCAAGTGGGTGCCCTCGGACGACTGCGAGACGCAGGCCGGCGCTGCAGCCCAGCTGGGCAATGTCGACGCGATCGTCATTCCCGGCGGCTTCGGCATCCGCGGCATCGAAGGCAAGGTCGGCGCGCTGCGCTACGCACGCGAACGGGGTATCCCGGCACTCGGGTTGTGTCTCGGCCTGCAGTGCATGGTGATCGAAGCGGCGCGCCATCTGGCCGGTCTCGAGGATGCCAGCTCGGCGGAGTTCGACCCGGACACGCCGTATCCGGTGATCGCGACGATGGCCGACCAGGTCGCCATCGTGTCCGGCGACGCCGACATGGGCGGCACCATGCGGCTCGGCGCGTACCCGGCAACGCTCAAGTCCGGCACGATCGTCGCCGACGCCTACGGCGCGAGCGCCGTGTCCGAGCGGCACCGGCACCGCTACGAGGTCAACAACGAGTACCGCGATCGGCTCGAGCAGGCCGGCCTGGTCATCTCCGGCACCTCGCCGGACGGACGGCTCGTCGAGTTCGTCGAACTCCCGCGCACGACACATCCGTTCTACGCAGGTACGCAGGCGCACCCCGAGCTCAAGTCGCGGCCGACCCGCGCCCACCCGTTGTTCCGCGGACTGATCGGTGCCGCGCTCGACTACAGCGATGCGGCCCGGCTGCCCGTGCGGCTGTCCGCCGAGGACGAGCACGAGCACAACGGCGTCGCGGTGAGCGCGGCCACGAGCCTGTCTCGATGAGCGACGCTTGCGGAGCGAAGGAATGGCAATGAGCGACGCTTGCGGAGCGAAG
>DASXJN010000085.1:0-2874 GCA_036497365.1 Jatrophihabitantaceae bacterium | reverse complement strand
TCGTCCTGCGCGGCCGGGACGTGCCGACCCGCCTCTGGACCGCCTGACTGACGTTGAGTGGTCGATTTCCCGTCGAGTGGTCACTGAAATCGCGACCACTCGACGCAAGATCGACCACTCAACGAGGGGGGCGGGGGTAGCCGAGGTCGGCGAGTGAGTGGCCGAGGTCGTGCAGCATGCCGCGCAGCGTGGGTAGGGAGAGGCCGACCACGTTGTGGTGGTCGCCGTCGACGTGCTCGACGAACCAGCCGCCGAGGCCGTCGATGGTGAACGCGCCGGCCACCTGGGCCGGCTCCCCGGTAGCGCAGTAGGCGTCGATCTCCGCGTCGGTCACATCCGCGAACCGCACCTCGGTGCCGACGGCGCACGCAAGCGTGCGGTCCGCGGTCGAGTCGATCAGGCAGTGTCCGGTCCACAGCGTGCCGGTGCGCCCGCGCATCGCCCGCCATCGCTCGCGCGCGGCGTCGACGCTGCCCGGCTTGCCGAGCGCCGCGCCGTCGAGTTCGAGCAGCGAGTCGCAGCCGAGCACGAGGGCCGGGTCGGTCAGACGTGCCACGACGTCGCGCGCCTTCGCCGTCGCGAGAAGTTCGGTGAGCTGCGCGGCCGTGTCGGCGTGCACCAGCGACTCGTCGACGTCGCTGACGATCACCTCGGGCTGCACGCCGGCGTCGCGCAGCGTGCGCAGCCGGGCCGGTGACGCCGACGCGAGAATGAACCGCACTACAGGCCGAGCGACTTGGACACCACGCTCTTCATGATCTCGGTGGTGCCGCCGTAGATGCGCGTGATCCGCGCGTCGGCGTAGCGGCGCGAGATCGAATACTCGGACATGTAGCCGTAGCCGCCGTGCAGCTGCAGGCACCGGTCGATCACCCGCGCCTGCATCTCGGTTGCCCACCACTTGGCCTTCGACGCGTCCGCCGTGGCCAGCTTCTTCTCGTTGAGGCGGTCGACGCACTGGTCGACGAACGCCTGCGCGACGTCGATCTCGGTGATCATCTCGGCCAGCGCGAACTTGGTGTATTGGAACGAACCGATCGAAGCGCCGAACGCCTTGCGGTCCTTGACGTAGCGAACAGTCTCCTCGAACGCCGCGCGCGCCTCGGCGACGCCGGCCACCGCGATCGAGACGCGCTCCTGCGGCAGCTTGTCGGTGAGGTAGGTGAAACCTTCGCCCTCGTCGCCGAGACGATTGGCGACCGGCACCCGGACGTCGGAGAAGGAGAGCTCGGCGGTGTCCTGGGAGTGCAGGCCGAGCTTGTCCAGGTTCCGTCCGCGCTCGAAGCCGGCCATGTCGCGCTCGAGGACGAGCAGCGAGATGCCGCTGCGAGGGTTGGCGCGGGACGCTCCTGTTCGTACTGCGGTGACGACCAGGTCGGCGTTGATGCCGTTCGTGATGAACGTCTTGCTGCCGTTGACGAGGTAGTCGTCGCCGTCGCGCTTCGCGCTGGTGCGGATGCCGGACAGGTCCGAGCCGGCGCCGGGCTCGGTCATCGCGATCGCGGTGATCAGCTCGCCGGTGACGATGCCGGGCAACCAGCGCTGCTTCTGCTCGTCCGTGCAGAGGGTGAGGAAGTAGGGCAGGCAGATGTCGTTGTGCAGTGTCATGCCGAGTCCGGTGCCGGTGATGCCGGCGGCCGCGACCTGTTCGCCGAGCGCCTGGTTGAACCGGAAGTCGTCGACCCCGCCGCCGCCGTACTCCTCGGGCACCGCCATGCCGAGAAAGCCGCCCTTTCCCGCCTCCAGAAAGACCTCGCGCGGCGTGATCCCGGCTCGCTCCCAGTCCAGGTAGTTCGGGACGAGCGCCTTGTCGGCGAAGGCACGGAACGCCTCGGCGAAGGCCAAGTGGTCTGCGTCGAAGTGGTTGCGATCCATGCGCAGAACTGTACGGCGGGTGCTGCGCGCTAGCGTTGCCGCGTGAGCGACCCGGAAGCGGCTGAGCCCATCGGCGTGATCGGCGGATCCGGCTTCTATTCGCTGCTGGACGACGCCCGCGCGCACGATGTCGAGACCCCGTACGGCCCGCCGAGCGGTCCGGTCAGCACCGGCGCGCTGGCCGACCGGCCGGTCGCGTTCCTGCCGCGGCACGGCGCAGATCATCAATACGCGCCGCATCTCGTGCCCTACCGCGCCAACCTCTGGGCGCTCCGCAGCATGGGCGTCCGGCAGGTCGTCTCGTTGTCCGCTGTGGGGTCACTCACCACGAGCCTGCCGACCGGCACCCTCGTGGTGCCCGACCAGATCGCCGACCGCACGCACGGCCGTCCGCACACGTACTTCGACGCCGGTGACGGGGTGGGGCACGCGACGTTCGCCGACCCGTACTGCCCGCACGGCCGGACGGCTGCGCTCGGCGCCGGCCAGCCGGTGCACCACGGCGGCACGCTCGTGGTCATCAACGGGCCGCGGTTCTCCACCCGGGCCGAGTCGGTGGAGTTCCAGTCGCACGGCTGGGCGATCATCGGCATGACCGCCATGCCGGAAGCCGGCCTGGCCCGCGAGCTGGGCCTCTGTTACACGACGCTGGCGCTGGTCACCGATCTGGACGCCGGGGTCGCGGCCGGTGAAGGGGTTACGCACGCCGAGGTACTCGCCACGTTCGCCGCGAACGTGCCGCGGCTGCGCGAACTGCTCGTCGCGACGCTGCACCGCGTCCCGGCCGAGCAGGGCGACTGCACCTGCGGGGCTGTTGCAGAACCGGTGGAGTGACGTTTCAGCGCTGGACGGGCAGCCGGACCCGGAACTGGCAGCCGCCCGGCCGGTTCGACACCTCGACGGTGCCGGCGTGCGCCTCGACGATGCCGCGGGTGATCGCCAGGCCCAGCCCGGCGCCGCCGGAGTTGCCGCCGGACGAGGTGCGCGCGGCCTCGCCGC
>DASXJN010000084.1:0-10947 GCA_036497365.1 Jatrophihabitantaceae bacterium | reverse complement strand
GGCGTCGTGACGGCGGTGATGCCATGACTTGTCAGCTGTTCGACGAGCGCGGCGCTGTCGCGGCCGAAATCGACGACGTGCACAGCCGACACAGCGGGCCAACGCGCGACAAGCCGCGCAAGGCCGTCGATGTCACGCGTGGCTTGCAGCGAGACGGGCGCGCCGAAGACGACGTGCACGTCGTCGCGTGCCGGCAAAACTGTCACCGTGCATTGCGGCAGCGCTTCGGCCGCGTCCTCGGCGTCACTGTGCGAGCCGGCGAACACGCGTTGCTGCCAGGCGCGTCGCCGCGCGTTGCTCGCGGGATCTTCCGGGGACGTCGGCGTGCCGGCGAAGGCCAGCTCTGGGAGCGCCGGAATCTGGCCGTTGACCGGACGCCACTTGCTCACAGCGGTTTGATCATGATCAGACACGGGTTACCCGGCCACAGATCGAGCAACTCCTCGACCGGAAGGAAGCCGCACGCGGCGTAGAAGGCACGGGTGTCGGCGTACCCATGATCCGGATGCGACGGGCCCAGCGTCTTCACCTCGAGCAGTGACGCGCCGTCGGCGCGGACGATCGACTCGACTGCGTCGACCAACGCCCGGCCCACACCGCGGCGGTGCCGCGCCGGATCAACCGCCATCAAGTGGATCTCGGCACTCGACGTGAAGTGCCGCTCGTACAGCAGCACCCCGACGGGTGCACCGTCTTCCGAAGCGACCAGGGTCGGCAGCCGGCGCGCGGCGTCGACGTACTCGACGATCGAGCTCTCGATGCCGAACCATGCCGGGAGCGCACGGAGCAGTCGATCGACCAACTCCGGTTGTGGCTCGGGCGCGACGTCCACGACCACCGAAGTCACGCCGACCGGGCCTCCACTGTCTCGAACGCACGCCACATCCGAGCGTACGTACCGTCCAAATCGATGAGCGATTCATGCGTGCCGATCTCTGCGACGCGGCCGGCATCGATGAGCGCGATCCGGTCCGCGAGGCGCGCGGTCTGCAGTCGGTGTGCGATGACGATCGTCGTGCGGTTGCGTGCGACGCGGCGCATCGCGGCGTTGACCCGCGACTCGGTGGCGAGGTCGAGGTTCGAGGTCGCCTCGTCGAGCAGCAAGAGCACGGGATCGGCAAGTTCGGCACGCGCGAGCGCGATGAGTTGCCGTTGACCCGACGACAGTGAGTTGCCCCGCTCGCTCAATTCCGTCAGGTACCCGTTCGGCAGCGCTGCGATCACGTCGTGCGCACCCACCGCGCGTGCCGCCACCTCGACGTCGGCGTCCGACGCGGACGGACGACCGTAGGCGATGTTGTCGCGCACCGATCCGGTGAACAGGAACGCCTCCTGGGGCACGTAGCCGAGATGCGACCGGAAGTCGTGCAGGTCGAGCGTGCGCAGGTCGTGCTCGTCCACGGCGACCGAACCGCCAGTCGGGTCGTAGAAGCGTGCGAGCAGTTTCAGCACCGTCGACTTGCCGGCGCCGGTCTCACCGACCAGCGCCACCGTCTCGCCCGGCGAGATCACGAGATCGACACCGCGCAACGCCTCGCCCGCCGCCGAGTTCGGATATCCGAACCGCACCTCGTCGAGCGTGACCTCGCCGGCCAGCTCGCCCGGGTCAACAGGATTCGACGGCGACGGCGTCAACGTGTCCAGTTCCATCAACCCGGTGATCCGCGCCACCGACACCCGCGTCTGCTGCCACGCATCGAACACCTGCGACAACTGCTGGATCGGCGAGAAGAACAGGTCGATGTAGAGCAGGAACGCAATCAGCGCACCGACCGTCAACGAGCCGGACGGAACCAGCGCCGCTCCGACGCCGAGCACGAGTGCGTCGGCAACGGCCGACAGGAATTGGACGAACGGGAAGTACGTCGCGACCAGTCGCTGTGCAGCAACGCGCGAGCGCAGGTACGACTCGCCGAGCGCGTGGAACCGCGCCATCGTCGCCGACTCGTGCACGAAAGCCTGCGACTCGCGCACACCCGACAGGCTCTCTTGGAAGTCGGCGTTGACCGCAGCGATCCGGTCTCGCGACAGGTCGTACAACATCGAGGCGCGTCGCCGAAACCACACCGTGGCGATCGCCAGCGGCACGACCACGCTCAGCGTGATCAGCCCGAGTTCCCAGTTGACGAGCACCAGCGCGACACCGACACCGACGAACGTCACGAACGCGACCAGCGCGTTGAGCAAACCGTTCTCGACCAGCGACTCGAACTGGTCGACGTCGGTGGTCATCCGCGTCATGATGCGGCCGGCCATCTCACGCTCGTAGTAGTCGAGCGAGAGACGTTGCAACTGTGCCCAGATGCGCACTCGCAACGCGAGCATGATCCGTTCGGCGGTGCGGCCGGTGACGAACGTGGACGCGATCTGGTCGAGCAGATCGACAAGCACGACCGCGAGGAAGACGCCGGCAGCCGCGTACAACACCGTCGTCGAACCCTTCGCCACGCCGGAGTCGACGCCGGTCTTCACGAGGTACGGCCCGGCCAGCCCGGCCAGCGCGTCGAGGACGACCAGCGCCAGGCCGAGCAGCAGCGGACGACGGAAGCGCTGCAGCAGACGCAGCAACCCGAACTCGCGTTCGTGCTCCGACTCGGCGGGCAGATCCATTTCGGCGCGATCACGAACGGGAGGCAGCTCCGCCACCCGCTCCAGGAGCTCCGGAGTCGCGGCCAGGTTGAGCCGCCAAGTGCCACTGCTGCCACCGAGCCCGGCCCCGAGCGACGCGGCGGTCACCGTGCGGTTCGTCAGTGCCGACTTGGCCGGCGGTTGCCATGCCGACGACGTGACCCCGTCAACGGTGAGCGTCGCCAGCGCCTCGATGCGGTCGCCGGCTGCCCGCAGCGGCGCCTCCTCGAGCCCGGACAGCAACGCCCGATATCGCGCACTGTGCTCGCTCAGCTCATCGTGCGTGCCGCTCTCGACGGCGCGGCCCGATTCGAGCACGACCACCCGGTCCGCCAGATGCAGCGTCGAGACGCGGTGCGCGATGAGCAGTGTCGTGCGGTCGGCCAGCACCTCGCGCAGCCCGTCGTGGATCGCCTCCTCGGTGCGCGCGTCGACCGCGCTGGTCGCGTCGTCGAGGACGAGCACTCGCGGATCGGCAAGAATCGCACGCGCCAGCGCGACCCGCTGCCGCTGACCACCGGACAGTGTCAGCCCGCGTTCGCCCACGACCGTGTCGTAGCCCTTGGGAAGTTCGCTGATGAAGTCGTGCGCCTGAGCAACGCGCGCCGCGGCCTCGACCTCGTCCTGCGACGCGGACGGACGGCCGTAGGCGATGTTCGCGCGCACCGATTCCGAGAACAGGAAGCTCTCCTCGAACGCGACGCCGACCTGTGCGCGCATGGAGTGCAGCGTCACCGAACGCAGGTCGTGTCCGTCCATCAAGACCCGTCCCGACGTCGGGTCGGAGAACCGCGACAGCAATGAGGCAACCGTCGACTTGCCGCTGCCGCTCGCACCGACCAGCGCCACTCGCTCGCCGGCGCGAATGTGCAACGCGAAGTCCTTCAACACACACGACTGATCCGGGTAGCCGAAGTCCACGTCGTCGAAGACGATCTCGCCGCGGACCCGGTCGAGCGAGATCGCGTCGGGCGCGTCCACGATGGACGACTCGAGGTCGAGCAACTGGAAGATGCGCTCGACGCCGGCGCGGGCCTGTTGCCCGACAGTGAGCACGGCAGCCAGTTGCCGAGCCGGTGCGACGAACTGCCCGACGTAGGTCGAGAACGCGAGGAACGTGCCGAGCGTGATGTGACCGTGCAGCGCGAGCAAGCCACCGACGACGAGCGTGGCGACCTGCGCGAACGTCGGGATCGACTCGAGCAGCGGTTGGTAACGCGCCTGCAACCGCGTCGCGCGCATCCGCGAGCCGTACAGCCGCTGCGCGGCGTCGGCGAGGCGCTCGAGCTCGCGCGACTCCTGGCCGAACGCCTTGACGACACGCACGCCCGAGACACCCTCGTCGACGATCTGCGCGACATCGCCCTCGCGCTGCTGCCCGTCCCACGTTGCAGGGAACACCCGGCTGCGCATGCGGTAGGTCACCACGAACAGCGCCGGCAGGACGACCAGTGCGATCAGTGCGAGCAGTGGCGACAGCGCGAACATGACGCCGAGCGACAGCAGCATCATCAGCAGGTTGCCGGTCATCAGCGGCAGGAAGTTGAGCAGCCCTTGTACGAGGGTCGAGTCCGAGTTCGCCCGCGAGACCAACTGCCCGGTGGGCATCCGACTCAGTGTGTCGCGGTCGAGCGTCTGCAGGTGGTCGTGCATGGCGTTGCGCAGGTCAAGTTGCACGCCGAGCGCGACCTGACCGCCGCGATACCGGCGCACATACGCAAGGACGAACGTGAGCCCGGCGCAGGCGAACAGCAGCACCAGCCACGGCCACAGCGAGTCGCGTCGAGTGATGATGACGTTGTCGACGATCTGGCGGGCGATCAGCGGGACAAGCACCTGTGCACCGGTGCCGATCACCGCCGCGGCCGTCGCCAGGATGACGTTGCGCCGGTGGCGCAGCACGTACTGCCAGAGCCGGCGCACCCAGCCGGGCTCGGTCGACCGGCTCATCGGGCCGCCAGTCGCTCGGCGACCAGTCGATCGAGCCCGGTACCCATCCGCGTCAGCGCGGGCACGACTTCGGCGCTTCGTGGCGTGCGTTCCAGCACCGCCTCGAGATGCGACGTCATCGCGTCCTCTGCCCCGCGCAGTACGGCCTCGCCGGCGGGGGTGAGCCGCAGCGTGGCGGCGCGCTGGTCGTGCGCGACGTCCTCGCGCACCAGCAGGCCGCGCTTGCACAGCGCCTCGACGCTGGCACTCACGGTCGGCTTGCCCAGGGCGAGCCGGCGAGCGACGTGCGAGGCGCGCTCGTCGCCGTCGGCGACGGCAGCGAGCACACGGTAGTGCGCCAGGCTCAGGTCGCCGCACGCCCGTTCGAGCAGGCGTGACATGCGGGCGAGGGTGCGGACGGCAGCAATCGAACTCACATGATCACTCTACGCCAAGTGGTTCGACTGTCGAACTAATTTGGTAGGCCGCGGACCGCCGGCCGGCGGGGATCCTCGAGCCGCACGACCACATCGGCGAGATCGGCCGGCGAAACCTCGGCGTCGTACTGGTCGAAGGCCGGCAGTGTCCAGGCGAGCTGCGGGGGCGTATGTCGCGACCGGGCCGCCGACGACATGGCGAGGTGGACGGACCGGTCGAACGGCAGCCCGAGCCCGAGCAGGAACGGGCCTGACACGACGAGCACGGCGTTGTCGGGCAGCGGTCGCGGTGACTCGCGGGTCGACCGGTTCGTGACCGGATCCCGGAGGGATGGCAGATAGGTCGGGCCGGTGAGCACCTCACGGCGCAACGCGTCTACGTCGAGCCAGGTCAGGTAGGACTCGACGTCTTCATGGCCGTATTCCAGGCGCAGCGACGCGTCGCGCCAGAAGCGGTCGCCGCGGACATGAATGAATGGCCGGCCGAGCATCCGCAGCGGATCGGCCAGTCGCTCGGCCCATCCGGCCGGTTCGGCACACGGCGGTCCGTCGAGAGCGACACGAACCACCCCCGGTTCCGACGCCAGCCAATCGGCGAGCTCGCCGGCCAGGGCGTCCGGGGAGATGGGGCGCAGGTCAGGCAGCGAGCTGTGCCTTGACCTCGGCGACGCTGGGGTTCGTCAGCGCCGTGCCGTCCGAGAAGAGCAGGGTCGGGACGGTCCGGTTGCCGCCGTTGACGCTCATCACGAACTCCGCGGCGGCCGGGTCGCGTTCGATGTCGACCTCGTCGTACTCGATCCCCTCGCGGTGCAACTGCGTCTTGAGGCGCGCACAGAACCCGCACCACGTGGTCGTGTACATCGTCAGGCTCGTCCCCATGGTCGGCACAACCTCACAAGATGGGGGACCATTCCCCGGCCTGTCGGATCCCGCTGGCAGTATCGGAGGACATGAGCGAGGCCGACGTGATCCTGCGCGGGCTCGACCCCGAACAGCAGGCGGCGGCCCAGGCAGTCCGCGGCCCGGTGTGCATCCTCGCCGGTGCGGGCACCGGCAAGACACGTGCGATCACCCACCGCATCGCCTACCAGGTGCGCACGGGGGCGGTTCCGGCCGGTCAACTGCTGGCCGTCACCTTCACCGCCCGCGCCGCCGGCGAGCTGCGCACCCGGCTGCGCAACCTCGGCGCGCAAGGCGTGCAGGCCCGCACCTTTCACGCCGCAGCGCTCAGGCAGCTCCATTACTTCGCGCCGCGGGTGCTCGGTGGCGCGATGCCCGACGTCGTCGACAATCCGCTGCGGCTGGTCGGCAACGCCGCTGTCCGCCTCCAGTTGCGCCTCGACCGCACCGAGCTGCGTGACGTCGCGGCCGAGATCGACTGGGCCAAGGCGGTCCTCGCGGGGCCGCAGACCTTCGCCGAGCGCGCACGCGCTGCCGGCCGCGATCTGCCGATGACCCCGGACACGATCGCGAACATCTACGAGGAGTACGAGCAGAGCAAGCGCCGGGTCGGTGTCGTCGACTTCGCCGATCTGTTGATGATCATGGCCGGCGCGATCGAGGAGTTCCGTGACGTCGCGGACGAGGTACGGGCGCGCTACCGCCACTTCGTCGTCGACGAGTACCAGGACGTCTCGCCGCTGCAGCAACGCCTGCTCGACGCCTGGCTCGGCGGCCGCAACGACGTGTGCGTGGTCGGCGACGCCAACCAGACGATCTACAGCTTCGCCGGAGCTACGCCCGAGCACCTGCTCGGGTTTCGCCGCCGGTTCCCGGACGCTGTCGTCGTCCGGCTGCACCGCGACTACCGGTCCACGCCGCAGGTGGTCGACCTCGCCAACCGGCTGGTGCAGCACGGCGGCACGAACGACCTCACCCTCGTCGGGCAGCGCGCCGACGGCCCGCCGCCGAGCTTCGCCGAATACGACGACGAACCGGCCGAAGCCGCCGCGGTGGCCGCCGAGTGCCGACGCCTCGTCGATGCCGGGACGACGGCCGCCGAGATCGCCGTGCTGTTCCGGATCAACGCGCAGTCCGAGGTCTACGAGCAGGCGTTGTCGGACGTGCGGGTGCCCTACGTGCTTCGCGGCGGTGAGCGGTTCTTCGACCGGCCCGAGATCCGCGAGGCCCGGCTGCTGCTCCGCGGCGCGGCCCGCGCCGAACCTGTCGACGGCACGCTTTCCGACGCGGTGCGCGAGGTGCTCACCGGCATGAACTGGCGACCCGACTCGCCGCCGCCCGGTGGGGCGGCGCGCGAACGGTGGGAATCGCTGGCCGCGCTCGTCAGCCTGGCCGACGATCTGGCCGCGACACTGCCCGAAGCCCGGCTCGGTCAGCTGGTGGCCGAGCTCGACGCACGGGCCGATGCGCAACACGCGCCGACGGTGCAGGGCGTCACGCTCGCCTCGTTGCACTCGGCGAAGGGGCTCGAGTGGGATGCCGTCTTCCTGGTCGGTCTGGTCGACGGCACCGTGCCGATCCAGCACGCGACCACGCCTGCCCAGGTAGCCGAGGAACGCCGCCTGCTCTACGTCGGGATCACGCGCGCCCGGGAACGGCTCGCGTTGAGCTGGGCGCTGGCGCGCAGTCCCGGTCAGCGACGCAGCCGTCCGCCGAGCCGGTTTCTGGACGGGCTTCGCCCCGCCGTCGCCCGAGACGCGCGGCCGACTGCGAAAAAGACCAAGCAGCCGCGCCCGGAGGCCGCCGATGCCGAGCTGTTCGGACGGCTGCGCGCGTGGCGCCGGGCGCAGGCCGAGGCGCAGAAGGTGCCCCCGTACGTCGTGTTCAGCGACGCCACGCTCGTGGCGATCGCCGACCGGCAGCCAACCTCGCGCGCCGGCCTCGCAAGCATCCCCGGCGTCGGGCCGGCCAAGCTCGACCGCTACTCGGTGCCGGTGCTCGCCGTGCTCGGTGGCGCCGACCCGGCCGAGGTCGAACCCGTCGAGGTCAGCTGATCCACTTCATCCATCTGATCCACTTCCGCGTCGGGCGCCATCGCACGACGCGGTACGAGCAGCGTCGCCACGGCGGCCGCGAGGATCAGGCCGGCCGACACCCACAGCGCGATATGCATGCCTACCCGGAACGCCGCCGCCGCGGCGTCCACCAGCGCTTTGATCAACTGCGGTGGATGGGCGAGGTCGATGCCCTTGGCCGCCGGCCCGCCGGTCTCGAGCAACCCGATGATGTAGTCGATCTGGCCGGAACTCCCTGAACTCGCGCGCAGTGACGCGCCGAAGTCGCTGCGCAGGTAGCCGTTCACGATCGCGCCGAGCGCTGCCACGCCGACGACCGAGCCGAGTTGGCGAGCGGTGTTCGTCGTCGACGCGGCCATGCCCGACCGGGCCGCCGGGACGTGCCCGAGTACCGCGGACGTGAGCGGCACGACGGCGATGCCGAACCCGAGGCCGGCCAGCGCGACGGCTGCCGTCAGCCAGCCGAACGAAGGCGTCGTCGTCAACAGATACCTCGCGACGACGACACCGGCGGCGCCGAGCAGGCAGCCGGTGACCATCGGCCACCGGGCGCCGACGCGGGCGACCCAGCGACCGGATCCGAGCGAGCCGAGCACGATCGCCACCGCCATCGGCACGAACAACAGTGCCAGCCGGCCACCCGAATAGCCGACGATCACGTCGAGGTACAGCGCGGTGAGGAAGAAGATCGAGAACACGCCGAAGTACACGGCGAACGCCACGAACAACGCCACGCCGATCGCCGGATTGCGGAGGTAGCGCAAGTCGAGCATCGGATTCGTTGCGCGACGCTCCACCATGACGAACGCGACGAAGCACAGCCCGCTGACCGCGAACAGCGCGATGATCCAAGGCCGCCCGTAGCCGTACTGCTCACCGGTGATGCCCCCGAAGATCAGGCACACCAGGGCCACGGTGCCGAGCGCGAAGCCCTCGGTGTCGATCCGTCCGGTTTGTGGGTCGGCGCTGTTCGGTACCCAGCGCAGCGTCGCCGCCAGCAGCACGATGCCGGCAACGAGGTTGAACCAGAACACGTCGCGCCAGTCACCGACCGCGACGAGCACGCCGCCGAGCACCGGGCCGAGTGCCAGCGACAGGCCCGACACCGCGGCCCAGCCGCCGAGCGCGCGCGCCCGCTGGGCGCGGTCCGGGAAGAGCTGCCGGATCACCGACAGCGTCCCCGGCTCGGACGCCGCTGCACCGACGCCCATCACCGCGCGTCCGGCGATCACCCAGCCCACGCTCGGCGCCAGCGCGCACAGGAGCGATCCGGCGCAGAACACGACGATCCCGCCGACCATGAAGCTCTTGCGCCCGTACCGGTCGCTGAGCGAGCCGGCGAGCAGCATCAGCCCGGCGAACGCGAGTGAGTACGCGTTGATCACCCATTGCAGCGGGATGACGCCACTGCCCAAGTGGTACTGGATGTTGCCGAGGGTGACGCTGACGATCGTCGTGTCGAGGAAGGTCAGCGCGAGCACGCCGAGAACGGTGCTCAGTGCCGCGGACCGGCGAGGAGTCATCCGGTCGGTACAGCCGTCAGCGAAGGATCCGAGCATTGCTTGGGCGGTGACCCCTGCAATTGCAGCAGGGCGCAGAACGTCTGCGCCGCGACCTGCCATCGTCCGCCGGACTCGACGGCCAGGCCGGGGGAGTCGGGCAGCAGGATCTGCCCGCCGGACAGCAGCGAGAAGGTCACCTTCGCGACGTGAGGACTCGGGTGTTGTGGATCCCGGCTGATGCCGGCGACCTTCGCGGTGAGCGACTTGGCCTGCTGCGACCCGGCCTGCGCCCGGAGCGCCGCGGCGAACTTCGGCCCGTTCTGCAGGACGGTCGCGGCGTTCGCCGCCGAAGTCTTCCCATCGAAGAAGGTCACGAACGCGCGGGTGATCTGCTTCGAATCTGCTCGCGTGAGGGCGGGCAACCGGCCGGTCACTGCGGCCGACGGCGGCGACGAGCCGTGTCGCGTGGCCGGCGCAGACGTCGCGGAGCCGCCGCTACGACTCGACGTACACCCGCAGATCTGGGCGATCAAGGCAAGCAGGACAAGTGCCGCCGGCCTGTGTCCGAGCGAGAAACTCATCGGGCCTCCGCGGGAAACGAACCAAGAAATTTTCTGCCAGGAGCGATCAAGGCAATAAATACACTTGCCGACCGAATCTAGAGCCCGTTAGCCTGCCTACACCACGCGCGCCCGCGCATGGACGAGACGAGAAGGGGGTGCCCCGACGTGAACCACTACGAGAACACTTCGGCTGCTCCCATGTCTCGGGCGACCCAGCTTGTCGCGCCTCTCGCCGTCCCGTGCATGGGGTCGAACTCTGTTCTCAGCACGCCGGCATTCGATGCGATCGTCGCCAACGCCCGCGTTCGCGACGGAAAGCTGGCCGCGCCACCTCGAGGAGAACTCCGCTGACAGCGCTCAGCGACAGGCTCCTCGAGGCCGCGGCTCCCAAATGGGAACCGCGGCCTCGTTGTTTATCCGCCCACTACTCAACCGACACCGCACGAAACCGAAGAACCATCACGACAAGGAGGTGACCCGACGTGTTGACCACTTGCGCACCTGAGGAGCTGCTCTCGGGCAGTCCGAACGGCGCAGTGCAGACCGCCGAACTGCTCAACGGGATCGAACCGCTCGACCCGCTGTCGAAGCAGTGTCCGGACGATGTGCCCTGCCGGGTGCAGAACCCCGAACTCTGGTTCGCCGAAACCCCGGCCGATCTCGAGCAGGCCAAGGCGTTCTGCCAGGACTGCCCGGCCCGACTCGCCTGCCTCGCCGGCGCCCTGGAGCGTCGGGAGCCCTGGGGAGTCTGGGGCGGCGAGATCTTCGAGCGCGGCGCGATCATCGCGCGGAAGCGGCCGAGGGGCCGTCCCCGCAAGGACGACAGCTACCGAGCCGCATAAGCGGCACGACGAAAGGACAACCGCAGTGACCTCAACTCAGCTTCCGACTTTCAACCCGACCGAACTGGATC
>DASXJN010000083.1:0-2336 GCA_036497365.1 Jatrophihabitantaceae bacterium | reverse complement strand
CACGATCAGCGGCAACAACCTCACCGGCGACAATGCCGCCGGCGCCGGGCTGTACATCGAAGAGGACAGCCACGTCACGATCACGCAGAGCACCATCGCCGGCAACACCGCGCCCGGCGCCGGCAGCCAGGGTGGCGGCATCTACGCGTACCAGAGCGGCGTCACGATCCGCTTCGCCACGATCAGCAAGAACAGCGCGTCGGACGGCGGCGGCATCTACTCGTACTGGGACGGCAGCTGCGGATGCGGCGCCGGCGTGAAGGCCGACGACACCGCGCTGGTCAACAACACCGGTGGCAGCGGCACGAACAACTGCGACGACAGTGCCGGCCGGATCGACTCGGGCGGGCACAACGGCGTGAGCGACGCGTCGTGCGCATTCACCACAGCCGGCGACAAGCAGAACATCGCCGCCGAGCTCGGCGCGCTCGGGGACTCCGGCGGGCAGACCGACACGATGCTGCCGGGTGCCGGCAGCGCGCTGATCGACGCCGGTAGCGCATCGGCCTGGGGCAGCATCTCGGCAAACGTGGCCGATGCCGATCAGCGCGGCACCACCCGTCCGCAGGGCAGCGCGGTCGACATCGGCGCGGCCGAGGCGGTGGCGCCGCCTGCTGCGACGACGCTGACCGCGAGCGTGGCTTCGGCTTCGATCGACGCGGGCGAATCGACGAAGGTCACGGGCACGCTGACCGATACGCATGGTGCGGTGAGCGGCGTGCCGCTGAAGCTGCAGTCGCGGGTCGGTACGTCGGGCGCGTTCCAGGCAGTGAGCACGGCGCAGACGAGCAGCCTGGGCAAGGCGACCGCTACGGTCTCGCCGAGCGCGTCGACGCAGTACCGGTGGAAGTTCGCGGGCAACGCTGCCGATGCGGCTGTGGCGAGCCAACCCGTCCTGATCACGGTGGCTCAGGTCGTGTCGGCGGCGGCGGTGGCCGCGCAGGTCGTGCGGGATCACAAGATCACGATCTACGGCACGGTCACGCCGAACGAGCAGGGCCAGACCGTCCAGCTGCAGCGCTACACCGGCGGGAAGTGGAAGGACGCCGGCGCGACGGCGACCGTGCACTCGCAGGTGCTGCCCGGCCAGCACAAGACCACGCTCGGCTACGTGCTGCACATCACCGAGGCACAGGCCGGCACGTACAAGTTCCGGGTCTACCGCGCGGCGACCGCCAAGAACGCGCCGGGCCACTCGGCCACGGTCACGATCACGGTGACCAAGAGCTAGCTGTTCGCGAACGCGTATATGTCCTGCACGTCATGGCGTGCAGGAGATATACGCGTTTCCGTTGTCCACAAGCCGAGCACGCGGCCGCGCCGAACGCGGCACCATTACCGCCCGTGCTCACTAATGCAGCCGTCGCAACGCTCGAGTTCGCGCGCGAGGCCGACGTCGCGGCGTACACGATGCAGGAAGTCAATCGCCTCGGGTGCACCCGGTCGCAGGCGGCGGCACGGCTACGAGCCGGACGGTGGCAGCGCTTCGGCAAAGCGCTGGTGCTGCACAACGGCGAGCTGACCCGCGAAGAGCGGTGGCGCGTCGGCATGCTCAACTGCGGGCCGCGTGCCTATCTCGCGTCGTTCTCGGCGCTCGAAAGCCAGGGCCTCAAGACGTGGGAACGCGACGAGGTGCACGTGCGGGCGCCGGCCGGGGTGCCGCGCCCGCAGCTACGCGAGCCTTTCGTCGTGGTGCACCGCACCGCAGAGCTCGCGCCTGCGGACATTCTCGAGATCCGCCGCTGCCAGCGGATCGCACCTGCGCTCATCCTCGCTGCGTCGAGCTTCCAGAACCCGCGACCTGCGTGCGGCATCCTCGCGGCCGGCGTGCAGCAACGGCTGACGACGGCGTCCCAGTTGCGGATCGCGCTCGAGCGAGCGCCGCGAGCGCGCCATCGGCACGATCTGTTGCTCGCCGTGAACGATATCGCCGGTGGTGCCGAAGCGCTGAGCGAGATCGACTTCGTCCGGCTGTGTCGACGACACGGCCTACCAACACCGGCTCAGCAGCGCATCCGAGTCGAGCGCGGTGGGCGGCGCCGCTACCTCGATGCCGAATGGCGACTGCCCGACGGGCGGATCGTCGCTGCAGAGATCGACGGTGCCGTGCACCTGGCCGTCCGCAAATGGTGGGACGACCAGCTGCGGCAGAACGAGATCGTGCTCGCCGGCGCGCTCGTGCTGCGCTACCCGAGCGTCATCGTCCGCACCGAAGAAGCAGTGGTGGCCGGCCAGCTGCGCCGCGCCCTGCTCGGCTGAACGAACCGGTATACGTCCTGCACGTCATGGCGTGCAGGGGTTATATCGGTCGGCCGTCGGCGGGAGACTAACGTCGG
>DASXJN010000082.1:0-7074 GCA_036497365.1 Jatrophihabitantaceae bacterium | reverse complement strand
GGTGCAGTCGCCCGCCGCGTAGATAGACGAGACGTTCGTGCGCGACACCCGGTCGGTGGCGATGAAACCGTTCGCGTCGAGCACGACGCCGGCGTACTCGAGGCCGAGGCCGCCCGTGTTGGGCACCGACCCGACGCACATCAGCGCGTGCGACCCCTCCACCGTCCGTCCGTCCAGCAGTTCCACGACGACACCGTCGCCGACCCTTTTGACCGCGGAGGCACGCGCCTGCTTCACCAAGGTGCCGCCGCGACTGGTGAAGACCTCTTCGATGACGGCGGCTGCATCCGGATCCTCGCCGGGCAGCACCCGGTCACGCGAGGACACCAGGGTGACCGGCACACCCAACTCGCTGTAGCCGGACGCGAACTCGGCGCCGGTGACACCGGAACCCACTACGACGAGATGCTCGGGCATCCGGTCGAGGGTGTAGACGTCGCGCCACGACAGGATGCGCTCACCGTCGGGCTCAGCGGTGTCGAGCACGCGGGGCGTGCCGCCGGTTGCCAGTAGGACGACGTCGGCCTCGACGGTCTCGCTGACCCGCCCGGACGGATCGACGACCTCGACCTTGTGCGCGCGCGGCGGTTGTTCGGCAGCGAACCGTCCCCCGCCGGCAAGCACGGTGACGCCCTCGTTGACCAGGCGACGAGCGATGTCTTCCGACTGCTGGCGGGCCAGATCGAGGATGCGCTCGTTCACCGAGGCGTGATCGACTGCGACCTTGCCGGACACGGTGCCGACGCCGACCCGCGGTGCGTCCCGGAACGCAGTCACCCGATCGCTGGTCGCGATCAACGTCTTGCTGGGAACACAGTCGGTGAGCACGCACGCGCCGCCGATCCCGTCGCGGTCGATCACCGTCACCTGGGCACCGAGCTGCGCCGCGACCAGCGCCGACTCGTACCCCGCCGGCCCGCCGCCGATGATCACGATCCGCGTCATGCGTCCATTGTCGCTGTCGACAGTCGGGCTCGCCGAATCGCCCACCCGGCCTGGTTTCGTCGGTAGTCTGCTCGCAATGTCATCCACTGGCGGCCTCTACGCGGCGTACGGGTCCAACATGGATCCCGAGCAGATGCTCGAACGCTGCCCGCACTCGCCCGCGGCCGGCACCGGCTGGCTCAACGGTTGGCGGCTCACCTTCGGTGGCGAGGAGCTCGGCTGGGACGGCGCCCTCGCGATGGTCGTGCCGGACAGCGACGGTCAGGTCTTCGTGGCGCTCTACGACGTGTCGCCACAGGACCACGCGAAGCTGGACTATTGGGAAGGCGCCCAGGAGGGCCTCTACAACAAGATCAAACTGCGCGTGTCGACCCTGGACGGCGAGGTGCTCGCCTGGGTCTACATTCTCGACGCCTACGAAGGCGGGTTGCCCTCGGCCCGCTATCTCGGTTTGATCGCCGAGGCGGCGCAGGCCGCCGGCGCTCCCGATGAATACGTCACCGAACTGCGCGCGCGGCCCTGCCGGTCACTCGGCGAGTAGCGCCGCCGCGACCCGGTCGAGGATCGGCGCGGCGCCTGCCAACCGTCGCCGGTCGGCGTCGGACAGCGTGCCCATCGCGGTGATCAACGCGTCCAGGCGCCGGTCGGCGGCGCGGCGCATGAGCCGATCGCCTTTCGCGGTTGCCGACACCTCGACCGGACGGCCGGCGCCGGCCAGCACCCGGCGACGCACTAGCCGGGCCTCCTCGAGTGCGTCGACGATGCGGGTCATCGTCGGTCCGGCGACGTCCTCAGCGGCCGCCAGCGCCCCCATCGTGCAAGGGCCGCCGAACACGAGCACCGACAACGCCGACAAGCGCGCCGCGGTGATACCGGCCTGCCGATCGACCCGCCGAAGCGCGCGCAGCACGTGGATCGCCCCGGAATTGAGATGGCGTGCGGTCTCGCGTTCGTCCATCATATGTGTATAGCATTGCTAGGTATCTAGCCTTGCTAAGAAACTCCGGAGGCGATCATGCGAATCGTTCAGATCGCTCAGCACGCCGAAGACCTCGATCGCGCTGCACAGTGGTATGAGTCGTTGCTCGGCACGCCTGCGACGGCCAAGTTCGATCCGCCCGGTCTGCTGTTCTTCACCGTTGACGGTGTGCGATTGCTGCTCGACAACGCCGCACCGACAGCGCTGCACTATTTCGAGGTGCCGGACGTCCGCACCCGCATCGAGGAACTGCGTGACGATGTCCGTGTCATCTCCGATCCGCACGTCATCTTCAGCCACGAGGACGACACGTTGGGTCCGGCCGGCACCGACGAGTGGCAGGCGTTCGTCGAGGACTCCGAGGGCAACACGGTCGGGCTGGTCAGCCGATTGTGAATTCGGCCGGCGCTACCTGGTTGGGACATGCCACCGTTGCGATCGATCTCGGCGGTGAGCGGATCCTGACCGATCCGTTCCTGCGCTCGCATGTCGGGCCGCTACGCCGAGTGGGGCCGATGCCGTCGTCGACGACAGCGACCGAGACGACCCTGGTGCTCGTCTCCCATCTGCACCACGACCATCTCGACCTGCCGTCGCTGCGCCGGATCGACGCGCCCGTGGTGGTGCCCCGCGGCGGGGGCGACCTGGTTCGCCGCGCCGGGGCGCGCGACGTCCGCGAGGTCGAACCGGGCGACGAGGTCGAGTTGCGCGGTGTGCGCGTGGCCGCGGTGCCGGCCCACCATCCGGCCGGTCGCTTCGGGTACCGCGGACGAGCGCAGCCGGTCGGCTACCTCGTGGCCGACGATCAGCACACCGTCTATTTCGCCGGCGACACCGGCCCGGATCCGCGGCTGGCCGAGCTGCCCCGCGGCGCCGACCTGGCCCTGCTCCCCATCGGCGGCTGGGGATTGACCCTCGGCGAGGAGCATCTCGGCCCGCGGTCGGCCGCCGCGCTCGCGCGCGACCTCGAGCCCCGGCTCGTCCTACCGATCCACTGGGGTTCGCTGCAGATTCCATTACTGCGGCACCTGCGCCCGCAGCTCGGCCCACTGGCCGGCTCGCGATTCGCCGCGGAGCTGGCTCAGGTCGCGCCGGCGACGCGCGCCTTACTGGTCGAGCCCGGCGGCCGGGTGCGCCTTCCGTGACGGATGGCGCGATACTCGTCGTACAGCGTGATCACGAGCGAGACGAGGAACAGCTCGAAGAACGCCTCGACCGCATTCACATGCCGGCGCCGCCCGAGCCAGATGATCAGTTCGAAGATCATCGCGTTGACGGCCACGATCACCGAGAACCGCTTCCAGAGCGTCACCGGTAGCTCGCCCGCCGACGCGAGCAACTCGGTCATCCCGCCGTTCAACACGACCACGACCACCGTGACGAACGCGAGCTGCAACGCATCGGCCCGGTTCGGCACGATGTTCGCGAAGACCACCGTGATCATGCTGAGCAGCACGGCCTTCTCGCCGGTCGTCTCGAGCCATTCGCGCCGGCTCTCCGGCCGTGCGTCCGCCTCGGGCGCCCGCACCAGCACGCGCGGGCGCCAGTCGGGCGGCGGGGCGTAGCGACGTACAGCGGCGACGAAGGCCCCGACCACGGCCGCCAGGACGACGAACAAGACCGTCGCGATCACCGGATGTCGACCCATCTCGTCGGTCGCGTCGAGATCCGCGACGTGGATCCACCACTCCTGCGGCAACTTGATGAACACCCAGATGAACGCGGCGCCGCCGATCACGAGCCGTGGCGACATCCGCTCCGGCCGCCACAGCACCCGCACCGCCTCGTAGGCGATGAAGTAGTACTCGAACGTATTCGGGAAGATCAACAGCACCGGGCCCCAGTCGGACAGCTCGAACCAGAGCACGCCGACCAGCCGGTAGTACCAGAGGAACTGCCCCACCCGGAACGCCAGCGGATGGCGCCAGTTGCGCATCGTCGCGGTGTACGCGATCACCTGGTAGTAGATGTCGAGCGCCTTGTCGTAGTTCTGGTAGATCCGCAGCACATGCGTCACGTGGAACGCCTGGAAGATCGTCTGGTCGACGCCGTCGATCACCAGCGACAGGACGATCGCCGGCAGCGGGTAACGCGGGATGAACAGCGGGACGACCAGCCGGGCGAGCACGACCGCGACGAAGACGATGCGCTGCGTGGTCTCCATCGACAGCGTCCGTCAGCCGGCGGTGTCCTTGAGCGCCTGCTCGGCCAGCGCCACGGTGTAGCGCACACCGACCTCGAGGGCGTTCTCGTCTATGTCGAAGGTGCCCTGGTGCAGGTCGAACGCCGCGCCGCCCGGTGCACGCACGCCGAGCCGCGCGAGCGCTCCGGGCACCGACTCGAGGTACCAGGCGAAGTCCTCCGCGCCCATGCTCTGCTCGGTCGAGACAAGGCCGTTGTTGCCGAGCGTGGCGAGGACGGCAGCGCGCTGCACGTCGACTGCGCGCGACGCGTTCATCACCGGCGGCACCCCGCGCGCGTAGTCGACCTCGGCGGTGACGCCGGTGGGTGCGACCAGTTCGTCCACCAGGGAGCGGACGAGCGGCTCGGCGGAGCGCCATGCCTCGCGGTCGAGCACCCGCAATGTGCCGACGAGTGTGCCGTTCATCGGGATCGCGTTCGCAGCCCGTCCGGCGTCGACCGAACCCCAGACGATCGACACCCCGGAGCGCGGGTCGACGCGACGCGACAGCAGGCCGGGTAGGTCGGTGATCACTCGTCCGATCGCGTAGACGAGGTCGGCAGTCAGGTGCGGACGCGCGGTGTGGCCGCCCGGCCCGGAGAAGGCGATCCGCACCTGATCGCAGGCGGCCGTGATAGCGCCGGTGCGCAGGCCGATCGACCCGGTCTCGATACGCGGGTCGCAGTGCAGCGCGTAGATCTGCTGCACGCCGTCCAGCACGCCTGCGGCGATCGCCGCCGTCGCCCCGCCCGGCACCGTCTCTTCGGCAGGCTGGAAGATCAGCCGCACCCGGCCGTCCAGGTCGCGCGCGGCGAGTTCGCCGGCGGCGCTGAGCAGGATCGCGGTGTGCGCGTCGTGGCCGCAGCCGTGGCACACCCCATCCACGGTCGATCGGTACGAGACGTTCTTCTGATCCGCGATCGGCAGCGCGTCGATGTCGGCGCGTAACGCGATCAACGGGCCGTCCGCCGAGCCGATGTCGCAGTGCACACCCGTGCCGGCCGGCAGTACCTCCGGCTCGAGGCCGAGCCCGCGCAGCCGATCGACGAGCAACTCAGTGGTGCGCTTCTCGTGATAGGCGAGCTCGGGGTGAGAGTGCAGCTCGCGCCGGATCTCGACGACGTCTCTTACAGCGGTCACGGTGCCAATCTCTCGAGGATCCATGCGCCGTCGACGCGGCGGAAGCGAAGGCGGTCGTGCAGTCGGTCGGGGCGGCCTTGCCAGAACTCGACCGCCTCCGGCGCGATCAGAAACCCGCCCCAGTGCGGCGGCGGCTCCACCTCGCCGTCACCGAACCGCTCGGCGACCTCGGCGTCGAGCCGTTCGAGTTCGGCGCGTGACGCGATCACGCGCGACTGCGGCGAGGCCCACGCGCCCAGTTGCGAGCCGCGGGGCCGGCTCGCGAAATAGGCCGCCGTCTCGTCCCGCGAGACGCGCTGCACCGGCCCGGACAGACGCACCTGACGCTCGTGTGCGAGCCAGACGAACAGCGCGGCACCGTAAGGGCGCTCGGTCAGATCGCGGCCCTTGGCCGACTCGTAGTTGGTGTAGAACACCACGCCGCGCTCGTCGATCGCCTTGACCAGAACGGTCCGGACGGAAGGGTGCCCGGCGGCGTCGACGGTGGCCACCTGCATGGCGTTCGGCTCCGGCGAACCGCCCAGCACGACAGCGTCGTCGTACCACGCCTGCAACTGGGCCAGCCAGGTCGGCGCGATCGACGACTCGTCGAGGGCGGCACGTTCATAGCTGCGGCGCAGCTCGGCCGGGTCGGAGGCGGTCATCGCCCCTCATCCTGGCACCCGGGCTGGTGGGGCCTGCAGCCGATATGAGCAGAATGGAGGTCGGCGTCGACCACGACGCGCCTCTCTTCATGCCGACAACCATGTCCGCACAACGGATCGGAGCATGTCCATGGCATCGGACTACAGCCCGGGTCTCGAGGGCGTCATCGCCTTCGAGACCGAGATCGCCGAGCCGGACAAGGACGGCGGCGCGCTGCGCTACCGCGGCGTCGACATCGAGGACCTCGTCGGACATGTCACGTTCGGCAACGTCTGGGCGCTGTTGGTCGACGGAAAGTTCGGTCCGGGCCTGCCGCCCGCGGAGCCGTTCCCGATCCCGGTGCACACCGGTGACGTACGAGTCGACGTGCAGGCCGCGCTCGCGATGCTCTCGCCCATCTGGGCCTACCGTCCACTGCTCGACATCAGCGACGACGAGGCGCGCGAACAATTGGCGCGCGCCGCAGTGATGGCGCTGTCCTATGCCGCCCAGTCCGCTCGCGGGCTGTCGAACCCGGCTGTGCCACAGTCGCGCATCGATCAGTGCGAGACCATCGTCGAGCGGATGATGGTGCGCTGGCGTGGCGAGCCCGACCCCGCGCACGTCAGGGCCGTCGACGCGTACTTCGTCTCCGCCGCCGAGCACGGCATGAACGCCTCGACCTTCACGGCGCGCGTCATCGCCTCGACGGGTGCCGACGTCGCGGCCGCGATGTCCGGCGCGATCGGCGCGATGAGCGGGCCGCTGCACGGCGGCGCCCCGGCCCGCGTGCTGCCGATGATCGCCGAGGTCGAGAAGACCGGCGATGCCCGCAAGGTCGTCTCCGGCATCCTCGACCGGCACGAGCGGTTGATGGGTTTCGGCCACCGCGTCTACCGTGCCGAGGACCCGCGCGCTCGCGTGCTGCGGCGCACCTGCAAGGAGCTCAACGCGCCGCGCTTCGACGCGGCCCAGGCCCTCGAGCAGGCGGCGCTCACCGAGCTGCGCGAGCGTCGTCCGGACCGTCCGATCGAGACCAACGTCGAGTTCTGGGCAGCGGTGATCCTCGACTTCGCCGAGGTGCCGCCGCACATGATGCCGGCGATGTTCACCTGCGCCCGCACCGGTGGTTGGTCGGCGCACATCATGGAGCAGAAGCGCACCGGACGGCTCGTCCGCCCGTCCGCCCGGTACATCGGCCCCG